>CAZRLC010000008.1:0-37845 GCA_964600975.1 uncultured Ruminococcus sp.
TAAAGGTTTTTTGGAAGATTGACTTCCGTTTGGCGAAGAAGATTTCGAGTGTCGCACCTTCGACCTCTCGGACAACTCTCCGTGTATCTTCTAAACGGTAGTTTTCTCGTTCAAAAACGATTTGGAGAGAACTACAGGAGAGAACAGGAAAAAATATTCGATTTTAATGTTTTAAAACCCCGATGAATCAAGGGTTTTGTGCGGACGAAACCGCCTAAGCTACGGAGCATTTCGAGTCAGCCCCGTTATGACCACTTCGATACGTCTCCGTATAAAATTGACTTCTTAATTTTACTAATACCGCGGTAAAAAGTCAAGACAATTAAACATAAAATATGTAACAAAGACAAGATTCTTTCATAGTATAAATTAGTATGTAAAGAGGTGAGATTATGGCAATTGATACCAGAGAGTTGTTTGCCAGACTGATTCAATGCGAAGCAGGAGGAGAGGGTACGGACGGAATGAGAGCCGTAGCATCCGTAATAATAAACAGAGCAAACTCTAATATCGGAGAATTCGGCAGAGTAAGTAACGGAGGAGATGTTAGAGCCATAATTACCCAAACCTGTCAGTTTGTATGTATGAAAGAGTTTGTCGGCGGACAGTATAACTCCCAAAATGTGTATAATATGACACCGACCGATGAACATTATGAGATAGCTGACTGGGCTCTGTCAGGAAATACTGCCAGTTCTGTAGGTAATTCACTTTTCTTCTTTAATCCATATAATCCGAATTGTCCCAGATATTTCCCATCAAATGTAGGAGTAATATATAACAGGGTAGGGGAACATTGCTTTTATTCACCAACTAATGCTTATGCAAATACTTAAATGAGGAGTCTTATTAATGGATAATAGTTATGATTTACTTAAAATTTACGGCATACCACCGGCAAAATATAACGAGGACGACCCAAATGAACTATACTACTCAAATTTACCGTCATTAGAACAAATCGCATCCTATAATCTGGCACTGCAAGGTAACACCAACACTCCGATAAACACATCGCCACAGGGTTTACCTGCTACCCCTCAAATCAGCGATAATATGTCAACACCGGCAACAACAATTGGTACAGGTGCAAACGATATTTCATCTATCATAATGCCACAAAATACAGGGAATTCAGCATCAGCAGAGTTACCTGTATACTCAACATCTCAAAATGATTTATCTCAGCAAATAACAGATTTTAGCAGACCGTTTCCTGTAACCGCCGAGAGCATCCAGTATCTCAATGGTTTCATTCGAACACAAATAGGCAGAAGAGTACAGGTGGATTTCTTAATCGGCAACAATGAGTTAGTTACCAAGGACGGATTTTTGCTTGGTGTAGGTGCAAATTACATTCTGCTGAATGAAATCGGTACCAACGATATTACCGCTGCAGACTTTTATAATATTAAGTTTATCAGATTCCTGTACTGAGCAATCTGGATATAACTGCATTGGATACTAAGTATCCTTTTTCGGTTAATACAATCTTACACCCATCTATATTAAGCATACGGAGCTTTTCAAGGTTTTGAGCTTCTCTCATAAATTCAGGAGAAACTTGACAGTCGAAGAGCTCCTTATATTTTGTGAAACTAAGTCCATAATCCGTTCTTAGGGATAACATAATATACTCATCAGGTGTTTTGCCCTTGGATTCAAAAACTATGTTGTCAATGCTAAAGTCCTTAATATCTCTTGGATAATAAAAGCGATTGCCGTCAATCATAGAATGTGCAGATGGTCCAAGCCCTAAATAATCATCAAGCAACCAATATTTAGTATTATGTCTGCTTGTTAGATTGGATTTGCAAAAATTAGATATCTCATAGTGTCTGAAGCCGTTTTTAATTAAATAGTTACTTGTAAATTCATACATATCAGCCTGTAAGTCATCATCAGCAAAGTGAAGATTATCCCTATTATAATAAAAGGCTGTGTTTTTCTCTATTTTCAGCATATATGTGCTGATGTGTTTTGCGTTGGATTTAATACAAAAATCAAGGGTGTTTTTAAGCGATTCTATAGTCTGCAAGGGAATACCCAGCATTACATCAAGAGAAAAATTATCAAATCCAGCAGATTTGATTTTTTCAATTGTAATTTCTGCATCAGCCAAAGTGTGTGCTCTTCCTAAAAGCTTCAACTCCTCGTCAGAGGAGCTCTGCAGTCCCATAGATATTCTGTTAACAGAATATTTTCTCAACAAATTAAAATCAAGTTTAATATTACTTGCAGGGTTAAATTCAATTGTTATCTCTGTATCATCGGACAAATTAAAGCCTTCAGAAACAGCAGATAATATCCTAAGCAATCTTTCTGTTCCAAAAACACTTGGGGTTCCACCGCCAAAATAAACGCTGTCAATTGTTCTGTTTTTAAGCTTATTTGACCAATATTTTATATTATCCAGCAAGTCAGATACATATTCATCATACATATTTTCATTTGCACTAAGACTGTAAAAGTCACAGTAATTACACTTTTTTATACAGAAGGGTATATGAATATATAGTCCCATATTGCTCATTAAATTCACCTCTGATTTATGAAAAGGGTTGAGGCAGAAACCGTCAGGTCTCTGCCTCAATTTTGGAAGGTATATGAAAAATAGGAAAGATCTTTATTGCAAAAGTATTTTAACAAATTACATAAAAATTGTCAAGCATATGTAAAAATATTTAGTACTCTTTATCAGCATAAAGTAAAGATGTTATCTATCTCTGACATATCTTGACATATTATTGAGCAAAAAGTATAATATATAGTTAGAATAAAATGCATTGGAGTAATAGTGTGAGCAGCATTAAAAATCAAATTGAAAAAAGGCGTACATTCGCCATTATTTCCCATCCCGACGCAGGTAAAACTACACTTACAGAAAAGCTTCTTCTTTACGGTGGAGCTATTAATCTTGCCGGTTCTGTTAAGGGTAAGCGTACCGCAAAACATGCAGTTTCTGACTGGATGGAAATTGAAAAGCAAAGAGGTATTTCTGTCACATCTTCTGTTTTACAGTTCAAATATAACGGATACTGTATAAACATTCTCGATACCCCCGGTCACCAAGACTTCTCAGAGGATACTTATCGTACCCTTATGGCTGCTGACTCGGCAGTAATGGTAATCGATGCATCAAAGGGTGTTGAGAGACAGACCATCAAGCTTTTTAAGGTCTGTGTTATGCGCAACATTCCCATCATTACTTTTATCAATAAGATGGACCACGAAGCTAAGAACCCCTTTGATCTTTTGGATGAAATCGAGCAGGTTCTCGGAATCAACACCTGTCCTGTCAATTGGCCTATTGGCTCCGGTAGAGATTTCAAGGGTGTATACGACAGAAAAAGCAAGAGTGTTCTTGCCTATACCGCAAACAACGGTCAGAAGGAAGTAGAGGAAAAGATAGTTTCTCTTGACAGTCCCGAGATTACAGATACTGTCGGCAAATATATGATCGACGACTTCCTTTCTGACATAGAGCTTTTAGAGGGAGCAGGGGACGAGCTCAACCTTGACCTTGTAAGAGAAGGTAAGCTCACACCTGTATTTTTTGGTTCGGCACTTAACAATTTCGGTGTAGAGCCATTTCTTAAGGACTTCCTTGAGTTCACAACCTCTCCGCTTCCCAGAGAAACCGACAAGGGTATAGTTGAGCCCGATTCCGATTATATGTCTGCTTTTGTGTTCAAAATTCAAGCTAATATGAATAAAATGCATCGCGACAGAATTGCATTTATGCGAATTTGCTCCGGTAAATTCCAAAAGGATATGGAAGTTACCCATGTTCAGGCAGGTCGAAAAATCAAGCTTTCTCAGCCACAGCAGATGATGGCATCTGACAGAGAAATGATAGAAGAAGCCTACGCCGGTGACATTATCGGCATATTTGACCCGGGTATATTTTCAATCGGTGATACTGTCTGCTCTTTGGGACACAAGATTAAGTTCAAAGGTATTCCCACATTTGCACCTGAGCATTTTGCATTAGTCAGACAGAAAGATACCATGAAGCGTAAGCAGTTCATAAAAGGTACATCACAGATTGCACAGGAAGGTGCAATCCAGATTTTCCAGGAACTGGATGCCGGTATGGAAGAAGTTATCGTCGGCGTTGTAGGTACACTGCAGTTTGACGTTCTCAAGCACAGACTCGAAAACGAATACAACGTTGATATTATAATGAACTCCTTGCCATACCAGTTTATCCGCTGGATTGGTAACGATGACCTTGACCCCAAAACTCTGGATTTAGCCTCAGATACAAAGCGAATCCAGGACCTTAAGGGTAACCATCTGTTACTTTTCACAAGTGAATGGAGTATCGACTGGGCTCTTGACCATAACAAGGGTCTTATTCTTGAAGAATTCGGCAGAAACACTTAATACAACTTGTTATGATATGTTGACACAAAATATCGTTAATGGTATCATATATAAGTATATAAATATACTTAAATGTTAATGGTGATTTTATGATTCCAAAGATAATACATTACTGTTGGTTTGGCAATAACGAAAAGGATAAATTAGCTATAAAGTGTATTGAAAGTTGGAAGAAGTTTTGCCCTGATTACGAAATTATTGAATGGAACGAAACTAACTTTGATGTTCACATTAATGAATACACATCCTATTGTTACGAAAAGAAAAAATGGGCTTTTTTAAGCGACTATATCAGACTTTATGTAATCAAAAAATATGGTGGTATATATTTAGACACCGATGTAGAACTTATAAACAGTTACGACAGTCTGCTAACAAACGAAGCCTTTTTTGGATTTGAGACATTAAAGTATATCAATACAGGTCATGGATTTGGCGCTATCCCTAATCATACGATTGTTTCTGAAATGCTAAACATCTATGATGCGTTACGTCCCGGCGACGACGGTTCCTACACATTGAGTGCATGTCCTGAACTTAATACAAGACCACTGCTAAAAAAAGGGTTAAAACAAGACGGTACAATGCAAATTATAGACAAAGTTTTGATTTTACCTATTGATTTTCTCAATCCCTTTGACGATCCTACCGGTACATTAAAAAAGACTGATAATACGATTTCTATTCACTGGTATAATAAAAGTTGGATTAACATCAAAGCAAAACGCCGAAGCAAGGTTACAAGAATTTTTCACAGAATTTTCGGCGTAGACTGTTTTGCATTCTTAAAAAGAAAATAGGGGATAACAATGTCACTAAAAAAATCCATCAAATCCATTATAATGCGAATGAGAAGTGAAGTATCAACTGATGACCTTATTGAATTAGGATTAAAGGTTGGTAAAAATTTTTCAAGACAAGAAAAAACATTAATTGACCAGTCACATTGTTGGTTGATTACAATCGGAGATAACGTAACACTGGCACCACGTGTACATATACTTGCTCATGATGCAAGTACAAAACAATGGTTAGGTTATACAAAAATTGCAAAAGTAAAGATTGGCAATAATGTTTTTATCGGTGCCGGATCCATTATTTTGCCCGGAGTTACTATAGGTGATAATACAATTATTGGTGCAGGTAGCATCGTAACACATAACATCCCCGAAAACACTGTAGCTGCCGGTAACCCTGCTCGGGTTATATGTACATTGGAGGATTATATTACAAAATGCAAAAATTTAATGGAAACCGATAATGTATTTGACGAATCCTATACATTAAGGAACAAAAACTTAACCTCTGAACAAAAGTTAAAAATGTCAGAAATACTTGAAGACAGAATAGGTTTTGTAGAATAAGGAGAGCATATGCTTTTAAGTGTAATCATTCCGGCTTATAATTGCGAAAAATCAATTGAAAGATGTGTCGCATCTGTTTCTAACCAAACATACACCAATCTGGAAATTATTGTTATTAACGATGGTTCCAAGGATAATACCCATAGTATATGTGAGGAACTCGCCGCAAAGGATTCCCGCATCGTATACGTTAATCAGGAGAATTCCGGCGTTAGCCATACAAGAAACAAGGGTATTTCTTTAGCAAAAGGCGACTACATAACTTTTGTTGACAGCGATGATTACATCGAATCAGATATGTATGAAAAAATGCTTGATTCTATAATCAAGCACTCAACAGATATATGCGTTTGCGGATATAATACAGTCACGGAAAGCACGGTTTCAAAACATTCACTACCCTTTGAGGCTGACACATATGATAAATCCAAAATTATTAACGACTACATTCCTTTGTTAATAGGAAGCAATGGTCAAAGGTCCTTAATCGGCAGTTGTTGGGTATGCATATACAATGCACAACTCATAAAAAACATTGCATTCAGAGATTATATCAAACTACAGGAAGATACAATTTTTAATATAGAAGCTTTTTTACAGGCAGATAGTATATCATTTGTTAAAGAAGAATTGTACAATTACTGTTATTATATTGAATCCGTTACAAACAAATTCATCCCCAATGCTTTTGAACAAATCGAATTACTCGAGAAGATTTTCGCTGAATATATAGGTTTGTTAGCTAAAAGCGGTGTGGACTGTTCTGTTAATTTTAATAACACAATAATTAAATGGTCTCTTTATCTTGTTAATAACTATTTTTCAACATCTTCTCCTTTAACAAGGAAAGAAAAATCAGAATTTTTCCAAAAACTTATGGAAAAAGATAACTTCAAAAAAAGTTTTAGATTGTCTAACCTTCGTAGCATTAAACACAAAGTTTTATTTATCTTACTAAGATTAAGAATGTACGGATTAATATCTCTATTGAAAGGATGAGCGTCTGATGCTCCCGTTAATTGATGTTTTAATACCTGCTTATAATGCAGAAAAATACATATCCCGATGTCTAAAATCTGTAGCTTCCCAAACATATAAGAATTTACGCATTCTTATTGTAAATGACGGTTCTACAGATAATACATTAAGCATTGTAAATGAATTCTGCAAAAACGAGCCAAGGGCACAGGTTATTGACCAAAGCAACAAGGGAATAGGAGCAACGAGAAACCTATGTCTTGATAACCTTAAGGGAGATTATTTTTATTTTCTTGATTCTGATGATTATATTTCAGAAAATGCTATTGAGTTGTTATTTAACAAAATCACAGCCTACAACTCTGATGTAGCAATTGGAGAGAGAGTCAGCAACTCCGGTCCTCAATTGACCTCAACTATCAACGTAGATAATATTTCTATTACTGATATTCAGTCTTTTTTTGACGATTATGTTTTTAACAATAGATTATATTATGTAGTTACCGGAAAATTATATTCGAGAAAAGCTATCGGAACACTCAGATTCGATACAAAATATAATTTTGCAGAGGACCTATTGTTCAATTTGTGTTTTTATACAAATGCTTCTTCTATATCTATTGATTCCAATTCGCTTTATTATTACGAGGATAACATAGATTCCTTAACAAGAACAAAAAAAGCAGACAGATGCTATCAACAATATAATGTATGTGAATGTTTTTATAAATATCTCTGCTCTATAAACCGTCAGAACGAACTTGAGTTTATCATTTCAGAGCTTCATTGGATGTGTGTTATTAGCGGATTAACTCTTTCTAAAAGGGAAGACGCTTCAAAATTGCAATTAATTGATTTTGCAAAATATACAAACACCTGTGATTTATATAAACAGATTAATAAAACCACTTTGAAAAAAGCTGCCAAGCATTGGATAAGCATCGAATCTAAATCTTTTCTTTCTGCTATGAAGCTTAAAATCACAATTAATTTAATTTTAGGTAAACACTATAAAGCTTTATCTTATATTTTATGAGGTTGATAATATGAGAACCAAACGATCGATATACAATGTGATAATTACCTTTATCTATTATATTGTTGTTACACTTATAGGTTTGTTTTTAAGAAAAGTTTTTCTTGAAACACTTGGTGTTGGATATGTTGGTCTTGATTCGGTTTTTGCTAATATTTTATCCCTATTAGGTCTTGTTGAATTAGGAATAGGACCCGCAATTACCTATAGACTTTATAAACCATTGGCAGAGGATGATCACAAAACCATCGGACTTCTGATGAATGTGTATAAAAAATTCTACAGGTATGTGGCTTTTGCCGTTATTATTCTTGGCATTATTATATCTTTTTTTCTGCCCCTTATCGTAAACGAGCCTCCTGTCAGCAGTAATTTAGAATTAACTGTATGCTATTTTCTATATATGTCATCAACCATAGCATCATATTTCTTTGCATATAAGCGCTCTTTGTTAGTAGCCGACCAACAGCAATATGTTACTCTTTTGATTGATACATTATTTAATATCATAGTGTTTATTGCAAAAATTATTGTGTTAAAATTAACCGGCAGTTATATGCTTGTACTTATCATTAATACGCTCCGAGTAGTTTTTGGCAACTTAGCAATTTCAATTAAATGTAATAAAACCTATCCCTATCTAAAGAAATATGCATCCACTGACAAAAAGACAATTAAAGAAACTGCAAAAGATATGGTAGTTGATATAAAGTATATATTGATACACAAATTCTGCAACTATGTCTACTCCTCCACAGACGGAATCGTTATTTCTTCCTTTATGGGTGTAAATTCTGTCGGATTTCTGGCAAACTATAATCTTATAGTAAACGTTGTAAACAATGTATTTATGCAGTGTGCATCTTCAATACAATCAAGTATCGGAAATTTGGTAAACACTGTAAAGGACAACCTTGAGCCTGTAAAAGAAAACCTTAGAAGATTAAGTTACATATATTATTCTATACTAAATTTCACTTGCATTTCATTGTTCTGTCTTTTATCTCCGTTTATTGAGATTTGGTTAGGTGAGGAGTTTTTATTATCAACCTCCATTGTATTAGTTATCTGTATTAATCTATTTATTTATAGTTTCTATCAGCCAATAGCTAATATTTACACTGTATTAGGTTTATTCAAAAAAGATAAGTTTACCTCTGCACTTGCTGCAATAGTAAATATTGTTGTATCCGTTGCTGCAGTATTTATTTTGAACTATTTCTACCCTGATTCACATGCAGGACTTATTGGTGTGTATTTTGGTACAATTTTAGGCAGTTTGATATACTTTATTTTCAGAACAAACATTGTTTACAAAAAATACTTTAAGGAAAGCCCCAAATCCTATTACTTGCTGTTTTTAAGATATCTTATTGTTACTTTTATCACCGGTACGATTACATATATTATTATATCTTTTATGGGAAGCGGAATAGTTTGGTTCTGTGCTAAAATTTTAGTTTGTATATTAGTTCCTAATTTGATTAACATACTTATTTTCCGCAAAACAAACGAATTCAAATATGTCAAGAACTTAATTAATAATATAATCCACAGGAGAAAAGATTAATGGATATATTAATATATACCGAGGTAGAAAATCGCGAATTAGATGCCGCATGTCTAATTAAAGCTGAAATGGGAAAACGTGGGTATTCGGTTGCTATTCAGCGTTATAACAGAATATGTAATTCCGGAACACACTTTGCACATAACCCTAAAATGATAATTCTTCCTTGGCTTTATGGTGAAGAATTTTTGCACAATTTTATTAACGATAATAATAAGGGTAAGTTAAAGGTTGTTAACTTACAGAGCGAACAGGTTCTATCAGAAAACTTTGTGCAAAACAATTACCATATGCCAAAGGAAAGCTGTAAATATGGATATCATTTAGCTTGGGGTAATGCTACCAAAGAACGCTTTATTTCTGCAGGTATTCCGGAGGAAAACATTTTTACCGTTGGAAATATCAATATAGATTTTAATGCCGAAAAATTTTTAGATGTTTATTACACCAAGGATGAGATAGCTTCTCAATTCGGTCTTGATTGTGATAAAGATTGGGTTTTGTTTATTTCAAGCTTTACTCATCCATCTATGACACCTGAAGAGCGTAACTCATATATAGAGAGATTTCCTTTCTTGAAAGAATTTGTAGAAATCTCCACTAACTCACAAAAAGAATTAATCAGTTGGTTTGAAAGATTTGCAAAAGAAAATCCCGATAAGGTTTTTATCTACAGACCGCATCCAACTGAACTAAAAAACGATAATTTAATAAATCTATCTAACCAATATTCAAATTTCAAAGTAATATCATCATTATCAATCAGACAATGGGTGAAGGTGTGTGAGCATAACACAACCTGGTTTAGCACCTCAATTGCCGATGTATATTACCAGAACAAGGATTGTGCCGTTTTAAGGCCTTATACCATACCGCATAATGCTGATTGTGAAATCTTCTATGATTGTGCATCAGAAACAACCTATGATGATTTTCTCAACTTTGTAAACAGAAAAGAAAAGATTGCATTTCCCATCAGTAAGGATAAGATTGAGTATTTTTACGGAACAAATCCTTGTGGTACTAATTACACCATCTTCTGTGATTATTTAGAAAAGATTTTGAAGAGTAATTACACAATGCCCCCTTTATCAGTTAACTCCAAATTCCTTTCTAAGCTTCATAGAAACTGTATTTCTTTTTTCTTCTTTGTAAACAATTATGTCAATATAACAAAACTTCCGTTTATATCCAAAAATACACATCTGGTTGAACAGCTAAACGAAAAACGCAGTTCATATCATAATTATAAAAAATACAGTAAGAAATTAATCAACAAGTTAAAGGAACTGATTTAATGTTTAATTTAGATTATTTTATCTACGACAAGGTATTAAACAGAAAAGAGAGTATGTTTACTAATGATATAAACAATCATCATAACATCCTCTCAGAAAAAATAAAAAATAAAAGTTTTCTTGTCATCGGCGGTGCCGGAAGTATAGGTAGCTCGTTCATTAAGGCTATCCTTAAATTCCGGCCTTCTAAGCTTGTTGTTGTAGACATTAACGAAAACGCACTGGCTGAATTAACCCGAGATTTACGAAGCACAAAGGGTATGTTCGTACCCGAGGATTTTATTACATATCCTATGGACTTTGCATCTGATGTATTTACTAAGATGTTTATCTCTAACAACGGATTCGACTATGTAGCTAATTTCTCTGCCCACAAGCATGTCAGAAGCGAAAAAGATATTTATTCAGTAGAAGCTTTGATACAGAACAATGTTTTACATGCAAGAGGACTGCTGGATTTATTATGTGAGTATCCGCCTTTGGTATATTTCTGTGTATCTACTGACAAAGCCGCAAATCCTGTAAACATTATGGGTGCAAGTAAAAGAATAATGGAGGATTTGATTTTCTCTTATTCTGACAAATTCCCTGTTAAAACTGCCAGATTTGCAAACGTTGCATTTTCTAACGGTTCGCTTCCGGCAGGTTTTGTCGCAAGATTGTCAAAACTCCAACCCTTGAGTGCTCCTCTTAATATTAAGCGTTACTTTGTTTCTCCCGAGGAAAGCGGTCAAATTTGTATGATGGCTTGTATGCTGGGTAACAACAGAGAAATATTCTTCCCAAAACTTACGGAATCTCAAATGATGACATTTGACAAAATTGCTGTAGAGTTTCTTAAGGCACACGGATACACTCCCTTGCTATGTGAGTCCGACGAAGAAGCAATTTCAATGTCAGATTTACTAAAACAGGGAAGTACAAATTACCCTGTTCACTTTTCCGAATCAAAAACCTCCGGCGAAAAAGCATACGAGGAGTTTTATACAGATTCAGAAGAAATTGATTTGGAGAGGTTCTCTTCTTTGGGTGCAATTATTAATAAAGCTATTCCTGATAACGAAGCTGTAAATTCAGTATATAATCAATTAAACGATATATTCACTAATAACAACACCACAAAAGAAAAAGTAGTAAAAATCATAGGTGACTATTTATCTAATTTTGAACATATTGAAAAAGAGAAATCCTTAGATTCAATTATGTGATTTACCAGGAGAGGTAATTATGGAAAGATTCATCCCGTTATCCATACCTAATTTTGAAGGTAACGAAAGAAAATATGTTGATGATGCAATAGATCAAGGCTGGGTTTCTACCGGTGGAGCTTACATAAACACACTGGAAAAACAACTTGCTGATTTTCTTAACACCCATAGTGTGGCAGCCTGTCAAAGCGGAACTTCTGCTTTGCATCTTTCTTTAATATTGTCTGGTGTATCAAACGGGGATGTGGTTCTTGTATCACCCTTAACATTTATTGCTGCCGTAAACCCTATAATGTATCAGTTTGCTGAACCTGTTTTTATTGATTGTGATGATACACTCTGTATAGACCCGATAAAAATTGAAGAGTTCTGTCAGAATAAATGTACATTCAAAGATAACGTTTTATATTTTAATAATAAACCTGTAAAGGCTATCGTTGTAGTTCATATCTTTGGCAACCTTGCAAATATGGAAGAAATAATGGCAATTGCAAATAAATACAACCTAAAAGTTATCGAAGACGCAACAGAAGCATTAGGTTCTCGTTTTGTAACAGGTAAATATAAGGGTATGTTTGCCGGAACAATAGGTGATTTCGGTGCGTTCTCTTTCAACGGTAATAAAATCATTACTACCGGCGGTGGCGGTGCAGTTACCGCAAAAACCGAAGAGGACGTAGAACATTTAAGATACTTATCCACTCAGGCAAAGGATGACCCTCACTTTTATATTCATAATGAAATCGGTTATAATTATCGAATGACAAACATCCAGGCAGCCTTAGGCGTTGCACAAATGGAACTACTGCCGGAATTTATTAAACGAAAAAACGATAACTACGAGCTGTATAAAAAACAATTTGAAGATTGCAAATATGCTACATTAAAACCCTTCAGCGACAATGTATATTCCAACAAATGGTTTTACTCACTGATAATTAACAGAGACCTTGTCAAATCTTCAATGCGGGATATTATATCTATGCTTGAAAGTAAAGGTGTCCAGACTCGTGCGATATGGGGACTTATTAATGAACAAATTCCCTATAAAAACTGTTACACATATAGGCTAGACAAAGCGATTTATTACTCTGAGCATATACTTAACATTCCTTGCAGCACTTGTATAACAAATGATGAAATTGATTACGTGTCAAAAACAATCATCGATGTCTTAAAGGAGCTTTCTTGTGAAAAAATCTGATTTACATAATTTTATCGGATCCATCAATATGTCATTAGTTGATGTAATGGAAAAAATAGATAATAATGCCAAAGGAATTCTTTTCATTACTGACGACAATAATTCATTAGTCGGATGTATTACTGACGGAGATATACGCAGATGGCTTATAAAAACCGGAAATATTAATTCCAATGTCTCCGGTGCAATGAATTGCAACCCTCTTTTTATTAATGAAAGTAATATTGACAAGGCAAACGAAATCTATTCTGCAAAAGGTGTTACAGCAATTCCTGTAGTAGACTCTAACCATTGTATACTGGATATAATTTTTGCCAATGACCTCATCTCTAACTCAAAAAAGGTTAGAACCGATTTATCTTCAGTTCCGGTTATTATTATGGCAGGAGGCAAGGGTACAAGACTATATCCGTACACAAAAATACTTCCCAAGCCATTGATACCAATCGGGGACACACCCATATTAGAGCGAATAATCAGCAAGTTTAACGAATACAAAATCAATGATTTTTACATTACAGTTAATTACAAAAAATCAATGATTCGCTCATATTTTGCTGAACTTAACAGTCCTGATTATAACATAAATTTTATCGAAGAAAACAAGCCTTTAGGTACAGGCGGAAGTATAACATTAATAAATGAAGACTTCACCAAGCCTGTCTTTGTCACCAACTGCGATACTCTTATAATCGCCGACTATAGTGATGTATACAACTATCACAAAACCTCAAAGAATGATATTACCATTGTTTCATCGGTAAAGAACATAACTGTTCCATACGGAACTATTATTTCAAATTCCAGCGGTAAGATTACCGCACTTGAAGAAAAACCCAAGCTATCCTACTTAATTAATACAGGAATGTACATTGTTAATCCTGATACTCTTAAACAAATCCCTAAAGATACCTTCTTCCATATGACTCATCTTGTAGAGAAAGTAATCAACGAAGGCGGAACGGTTGGAATGTACCCAATAAGCGAAGACTCCTTCCTTGATATGGGAGAATTCAGCGAAATGAACAGGATGAAAAAAAGACTTAATATCGAAGAAGAGTGATTATATGGATAAAATAATTATAGTCGGATTTGGCGGACACGGAAAAAGTGTTGCCGATATGATTAAACGTTCAGGTAAATATGAAATAGTAGGTTATACAGATATCAATGACTATAAATGTTCACTACCGTATCTCGGAACTGATGAGGTTTTAGAGGAATATTATAATCAAGGTGTGACAAATGTGGTTATCGGTATAGGCTACCTTGGTAAGGGAAATATTCGAGAAACACTTTATAATAAAATTAAATCTATTGGCTTTAACCTTCCTGTAATCATTGACCCATCCGCAGTTATATCTGATGATGTGTTAATAGGTGAGGGTACTGTTATCGGAAAATGTGCTGTAATAAACTGCGATGCAAAGATAGGGAAGATGTGTATAATAAATACCAATGCGACCATCGAGCACGAGTGTGTTGTTGATGATTACAGTCACATTTCAGTCGGCACAGTCTTATGCGGACAAGTCAAAGTTAATACCGGTGCATTTATTGGAGCCAATGCTGTAGTAATTCAATGCAGAGAAATTGATAAATACCAAATTGTTCCTGCAGGAGTTACAATCAGATAAATCGGGGTGTTCTTATGAAACATATTTGCATTATTGCAGAAGCAGGAGTTAATCATAACGGTTCTGTTGAATTGGCCAGAGAAATGATTAACAAAGCAAAAGAAGCAGGAGTAGATTATATAAAGTTTCAGACATTTATTCCTGAGAAACTGGTATCAAAACACGCTTCTAAAGCTAACTACCAAATTGATAATACAGGAAGCAACGAATCTCAGCTGGAAATGCTCAAATCCTTAGCATTGACAAATGAGCAATTTATAGAACTCAAGTCCTATTGTGATTCAATTGGTATTGGTTTTATTTCCACTCCCTTTGATTTATCAAGTCTTGATTTCTTATCAAAACTTAATATGGATTTCTGGAAGGTTCCATCAGGAGAAATCACCAATCTTCCGTATCTTGAAAAAATAGCCGAAACAGGAATGGATGTAGTACTTTCAACAGGAATGTGTGATTTATCCGAAATAAATGCAGCTATTGAAGTTTTAGAAAACAAAGGGAGCAAGAACATCACTTTGCTTCATTGTAACACACAATATCCAACTCCCATTGAAGATGTTAATTTGAATGCTATGAACACCATTCGATTAGCAACAAAAAAAGAGGTTGGTTATTCCGATCATACTGTAGGAATATTAATTCCCATTGCCGCTGCAGCTATGGGTGCTACTGTTATAGAAAAACATTTTACACTGGATAAGAATATGGTCGGTCCCGACCACAAATCCAGTCTTGATCCAACTGAGCTTAAAGAAATGGTTAAGGCAATAAGAAATATCGAAGTTGCTTTAGGCAGTGGAATTAAAACTCCATCTGATTCTGAAGCTCAGAACATCTCTGCCGCCAGAAAAAGCATTGTAGCAAAGCGTAACATAAATGCAGGAGAGGTTTTCACAGAAGACAACATTACCGTAAAAAGACCCGGCTCAGGAATTTCTCCTATGAATTGGTACTCAGTAATTGGACAAAAAGCAAATAAAAACTATATGGAAGATGATCTAATAGAAT
The DNA here is from genome assembly GCA_964600975.1 of uncultured Ruminococcus sp. GTDB lineage: Bacteria > Bacillota > Clostridia > Oscillospirales > Acutalibacteraceae > Ruminococcoides. The sequence goes on from CAZRLC010000008.1 coordinate 15,693, forward strand.
TATGAAAAATATTGCTATAATCACAGCCACAAGAGCCGAATATGGATTACTTAAGCCCCTTATCAATGAGTTAAGAACCTATGAAAGCGATGATTTTACCGTTAGCTTAATAGTAATTGGCACACATTTGTCTAATGAATACGGTAACACCATCAACGAAATAATTAAAGATAACATTAGAATAGATTATAAGATTGCTACAAAAATTGATTCTGCAAATCAATATGATATATCTTATAATCAGGCTGATGTGCTGTGCAAAATGACCGACTTGTTCTCTACTGCTGAGTTTGACGGTATTGTTATCCTTGGTGATAGATACGAAATGCTTTCTGTTGCTATCGCAGCCAGTAATGCACTAATTCCTATATTCCATTTATGCGGGGGAGATACCACCGAAGGCGCATTAGACGAGTGGATTAGACATTCTATTACAAAGATGAGTTACTTACACTTTGTTACAAATAAGCATAGTTTTAACCGAGTTATGCAATTAGGTGAGTCACCTGATAGAATATATAATTTTGGTTCAACCAGCATTGATAACATTAAATCTCTTCCTTTATACAGTAAAGAAGAAGCTCTCAAAAGTATTGGTATTGATAATTGCAACTACGCTCTTTGTACATATCATCCGGTTACAATGGAAAATGCAGATATAAAAAGCCAGATTCAATATCTCATTAATGCTATCAAATCATATCCCGATTTGCAGTTTATAGTCACAAAATCCAATGCTGATTCCGGAGGAGGATATATTAACGAATTATGGGACTATTACGGACAATCAATTGATAATATTCATGTTTTCACATCATTGGGTATATTCAAATATTTATCACTAATGAAGCATTGTGAATTTGTTATAGGTAATTCTTCAAGCGGAATAATAGAAACTCCGAGTTTTCATGTTCCTACAATTAATATCGGAGACAGGCAAAAGGGTAGGCTTCGTACAAAAAGTATCATAGATTGTGACGAAGACACAGAATCAATAACTTACGCCATAGATAAAGCGTTAAATCCGGATTTTGTTAATATGATAAAATCCTCAATTTGTGAATATGGCGAAGGAGACTCCGGTAAAAAAATTGCAGAAGTAATATACTCTACAACGATAAATGATAAAATTAATCTTAAAAAAACATTTTATAATATTAAGGAACTACAATGAAAAATATTGCAATAATTCCCGCACGAAGTGGTTCAAAAGGTCTTAAAAATAAGAATATATTAACTCTTAACAGCATACCTCTGTTAGCATATTCCATTATCGCAGCCAAAGAGTCAAAACTATTCGATGAGATTGTTGTCAGCACAGATAGCAAGGAATATGCTGATATAGCTATTAATTGGGGAGCAAGTGTTCCGTTTTTGCGTTCTGAAAAAAACAGCGACGATACTGCAAGTAGCTGGGATGTGGTATTAGAAGTTCTGAATAATTATTCCGACCGCGGAATAAAATTTGATACAGTTACACTTTTGCAGCCAACATCGCCGCTTAGAACATCAGATGATATCATCCAAGCCTTTGAACTATATAATAAAAAAGAAGCTAACGCAATAACATCTGTATGTGAAGTTGATCATTCACCGCTTTGGTGTATGACGTTAACTTGCGACAATAGCTTAACTGAATTCAGAAAAAGCATTCAGGATAGACCAAGACAAAGTCTCAGCACATATTATCGATTAAACGGAGCCATATATATTCGGAAAATCCAATACAATGACGATGCTCCTGAACTGCTATCTGATAAAGAATTTGCATACATAATGCACAGAAACCACAGTATAGATATTGACACAATAGATGATTTCAAGTTAGCTGAATTTTACCTTAGCAATATTTAATATCTCAAAATTATAAATAGGACACGCAAAAATACAAGCACTCTCTGAATATGATTTATCAATAATCATATAGGGAGTGCTTTTTTTGTATCAGTTTTTATTGTGGATTGCAAATTATTGCCATCTTTTTATTCTGCATGTTTGTAAAGGTGGCTCTTTTCCAAAACCTCTTACATCAAAAGAAGAGCAGGATTACTTGTATAAATACAAAAATGGAGATATAAACGCAAGAAACATACTCATAGAACACAACCTTCGTCTTGTAGCACACATTATTAAAAAGTACTATGCTAATAATCAGGCAGAACACGATGATTTAATATCTATCGGGACAATAGGATTAATCAAAGCTATTAATACCTATGACCCTGAAAAGAACATAAAACTTTCAAGCTATGCTTCAAGATGTATAGAAAATGAAATTCTTATGCATTTTCGAAATGGAAAGAAATCCTCCCAGGATATATCTCTCAATGAAGCAATCGATACCGATAAAGACGGAAACCCCTTAACACTTATGGATGTATTGGCGGTTGATGAAAACTATGCTGAAGAGCTTGATATAAAAATAAAATCACAAAAATTAAGTAATTATATTAATTCCGAGCTTGATGAAAGAGAGAAAAAAATCATCATTCTGCGCTATGGATTAAACGGTGAGGAACCGATGACGCAACGAGAGGTTGCAAAGATTCTCGGAATATCTCGTTCTTATATATCAAGAATTGAAAAAAAGGCTCTCCAATCTCTTCGCAAAAGATATGATATAGGTTAAAACAAATTATATATAACAGTAATTATATAACATATTACTGAACCTGTTACAAAGGGGACAACAATTGACAATAATGTCCAGAGCAAATTTTTTGTTTCCCTTTTTATGGCAAAGCAGGTTGTAGAGCAAGGAAAATGCATTAAGCACATCACACAGGTACATAGTGCTGTTTTTATAGTCCAGCCGTTATTTATCAGTATAGTGCCTAATTGAGAAACAGTGTTATAATCAGTCAGCACACTCTTTGATAAATATGACATCAATATTATGGGGATAACAATTTCATTTGCAGGGAAACCGAGTATAAACGCAGCTAATATAACACCGTCAATACCAATCAATTTAGCAAACGGATCCAAACTATTTGTTAGATAATCAAGTAAAGATGAATTATTGATATGAATGTATGATAATGTCCATATAATTGCACCTGCTAAAGCCGATACAATTATTGCTCTCCATAAGATGTATAGTATTTTATTTTTGAATGTCAATAAAATAGTTTTGATGAATTGAGGCTTACGAAAAGGAGGCAGCTCGATAATAAAAGGGGAAGAGGGACCGGGAATAAAAACCTTCGAAAAAATCAAAGACAGCAAAAGTGTAACTATAACCGAAAGCAAAATCAACGAAAATAGTATAGCCGTTGTCAGAACCGACTTTTTATACCCATAATAATTACCTGTTAAAAAAATTGATATTATGCAAATTAAAGTAGGCAATCTACCGTTGCAAGGAATTAAACTATTTGTAAGAATTGCAATTTTTCTCTCTTTTGGAGAGCTTATAATTCTGCATCCCATAACACCACATGCATTACATCCAAAGCCCATTAGCATAGTAAGTGCCTGTTTTCCGTTTGTTCCTGCTAAACTGAATATTCTGTCCAGATTAAAAGCTACTCTCGGTAAAAATCCGAAGTCCTCAAGCAACGCAAATAACGGAAAAAATATTGCGGCAGGAGGAAGCATTACAGAAATAACCCAGGATACAGTTGTATATATACCTTCTATAAGAAAACTTCTGAATGTGTTATTCATACCTAAATTAATTAGCAAGTTATTCAAATTTATCTTAATAAAATTAAATAAATCAAATAATAAATCAGAAGGGTAATTTGCTCCGTAAGCAGTAATCCAAAAAATCAGCCCAAAGACTAAAATCATAATAGGGATACCTGTGAGCTTTGATGTGAAAAGATTATCGAGAAATTCGTCTCTTCTACTATAAACCTCACCATTAAACCCAACAACCGACTCTGTTATTTTACGTGAAAGCTCAGCTATTTTTTCTGTAAGTTCATCATTTGATAAATCAGTCTGTTTTAGTGACTTTATATTTTCAACAGAATAGGTCATAATTTCGTTTTGAGCCACTTTTAGCGAAGTTTCAATTAGAGTATTGATTCCGTGTTTTTTTCGAGCAGAGGTCTCTATAACGGGAATACCGAGCAATAGCGATAACTCAGATGTATCAATCCTGTATCCTCGACGCCTTGCTTCATCAATCATATTAAGACACAACACAGCTTTGTTCGTTCTTTGCAATATCTGAATTGTTAGCAAGAGGTTTCTTTCCAACGAGGTAGCATCTGCCACAATAATTATACAATCAAAGTTTTCGGTAAGTATAAATTCATCTGTAATTCTTTCTTCCGGAGAGTCATAAAGCATTGAATAGCTCCCCGGTAAATCTATCAAAGTAATACTCTTATCATTCTTTTTAATATTGCCATATGCAATTTCAACTGTTTTACCTGACCAATTACCTGTATGTTGATTCATTTTTGTCAAAGCATTAAATATACTGCTTTTTCCTACATTGGGATTTCCTGCAAGAGCTATGACTGTATTTTCAGAACAAGGCATTCAATACCACCTTTATGTTTCAATATTAACATATTTTGCATCAGAATCTCTGAGCCCGACAACAGTATTTTTTATTAGGTAAGCCTTAACTTTTCCACACAAACTCTCTTGAAGTACAGTAATTTCCGTGTTTTTTGTGAATCCCATATCCAGCATTCTATTCTTTTGTTTACACATTTCGTCTATAAACTTTATTCTGCCGGATTGACCTTTTTTTAGTTCACTTAGTACTCTATGCATTTTTGAAATCACCTTCTGTGTGTGGTTGCACATTATATCCTATTCCATATTCTTAATAGTGTTACTTTAGTCTTTAATTTGATGATAATATATGTTATAATATCCTCAGGATGTTTTGCATACATTATTATCGGTGATATCAATGTATAAAAAATCCTTTATTGCTTTTTCATCTGTAATTTTAATTGCATCAATAGTCTTTATGGGTTATTATAATATAAATAGTAAAATGCAAGATGTTTTTACCCAAAAAGCTTCCTATGAACCTACAATAATCATTGACGCAGGGCATGGACTTGAGGATGGGGGAGCAGTATCAAAAAGTGGACTTATTGAAAAGAATGTAAATCTTGAAATTGCTCTTTCGCTCGAAGCGTTTTTCAGGCAGGGCGGATTCAATGTTCAAATGATTCGTACAACAGATACCGCTATATACGATACTACAGCTCTGACTCTTCGTGATAAAAAAGTTTCCGATATACATAATAGAAGCGAAATATGTAACAGTAATCAAAATAACATATACATAAGTATTCATCAAAATTATTTTGAGCAAAGCCAGTATAAAGGTACACAAATTTTCTTCTCATCAAATAATACCCAGAGCAAATCGGTAGCTGAATGTATTAAAACATCGGTTGTAAAATTTCTGCAAAATGATAACGAGCGTCAATGCAAAGAAGCAGACAGCAGCATTTATATCTTAGACAATGCAACTGTACCTGCAATTTTAATTGAATGTGGATTTTTGTCCAATCCGCAAGAAGCGGAACTTCTTGCATCAAAAGAATACAGAAATAAACTTTCATATTGTATTTACATAGGATTTTTACAGTATTATTACGAAAACATAAAATGAGGAAGTGCAAAAATGGCAAAAGTTAAAAGCGTTTATATTTGTAGCGAATGCGGATATGAATCACCTAAATGGTATGGCAAATGCCCCTCCTGTGGTGAATGGAATACAATGAACGAAGAAGTAATAAGCAAAGCAGAGACATCTGCAATAAGCAAAAGGACAGCTGTATACTCAAAGCCTATGAGTATAACAGAAATATCCGCAACAGACGAGCATAGATATGTAACAGGCATTTCTGAGCTTGACAGAGTTCTGGGCGGCGGAATTGTAAAGGGTAGCCTTATACTTCTCGGAGGAGATCCCGGTATAGGCAAATCCACCATTTTACTGCAAATTTGCAAAAAGTTATGTAATAGTCTAAAGATACTATATGTATCAGGAGAAGAATCAAAACGTCAGCTTAAGCTTCGTGCCGCCAGACTCAACGCGGAGAGCGATAATTTGCTTGTATTAACAGAAACGGATGCACAGGTTATTGCAGAGGTCATACGTACAGATAAGCCTGATATGGTAATGATTGACTCCATACAGACTATGTCTATATCTGAGCTTAACTCTTCACCTGGAAGCGTTACACAAGTACGAGAATGCACCAACTTTTTAATGAGAGTTGCAAAAGGTATGGATATACCTATGTTTATTGTCGGCCATGTAAACAAGGAAGGTTCTATTGCAGGTCCTAAGGTTCTGGAGCATATTGTGGATGCAGTTCTTTATTTTGAAGGCGACAAGCAGATGTCCTACAGAATACTCCGTGCAGTAAAAAACAGATACGGCTCCACAAATGAAATCGGAGTATTTCAGATGAGTGACACAGGACTTGAGGAAGTGGAAAATCCATCGATGATGCTGCTTTCCGGAAGACCTAAAAATGTATCCGGTACCTGTGTAGCCTGTACAATGGAGGGTACACGTCCCATATTTGCAGAGGTTCAGGGTCTGGCATCAGCCTCTGCCTTTGGAAATCCAAGACGAATGTCCACAGGCTTTGATTACAGTAGGATGTCCTTGATTGTGGCAGTTCTTGAAAAACGAGCAGGATATTACTTCTCTAATACAGATGTATATGTAAACGTAATCGGCGGTCTTAGACTTGACGAACCTGCAACAGATTTAGCAGTTGCGATGTCTCTTGTATCTAGCCTTAAGGATGTACCGATTTCTGACAACTCTATAGCCTTTGGCGAGATAGGACTTGCCGGTGAAATCAGAAGTGTTTCCCATGCACAAGACAGAGTCAACGAGGCATCAAGGCTGGGATTTACAAAAATAGTTATTCCTTATCACAATCTGAAGAATGTACAGACTCCACAAGGTGTTGAACTTATTGGAGTAAAAAATATTCGTGAGGCATTCGATGCACTCACTTAATAACAGATTGGTATTGATTTCATCTGAGGATAAAAGCATCACAGATAAAATACAAGCCTTGGGAATACAAATAATCGAGAGCAACGTAATATCTGAATTACGACTCAATGAACAAAGACACGCTGATATGCAGATGCTGGTTATAAATGATACTGCATTTATTCCTAAAAATGTTTGTTCATTTAAGAGTGCGTTAAAGCCATATTTTAACGAAGTTATTGTATGCAATAAACTATATGGAGATTATCCGGCTAACATATCACTCAACGCGGCACTTGTTGGAAACTACTTGTTCTGTAAAGAAGATTCATTAGCCATAGAAGTCAGAGAATATTGCAAAAATAATGGTATAGAAATTGTAAATGTAAAACAGGGATATACCAAGTGTTCTACTTTAATTGTCAACGAAAACGCTATTATAACTGCAGATACAGGCATACATCGGAAGGCTCTTGATAAAAATATCAACTCTCTGTTAATAACACCCGGATTTATTAATCTAAACAATGCAGACTATGGCTTCATTGGAGGGTGCTCAGGAAAAATAGGGGAGTATGTACTTTTTTTCGGAGACATAACAATGCATCCTGATGCAGAAAAAATCTGCGATTTTATTACTAAAAACGGATGCAAATATATAAGTCTTATAAGTACTCAGCTAAATGATATAGGCGGATTTGTTGTTATAAAATAATATATTTATAAAACAGGTATGTATATGAAGCATACCTGTTATTTTTTTCGAACAAGTTAGAACATATGTTTTGTGGGTGAGAAATCGTTTGATAATCCAAGTATATAATCAGAGGGAACACGATATATTTTACAAAGTTTAATAAGCAAATGAACAGGAAGCTCACGTACTCCTGATTCATACTTGGAATACTGTTCCTGACGAATACATAATATATAGGCAATGTCAGACTGTGTGTAGGAATATAATTTTCTAAGTTCCTTAAGTCTTATACAATACATAAATTTCATAATATAAACCTCAGTAAAATTTATTTTCAAACAGACATAACAAAATATGTTCAAATGAATATAAATAGTATAATCGTAAATAAAAAAAGAAATATGTAGAATAAAATATGATATAAAAAATTTAATAAAGTATAAGCTAACATTAATACATAAATAGAAAACAAAAAATGTAGAATATAAAAGAAATATTAGGTTAATTGAAAATAAAGGAAATATCATAAAAAGGGGCTGTTATTGTGGTTTGCGTCGATATGAGAAGGATTATATTAGAAATTTTTATGCTAAGCCCTCCCCTAAATTATACAAAATATTCATTTTGTATAATTTTCTATATAAGAAATTACGCCCCTATTTTATATGTTATAATATAAAAAATTAATATAAGGAGTATTAATATGATTAATTTTAAAAATGAAGCTCCGCCTATAATTAAAGATTACCTCTTTTATCTTCAGACTGTTAAAGAAAAATCTCAGAAAACTGTTGATGAATATTATATTGACCTGAGAACTTTTTTTCGTTTTATTAAACAACAGCGAAATTTAGTTTCATCTGAATTGCCCTTTGAAGAAATTAAAATTGATGACGTTGATATTGATCTTATACGTAGTGTGACCTTGCAGGATGCTTATGAGTTTATGAATTATGCCAAGGTTGACCGTCATAATAACAGTTCAACCAGACTCAGAAAATCTTCTTCCCTACGAGGCTTCTTTAATTATTTATGTGTCAAGAAAGGTCTGCTGACAAGCGACCCGTTAAAAGAATTAGAAACTCCCAAACAAAAGATAAGCTTACCTAAATACCTCACACTCCAACAAAGTATCGAACTTCTTGAATCGGTCGATGGTCCTCACAAAGAACGTGATTACTGTATTCTCACTATATTTCTAAATTGTGGTTTGCGTCTGTCTGAGTTAGTAGGACTTAATGTTAGCGATATCAGAACCGATAACACGGCACGGGTTGTCGGCAAGGGCAATAAGGAAAGAATAATCTATCTTAATGATGCCTGTATTACCGCTATAAAGGATTATCTTAAGGTAAGACCTGTTGACGGATTAAAAGACCGAAATGCTCTGTTTATAAGTAATCAAATGAAGCGAATGAGTCCTAAAACCGTCCAAGCTCTTGTATATAAGTATCTTGAAAAAATCGGACTTGATTCTCAGGGCTATTCCTGTCATAAGCTTCGTCATACTGCAGCAACACTTATGTACCAACACGGTAATGTAGATATAAGAGTATTAAAAGAAATTCTCGGCCACGAAAATCTTGGCACAACTGAGATTTATACACATCTAAACTCGGAACAAATGGAGAATGCCGCAAACTCCAATCCCCTATCAAAAGTCAATAAAAAGAAAAAGACATAACCGAAAATTACGGTTATGTCTTTTATATTATATATCGTTGTTAATTAAATCCTCGTAGGACTCTCTTTGAACAATTACTCTTGAGTTGCCATTCGATAACATCACAACTGCAGGTCTTGGAATACGATTGTAATTGGATGCCATAGAGTAATTGTATGCTCCTGTTGATAAAACTGCAAGGATATCCCCTACTTTGGTTTTAGGAAGCCTTACGTTTTCCTGAATTAAGTCGCCGCTTTCACAGCATCTACCTGCAATAGTTGCTACTATCTCATCGGGAGCGTTGCCTTTAATAGCATTAATTACCGTATATTCAGCCTGATATAACGCATATCGGATATTATCCCCCATACCTCCATCAATTGAGATATAAGTTCTGACATCGGGGATATTCTTAATACCACCAACGGTATACAGCGTAACTCCTGCATCACCTACTATAGATCTGCCGGGTTCAAAGGATACAAAAGGAAGCTTGATATCAAGCTCGATTGCTTTGTTTTTTATCATTTTAGCCACAGGCTCAAGGTGTTCATCAAAGGATTTAGGTGTATCACTATCAATATACATAATACCAAATCCGCCACCTAAATTAAGCTCATCTATAGTTACATCAAACTTAGAATTGATAAACTTTATATATTCCATCATAATAGATGCTGCATCTACAAAGGGCTCTATATCAAAAATCTGAGAACCGATATGACAATGTAATGCAGTCAATCTGAGATTAGAACATTCAATAGCTTTGGAAACAGCTGTATCAGCTTCACCGTTTTCAATAGCAAAACCGAATTTAGAGTCAATCTGTCCGGTTTTAATATAATCGTGAGTATGAGCCTCAACACCGGGCTTAATTCTGAGTGCAATTTTTACAATCTTTCCGTATGATTCGGCGATTCTGTCAAGAACTTCCAACTCTGTAAGGTTGTCTACAATAATAAGACCAACACCATTTTCTACAGCCATTTTTAGTTCGGAAAGTATTTTATTGTTACCGTGAAAATTAATTTTCTCTGCAGGGAATCCAGCCTTAAGTGCAGTATAAAGTTCTCCTCCCGAAACAACATCAACGCCCATTTTTTCTTCATTGACTATTCTGTAAATCTCAAGACAGGAAAAAGCCTTACTGGCATAATATGCACGACCGTTGCCGTCAAAATATTTATTGATTGCATTTACAAAGGCTCTGCAATTATTTCTGATAACATCTTCATTCATAACATAAAGCGGTGTGCCGTACTTATTTGCTAAAGCCTCAGCGTCACAACCTGCTATATGTAGATGACCGTTATCGCCTATATATTGTCCCGGATTAAGCATCATTTCTCATCTCCAATACCCAAGTAATTATCAATAATATCTCTTACTTCCTGTGTACCTTCCCCATTTAGTGCAGAAAAAGGAATGCATTGCACATTATATTCAGAAAGAAGTTCTGTGTAATACTCGGTTTGTTTTGCAAGTTCTGTTTTATTAAGCTTGTCCTTCTTTGTGAGAACAACAACAAAAGGAAACCCCATAGAGCTGAGAAACTCAATCATCTGCATATCATCGGCAGTTGGTTTATGACGGATATCGCAAATCTGCACAATTAACGCAAAGTTTCTGTTGTCGGCAAAGTACCCTTCAACAAGCTCTGCCCAACGCTCCTTCTCTGCTCTGGATACCTTTGCATATCCATATCCCGGAAGGTCAACCAGCATAAACTCTTTAAGCGAAAAGAAGTTAATGGTTGCGGTTTTGCCGGGAGTTGCGCTAACACGAGCAAGGCTCTTTCTGTTAGTTATTCTGTTGATAAGTGAAGATTTTCCTACATTTGACCTGCCGGAAAATACAACCTCAGGCATATCTGAATCAGGAAGCTGAGATGATGTACCACAGGCAATTTCAAATTTTACATTATTAATATCCATAAATTCTTGCTCCAAAACAAGTTCAAATCGAAGAACTCTGTCTTATATCAACCTTACGGTTTATTGACCTTGAGGATAATATTTTATCAGATGATTCTCTGATTAGCATTAAATCGAGGACCTGACTGATATTATCAACAGGAATAAACTCAACATTTTCTTTTACTGCAGGGTCAATCTCTGTTACATCGGGAAGATTTTTGCGTGGGATAATCACCTTTTTTATTCCGGACTTGTATGCAGCAATTGCTTTTTCTTTTAAGCCACCAATAGGAAGTACATTGCCTCTTAATGTTATTTCACCGGTCATTGCTATATCATGTCTCACCTTAATATTTGTCAAAGCAGAACATATAGCAGTTGCCATAGTTATACCGGCAGATGGACCGTCCTTCGGTACTGCACCCTCCGGAGCATGAATATGAATATCTTTATTCTTATAAAAATCAGATTCAATTCCGTATTCCCTGCATCGGGTACGAATGCAAGTTATTGCTGTCTTTGCGGATTCTTGCATAACATCGCCAAGAGAACCTGTCAGTTCAATTTTACCTGTGCCGTCCATAACCGCAACCTCTATAGGCAAAATCTCACCGCCGACAGAGGTCCAGGCAAGGCCATTGGCAACACCAACCTGTGATTTATTTGAATAATAATCACCGGTATATTTGGCGGGACCGAGGTATTTTTCAATATTATTGACTGTAATACTCACAGATTTTCCGTCGTTGATAACTTCAACAGCTGCTTTACGCATTAGCTTTGAAATTATGCGTTCTAAGGAACGAACACCTGCTTCTCTGGTATAACAATCAATTAAGTTATAAATTGCACTATCGGTCAATTTGAAGGTTTTATTGGTAAGTCCGTTATTAGCCAGTTGTTTTTTAACCAAATGACGCTTTGCAATATTAAACTTTTCCTCACGAGTGTAGCTGGATAATTCTATTATATCCATTCTATCTCTAAGCGGAGCAGGAATCAAGCTTAAATCATTTGCAGTAGTTATAAACATAACATCCGATAAATCAAAAGGAATGTCAAGGAAATGATCTACAAATGAGGAGTTCTGCTCACCGTCTAAAACCTCAAGCAATGCAGATGTAGGGTCGCCCTTGTAATCATTGGATAGTTTGTCAATCTCATCCAAAACCATCAGAGGATTCATAGACCCGGCTTTCTTCATTCCTGCCATTATTCTACCTGGCATTGCACCGATATATGTACGGCGGTGACCTCTAATCTCAGCTTCATCCTTAACACCGCCTAAGGAAATACGAACGGACTTTCTACCGATATGTTCTGCCACAGACAAAGCAATTGAGGTCTTACCAACTCCGGGAGGTCCTACTAAGCAAATGATATTTCCTTTGCTCTGAGGATTAAGCTTTCTTACTGCAAGAGATTCTATAATACGCTCTTTAACTTTATCAAGACCAAAATGCTCTTTATCAAAAGCTTCACGAACAGCCTTTAGGTCGATATTTTCCTGGGTATATTCGTACCAAGGAAGTTCAAGACAGGTATCAATATATGTTCTTATTAGTGCGGCTTCCTGACTGCCATAAGGTAATCTATCAAGCTTCGAACACTCTTTCAGAAGAAGAGCTTCTATCTCCTCCCCCATATTCTTTTCCTTAATAGCCTCTCTGAGGTTTTCACATTCTAACTCAGGATCTTCGTCGCCACCCAATTCCTCTTGAATAGCACGAATTTCTTCTCTTAAGAACATCTCTCTTTGAGCTTGTTCCAGGTTAGCTTTTGTTCTTTCTGATATCTCACGCTCAATTTCAATAACAACCATATCGTTATTGAGCATACTGATAAGAGCTTCGGTACGAACAGCAATATCTGTCATCTCAAGAAGAGATTGCTTGTTTCTATAATCGAAGGGTATGTGTCCTGCTACATAATCAGACAGTTCTCCGCATTTGTGGCAGAGTCCTACCTTAAACATAATATCTGAAGGAAGCTTTGTATTAAGCTCCATATATTTTTCGAATGTAGACTTTAGAGAACGCATCAAAGCAAGTTCTTCCAATTCATCAGAACACTTGGTTTCCACAAGTTCCTGAACATCTGCCATAAGAAATGTGCGGTTCTCTACTATATATTTAATATCAGCTCTATACAAGCCCTCAAGAATAACACGAACTGTATGGTCGGGCTGTTTAACAACCTGTACTATACGAGAAACAACGCCGGTCTGATACAAATCGGATATTTCCGGGTCGTTATCAGATGCATCAAACTGTGTTGAAGCAAAAATAAGCTGGTCGTTCTGCATAGCAGCGTTTATTGCACTAATTGACTTTTTTCTGCCCACATCAAGATGAAGCATCATCTTAGGAAAAACGACTACTCCACGTAAAGGTAAAACAGGAATATCGCATTTAATTGAGTCGTTTTCAAACATAATTTACCTCTTAATAAAAAATTGCAATAGCCGTACGCTAAAATTTTAGCGTACGGCATTCAAATTAAATAAATGTCAGGCTGATTCAGCCTCGGTGCCACTATCTCTAACGATAGTAGGTTCAGCTCCATTTTCAATAACCTCAGGTGTGATAACAACCTTAGTGATTGACTTATCCTTAGGTACATCAAACATAAGTTGTGTCAATGTACTTTCCATTATACCTCTGAGGCCTCTGGCTCCTGTACGTTGTTCGAGAGCTTTTCTGGCAACAGCCCTCAAAGCATCATCTGTAAACTCTAAAACAACATCATCATAAGCAAAAAGCTTTACGTACTGCTTCAAAAGCGAATTCTTAGGCTCAGAAACAATTCTGACAAGTGATTCTTCATCCAAGCCGGATAAAGCAGTAATAACCGGAAGTCTACCAACCAGTTCGGGAATAAGACCGTATTTCACTAAATCATGAGAAACAACCTTATCCATCCAGAAGGATTCGTCAAGCTCTTTTTTATCAACGATATGAGACTCGAAGCCTAAGGTTGAGGAATCGGTACGCTTTTCAACCACCTTTTCAAGTCCGTCAAAAGCACCGCCACAGATAAAAAGAATGTTCTTTGTATCAATAGCGATAAAATCCTGCTGAGGATGTTTTCTGCCGCCCTGAGGAGGGACGTTGGATACAGTTCCTTCAATCATTTTGAGCAGTGCCTGTTGAACACCCTCACCGCTGACATCTCTTGTTATAGAAGGATTTTCGGATTTTCTGGAAATTTTGTCAATTTCATCGATATAAATAATTCCGGTCTGAGCCTTCTCAATATCATAATCAGCAGCCTGAATAAGCTTAAGAAGAATGTTCTCTACATCTTCACCTACATATCCTGCCTCTGTAAGGGTTGTGGCATCAGCAATAGCAAAAGGCACATCTAATGCCTTTGCCAAGGTTTGAGCCAAAAGTGTTTTACCAACACCTGTGGGACCCAATAAAAGAACGTTGCTCTTGGAAAACTCTACATCTTCGTCCTCGTTGAAAACGCGTTTGTAGTGATTATAAACTGCGACACTGAGAGTTATTTTAGCCTTATCCTGACCGATAACATACTCGTCAAGAATTGCTTTTATTTCGTGTGGTTTCAGAAGCAGCGAAGCATCGATACTATCTGTGATTGCAGGTTTAATAGGCTCACTTTCATCCAGAATAGACATACAAAGCTCAACACAAGCATCGCATATATATACGCCATTTCCTGCGATAAGCTTACCTACCATTCCCTGAGTCTTGCCACAGAATGAACAACAAATATCGCCGTTATCTTTTACATTTGACATAATTATAAATTATCTACTTTCTATAACCTTATCGATAAGACCGTACTCAAGAGCCTGTTGAGCAGTCATGAAATTATCTCTTTCTGTGTCTCTGATGATTACATCCAAGGGCTGACCTGTATTCTTAGCAAGAATTTCGTTGAGCTTCTGCTTTGTATGAAGAATATGTTTAGTATGAATCTCAATGTCAGTTGCCTGACCCTTGGCACCGCCGCTGGGCTGATGAATCATAATATCAGCATTAGGAAGAGCATATCTTTTTCCGGGAGTACCTGCTGCAAGAAGGAATGCACCCATAGATGCAGCCATACCCATACAGATGGTTGAAACATCGCATTTAATGTATTGCATGGTATCATAGATAGCCATACCATCCGTAACAGAACCACCGGGGCTGTTAATATATAAGCTGATATCCTTTGAAGGGTCCTGACCCTCAAGATATAAAAGCTGAGCAACTACAACACCGGCAGATGCTGAATTAACCTCTTCGTTCAATATTATTATTCTATCGTTGAGCAATCTTGAAAAAATATCATAAGAACGCTCACCGCGGCTTGTCTGTTCAACAACATAAGGTACAAAACTCATAAAAATCATCCTTTCAGAATAATACTTAACAAATTTAACGAGAGATATTCACAAATGTTTATTCTAATGATTACTTAATTGCTGCTGCATCTCTAACAAGGTCCATTGCACGTTGTACAGCAAGGTCGTCACGCTGATCATCAACATCAACGATCATCTTAATTCTATCAACGTCAACATTATATGCCTCTGCAAGACGTGCAAACTCAGCGTCAACATCTTCATCACTTACTGAGATGTTTTCAAGCTTTGCAATCTTCTTGAGAGCAAGACGAAGCTTTACTCTACGCTCTGCATCCTTGCGATACATACCCTTGAGTGCTTCAACATCCATACCCATATAACCAAGATATGTCTCCATATCCATACCCTGTGAACGAAGTCTGGAGTCAAAATCACGGATCATGGAATTAACTTCATTGTCAAACATAGCCTCGGGAATATCACCCTGAACAAGTTCAATAAGCTTATCAACAATCTGATTGCTGATATCGTTTTCTCTTTCTTCCTTAAGCTTCTTAGAGATAGTTTCCTTAACTTCCTTCTTGTACTCTTCTACAGTTTCCTTTTCGCTGACATCCTTAACAAACTCGTCGTCAAGCTCAGGAAGTTCCTTAGTCTTTATCTCGTGAAGATTAATCTTGAACTGTGCTTCCTTGCCCTTAAGCTCTTCTGCCTGATAGTCTTCGGGGAATGTAACAGTAATTGTGAACTCCTCACCGGCATTGTGACCGATAATCTGCTCCTCAAAGCCAGGGATAAAAGAACCGCTGCCAAGTGCAAGATTGTAATTTTCTGCTTTACCGCCTTCAAAAGCAACGTCATCAACAAAGCCCTCAAAGTCAATTACAGCTGTATCGCCGTCAGCAGCTGCTCTGTCATCAACAGTAATCATACGGCTGTTTCTGTCACGAACACGGTCGATTTCCTCGTTAATCATCTTCTCTGTAACGCGAACCGCCTTACTCTTAACCTCGATACCCTTGTAGCCGTCAATTTCTACATCAGGCTCAACAATAACGACTGCCTTGAATTCAAATCCGTTGTCTGTGCTAACTTCTTCAACAGTCTCAACTGCAACAACCTTAAGACCTGCCTCTTTGATAGCAGCATCAAGAGCCTCGGGATAGCAGAACTCAATTGCATCAGGATAAAAAACATCCTTGCCGTAGAGCTTTTCTACCATCTGTCTGGGAGCTTTGCCCTTGCGGAAACCGGGGATAGAAACCTGACCAATGTTCTTCTTGTAAGAACGCTGAACTGCTTTTTCGAAGGTTTCTGCGTCAACAGTAACCTCAAGCTCATACTTGTTTGTTTCTTTAAGTGTTGATGATTTAAGTGCCATTTTAATTTTCCTCCATATAATATTTGGATTTTTTTGGTATATTCAAGCAACCGGTACAGGATAAAATCCTGTGTAGTCGCATGAAATCAAGTTAAATTTAATTCCCTCATACTCACCGATTACAGCATGTTTATGGGTGGCTGCACCATGAAGATGACCGTAATAGCATTTTTTAATATTATGCTTTTTCAGAGTATCTATTATCTCTTCACAAACGATTGTATCATACACCGGCGGATAATGCAGAAAAACTATAGGTTCGAGTCCTGTCTTTTTTGCCTCAAGTATTGAAGCTTCAAGTCTACCTACCTCACGGTTAAGAATTCGAATATCCTTCTCACCGCTTGACTCGTAATTCCAACCTCGTGTTCCGCAGATAGCAATACCATCTGCTACATAAGCATTGTTAAAAACTATGCTTATAGTATCAAATCCGTTTTCAAGAAGATACTCATCCATCTTCTTTTTTGTCCCCCACCAGTAGTCGTGGTTGCCTTTTATTAATAACTTCTTACCCGGCAAAGTATTTATAAATTCAAAATCCTTACCGCAATCTTCAAGCTTCATAGCCCAGGAAATATCCCCGGCTATGACCACTGTATCTTCAGGGGTAATAAGCGTCAGCCAATTTTTCTTAAGACGTTCTACATAATCACTCCATCCGGAAAAGATATCCATAGGCTTATCCGTACCAAGTGAAAGATGTAAATCAGCAATAGCAAATACTGACATTATTTAATTTCTAAAGCCTTGAGAACATATTCGGGCATATTATCGACCTCAATAACATCGCTGAATCTGTCCTCCATAGTTCTGGTAGCCTCCAAAGGAACAGGAATTTCTACACCGCTAAGCTCTGCCATCTTATCAACAACAGCAAATTCATCGGTATCGGTGACTTCCTTACCCTCTATAGCAGAGAGTACTGCTCTTGAGAACTTGTAAGGACTTGCTGTGGAAGCAATAACAGCAGGAGTGTTGTCCCCTGTACTCTCAAGATACTTTTCGTATACATTGACAGCGACTGCTGT
Source organism: uncultured Ruminococcus sp. (assembly GCA_964600975.1). Classification (GTDB taxonomy): domain Bacteria; phylum Bacillota; class Clostridia; order Oscillospirales; family Acutalibacteraceae; genus Ruminococcoides. The sequence goes on from CAZRLC010000008.1 coordinate 33,651, forward strand.
ATGAGTGTCACAAAGATAGTGGCTGTCATTATAAAGAGCAGAGATTGTAGCAAGGGTTTCCTCTTCTGAGCAGAAGCCTCCCACAAACAAATCAGAAATGATATTTTTGATTTTGTCGGATACTTCATACTCACCCGAAGACTTCAGAGCTGTCATATACTCTTTTGTTTCCGTATCATTACGAGAGCTGAGTATATAAAGAAGTCTCTCAAGGTTGCTGGATACAAGAATGTCCATTGAGGGAGACATAGTTGTAATGAAATCTCTGTTTTTGTTATACACACCTGTGTTAATAAAATCGGTCAGTACATTGTTTGAGTTGGAAGCACAGATAAGCTTACCAACAGGCATACCCATACACTTTGCAAAATATGCAGCTAAGATATTACCGAAGTTACCAGTAGGAACAACAATGTTGATTTTATCACCAAGCTTGATTTTATCTGCATTTACCATATCACAGTATGCAGAGATATAATAAACAATCTGAGGAAGCAATCTACCCCAGTTAATAGAATTCGCGCTGGAGAACATAAGATTGTTTTCATCAAGGGCTTTAATAACTTCATCAGTTGTAAATATTTTCTTAACGCCGGTCTGTGCATCGTCAAAGTTACCCTTTATAGCACACACGCCAACATTACTACCTGTGGTGGTGTTCATTTGATGCTTCTGCATAGGACTGACACCGTCGCTGGGATAGAAAACAATAATACTTGTATTATCTACATCCTTAAAGCCCTCAAGTGCTGCTTTTCCTGTATCACCTGATGTTGCTACAAGAATAACGGCTTTTTTGCCATCAGCAGTTTTCTTAAGAGATTTAGTTAAAAGATGAGGTAAAATCTGCAGAGCCATATCTTTGAAGGCACATGTGGGACCGTGCCAAAGCTCAAGAAGATTAAGCTCGTTACCCTTATGAATAAATGAAGCAATAGGAGCAGGATTGTCAGAGCCAAACTTTTCTTTTGTATAGGCTTTATCAACACAATCTGCAATTTCCTCTGCAGTAAAATCTGTAAGATAATCAGAGAGAATCTTTTTTGCTCTTTCTCTGTAATCAAGACGCAGTAATGTTTCAAATGTTACTCCGTCATAAAAGGGAATTTCCTCAGGTAAAAAAAGTCCGCCATCACGGGAAATTCCCTGAGCAATTGCCTGTGCAGAAGAAATAGATTCACTGTTATTCTGTGTGCTGGTATATAGCATTTTATATCCTTCCACCTTTCTGTGGGATAATATATTATTTTACACTATTATATAGCAAAAGTCAAAATATACTAAGGAAATTATATAAGGTATAATGGGCATTTTTTTGTACAACTTGCTCATATATTGGATAAATAATACAATATAAGGCAATCAGTTAAATTTTAGTTAAAAAGAAGAATAACTGCCTGTCTGTACAATTGCATTTGATATGTAATTAATATCACAAGGTTTATTCCTCTCATTGAGAGTAACCTCGGCAATATCAAACCGAGGCTGCTTGTCTGTTTTATATGAATAATTCAGGAAATAATGTGCCGCTTGAAGCAGCTTATGTTGTTTTCGACTATCAACGGCGTAAACAGGTCGTACAAGAGAGTTTTCTGCACGAGTTTTAACCTCAACAAATACAATATACTCTTTATTCTCAGCAATAATGTCTATCTCGGAATATTTATTTCTCATATTCCTCTCCACAATTCTGAACCCTCTTCTGCGAAGGTATCTGACGGTATATTTTTCACCTATTTTGCCCTTAGCTACTGGAGATAAATCCTTCATAACATCACTTCAGAATATTCTTGAGAAAGCTTAATCTGTGAATAGGACAAGGTCCGTATTCTTTGATAGCATCTGTATGAACCTTTGTACCATAGCCCTTGTGTTTTTCAAACTGATATTGGGGATATTCCCTGGCGTAATCAAGCAAAAGCCTGTCTCGTGATACTTTTGCAAGGATAGATGCCGCTGCAACGGACATTGAACGGGCATCACCTTTGATTATAAATTCAGTAGGAATATCCAAATCCGGTGTGCGGTTACCGTCAATATAGGCAAAGTCAGCAGGAACATCCAAGCCCTCAACAGCTCGTTTCATAGCCATCATTGTTGCGTTGAGAATGTTATGCTCCTCTATCTCTTCTACTGTTGCATAAGCAATTGAATATGACAGAGCGTTGGATGTAATTACGTCAAATAAAGCTTCTCTCTTTTTCTCAGATATTTTTTTAGAGTCATTGACTCCGTCAAGAATAAGCCCCATAGGAAGAATTACCGCGGCGGCACAAACAGGTCCTGCCAGAGGTCCTCTTCCTGCTTCATCCACACCGCAAATATATTTATATCCCTTGCTATATGCTATATTTTCAAATTCAAGCCAATCCATAATATATCCTCATTCCAACGGCGGTGATTCCAAGGTTATTCTGCCAAGCTTTGCTGCTCTGAACTCATCCAAAAGCATCGCAGATGCTCTCTCTGTATTTACAGAGCCACCGGACATAAGCATTCCGCGTTTACGAGCAATATACTCAAGCAGTTCATAGGAATCAACATCAGATACAGTATCAGCATCAAGAGAAAATCTCTCGATAAACATAGGAGGTTTAATATCCTTTAGCAAATCCAGAAGTCTCACTGCAAGTAGTTCTGTATCAAGAATCTGGTCTTTGACAGCACCTGTGAAAGCCAACCTCTCGCCTACCACCTGGTCTTCAAACTTAGGCCAAAGCACACCCGGAGTATCCAAAAGCTCAAAGCCTCTGTCCAATGTAAACCATTGATTACCTCTTGTAACACCGGGTCTATCCTCAACCTTGGCTCGATTTTGCTTTACCACCTTATTGATAAACGAGGATTTACCCACATTGGGTATGCCAACTATCATTACTCTGATAGAAGGATTTTTAATGCCACGAGCCTGTTTTTTCTCGATATAACTTTTCAGAAGTTTTCTGCATTCAGGGACAACATTATTAAGTCCCTTACCGCTTCTGCAGTCAATTGCTAAGGCTCTTATCCCCTTTTTACTGTAATACTCTATCCACTTGGATGTTAACGACCCATCTGCCATATCGCATTTATTAAGCAGAATAAGTCGGGGCTTATTACCGATTAATCCGTCAATATCAGGATTAGTAGAAGAAACGGGGATTCGAGCGTCCTTGATTTCAATAACAGCATCTACAAGCTTAAGAGATGCTTCAATCATTCGTTTGGTTTTGGTCATATGACCGGGAAACCACTGTATATTTTGATTTACACCCATAATATCACCTACATAATAATAAAAGCCTACATCAGAAGATGTAAGCTTTTAATGTTTGCTCTTAATATAAGTAACCGAAACGAGTCAAAGGCCAGATAATAACCTGTGCTTTGCCTATAATATCATCAACATTAACACAACCAAAGTAACGGCTATCATGAGAAACATCGCGGTTGTCACCAAGAACAAATGCTTCACCCTCAGCTACAACAATAGAAAGCTCCTTCTCTCCACCCTTATGAATAGTATCTGATGAAATATACTCCTCATCAAGGAGAATACCGTCAACAAACACTTCTTTAGTTTCATAGTTGATATAAACTTCCTGACCTTCTAAAGCGATAATACGCTTAATGATAGGCTCATCATAGTATTTTCCTGCAGGAATAACAACGATATCGCCTACCTCCGGCTCGTAAAGAAAGTTTGTAATAATTACTTTGTCATTGTTAAGCAATGTATTTTGCATGGAAGTTCCGTCAATATTAACAAGTCTGAATACAAAGGTCAGCAACAACACAACTATAACAACTGCAGCAACAATAGAATGAACCCACTCGTAGGATGATGTTACAACAGAGGAATTGTTAGGAGTTACTTCGGTTATTTCGTTCTCGTCAATACCGAAAGATTCGTCCTGAATATCAATATCATATTCATCAAGATCGATTTTTCTCATATTAACACCTGACTGATAGTAAAAAAAGGGACAAAAGTCCCTTTTTTCATAATATTTTGGTTAATTACTTTTTAATAGCTTCTTTAACCTTAGCAGCCTTACCAACTCTATCACGGAGATAGTAGAGCTTACTTCTGCGAACCTTACCGTGTCTGATAATCTGAACATCAGTTACATTGGGAGAATTTACAGGGAATACTCTCTCAACACCTACACCATAAGAAACACGTCTTACTGTGAATGTCTCGGAAACACCACTA
>CAZRLC010000009.1:0-37088 GCA_964600975.1 uncultured Ruminococcus sp.
CCCCTTTGCAAGGGGGACAAGAACTTGCCTTCCCCTTGAGGGGAAGGTGGCACAGAAGCGTACACATCACGAAGCCCTCGGTTTTCGAGAGCGACGTCAGATTTGCCGAAAATTGGGGCTTCCTCTTTCCAAAAATTATATTTTCAAAAAATGTGGTATTTTGTTTTAATTGGTGGTATAATGCTCTCAGGCACACAAGTGCTGCCAAATCAATCTTAATATCGGAGGTATATATTATGACCATTACAAAAGAATCTATTATTGGTGACGTTTTAGACCGGTATCCCGAAACCGCAGAGCATTTCTTTGCAATCGGTATGCATTGCCTCGGCTGTCCTGCCGCAAGAGGTGAGTCTATTGCTGATGCTTGTCACGTACACGGCACCAACGCCGACGAGCTGGTTAAAAAGCTTAACGAAGCAATTAACGGCTAAGCTATGCAGTCCCCCTTTAACCTTGATTCAAGACTTTCACTTTGCGCCGACTTTGTACGAGTCGGCGCTAAACTTGCTGATATAGGTACTGACCACGCATATCTTCCCGTAAAGCTCTGTCTTGACGGCAAAATAAACTCTGCTATTGCAGCAGATATTAACCCCGAGCCTTTGCAAAGAGGCAGACAGACTATAGAAAAATATAGTGTCGGGGACAAGGTTACTACCCGTCTGTGCGACGGTCTTGAGAGTATATCTCCTGATGAAGTCACAGACATAGTCATTGCAGGTATGGGTGCCGATACTATTATCGGAATTATCTCCTCTGCACCTTGGCTTAAAGAGAGCTCAAAGCACCTTATCCTCCAGCCTATGACCAAGGCAGAGAGAGTAGTAAAATACCTCTACGACAACGGCTTTGAGATTATTAAGCAAAAAGGGTGCGTAGCAGAGGGTAAGCCCTACTGCGTTATGCTTGTTAAATACACAGGCCACAGCACTCCCTGTACAGAGCTTTTCTGTTATACAGGTATGCTTTGTCCCGAGGAACATCCCAATGACAGACTGTACCTTCAGCTTCAGGCTAAGATACTTACAAAACGTGCCGCTGCCGACAAACGAAACGGCGAACTTGCACAGATAATCACAGAGAGGATAAAGACAATATGACAAAGATAAAGGATATCATCTCTTTTACAGAAACCTTTGCACCTCTGAGCAGTGCCGCCGACTTTGACAACAGCGGTCTGCTGGTAGGAAGCTGTGGCTCTGATGTAAGCCGTGTGCTTATAGCTCTGGATATAACCCGAGATATAGTAACAGAGGCAAAGGAAAAGGGCGCTGACCTTATTATCAGCCACCACCCTGTCATTTTTAATCCTATCAAAAATCTGTCCGAGGATTCGGTTCCCTATCTGTTGGCAAAGCTGGGCATAAATGCCCTGTGTCTGCACACAAATCTTGACATAGCAAAAGACACAGGAGTAAATATGTGTCTTGCCGACACCTTGGGGCTTAAGAATACTGAGCTTTTCCCCGAGGAGTTTCTTGCCATAGGAACTCTCCCTGAGGAAATGTCCGTGGAAAACCTCTCAAAACACATCAAGTCCACTCTGAATGCTCCCTGTGTAACCTACACCGAGGGCACAAAGCCTATAAGGACACTTGCGTTGTGCTCAGGAGCAGGGGGAGATATGTACGATAATGCCCTCAATCACGGTGCTGATGCTTTCCTTACAGGAGAGGCAAAGCACCATGAATACCTCTATGCCGAGGAAAAAGAGGTGCCTCTCATTGCGGCAGGTCATTTTTCTACAGAAGATGTGGTCATAGCACCTCTGATGAAAAAGTTTAAGGATAAATTCCCCCACATAGAATTTATCAAATCCGAGAAATCCGCTAATCCTTTTTCTTGCATATAAATAAAAGTTACAGGCACACAGAAGTTACTCTGTGTGCTTTGTTTTTTTGGTTACATTCCTATCTCAAAAATTCCTTATATATTCCCTCTCAAGACAAAAATGTAATCCTTATAAAAATAATATAAAAAGATCGGAATTATTTTACACAAAACAATTGCAATAAATACTACATTTTGATATAATATTATGTGATTTAGTATATTTATAATCAAAATATTGTGTTTAGAGTGATTTGAATGAGAATACGCAAAAAGAAATGGGCAGAGCCCGAGCTTAACGCCTGTGATTTTTTTGTAAAAAATCCGACGGATTATAAAGGCAGATGGCAGGAGTTTTTCGGCAATTCCAAGCCTATTGAGTTAGAGGTAGGCTGTGGCAAGGGCACCTTTGTGGCACACAAGGGACTCAAAAATCCCGACAAGAACTTCATTGCCGTTGATATCAAAAGCGATATGTTGGGTGTGGGCAGGAGAAACATCGTCAGCCTCTTTGAGGAGAACTCAAGACAGGTTGATAACATTGTCCTTACAGCTTTTAATGTAGACAAAATCACCGAGATTATATCAAAAGAGGACGGTATATCCCGTCTGTACATAAACTTCTGCAATCCCTGGCCCAGAGGTAAGCACAACAAACGACGACTCACCCACCCCACAAAGCTTCAGCAGTATAAGGAGTTTCTCTCAGCGGACGCTGAGATACACTTCAAAACCGACAACGACGAGCTTTTTGAGGATAGCCTTGAATACTTTACAGAATGCGGTTTCGAAATAACATATCTCACAAGAGATTTGCACCATAGCGATGTTAAAGATAACATTGTCACAGAACACGAAAAAATGTTTTCTGAAGTAGGAATTCTTATCAAGTACCTTGTGGCAGTATACAGAGGCTGAAAACCGTCTAAGAATTAAAGGAGGGGAAGACTGATGAAAAACAGAATACTTGCTTTTTTCCTTACGGTTTGTCTTATGGTCACACTCTGTGGCTGCAACGCCGTTTCCTTTAATGTAACAGAGTTTATGAGCCCTCCCAAGGCTACAGGAGAAAAAGCCGCAATTCAAGAGCTTATCGACAAGGAAGCAGGTAGTGGCTACACCCTTAAATATCCTCAGAACGGCAGTCACCGCTCTGCTATTACCACAGTGGACTTTGACGGCGATGATGCACAAGAGGCTATTGCCTTCTACCTTCCTGCAGGAGAGGCTCAGACTCTGCACCTGCTGATTATGGACAGAGTAGATGATGAATGGGTTGTACTTGGCAATCACGAAAGTAAAAGCTCTACCGTTGACCGACTTCTCTTTACCGACTTAGACGGCAACGGCACCGACGAAATTATAGTCGGCTGGAGCACCTACAACACCCTCGTCAACGACTTATCCGTATATCTGGTGTCAGAGGGTGAAAGCACAGAGGTTGTGTCCGACAAAAAATACTCTGAACTTCTGGAGGGAAGTTTCACAGGGACAAAAAAGAAGGAGCTTCTCCTTATGTCCCTTTATACGGCAGACAAACCTGCCACCTCTTCCCTGGTAGCTCTCAACGATACAAAAAACAGTCTGTACACTATCTCGGAAACAGACTTTGATGCCGACATAGTTTCTTTTGCAAAGCTTCAGACAGGAGATGTATTTTACGGTCAATACGGTGCTGTTATTGACGGCGTAACATCCTCGGGCAGTTATAAATCTCAGATTCTTTATTACAGCGAATATTTTGCCGAGCTTGAAAGAGTAGATTTTGACAAGGATACCTCCACAAATCAGTCTGTCAGGAATTACGCTATTCTTTCCTGCGATATTGACTCCGACGGCATAATCGAAATTCCAAACACCTTCAAGCTACCTATTGACCAGTCCCAAACCGACTGTGTGTCTGCACCTCTTATGTACTGGTGTGAATACACTGCTCTGGGCACAATGAAGATAGACAAGGTTCAAACCGGAAGTCTGGTATACGGCTTCCGTTTGGATGTGCCTGACAAGTGGCTTGATAAGTTCACCGCCTATGTGAACTATTCCTCAGGAGAGGCTATCTTCTATGAATGGGACGACAAGGACGGTCCCGGGGAAACTCTCCTTATCATCAGAATGTTCTCTATCAAAGCCTGGGAGGACGGCATCTCTGCCAAGGGCTACACCGAGCTTGGCCGCAACGACAACTATGTGTACTCCTTTGTCACCACAGAGAGCAACAGCTCCCTGCTCCTTACCAATGAAGAAATTGCCAAAGCCTTTTCTCTGGCTTAAGGCACCTGTATAAAATATTAAACCTAAGAGACGGAGGTTTTATAAAATGAAAAAGATTCTTGTTTGCGAAGACGAAGCTGCTATCCGCGACTTTGTGGTAATCAACCTTAGACGTGCCGGATATGACGTAGTCGAAGCCGACTGCGGTGAAGCAGGTCTGCAAAAGTATGAGGAACACGGCGGAGACTTTGACGTAGCAATACTGGACATTATGATGCCCGGTATGGACGGACTTCAGGTTTGCAAAGAGCTTCGCAACAAAAACGGCAACATCGGAATAATTATGCTCTCTGCCCGTACACAGGAAATGGACAAGGTTACAGGTCTGATGCTGGGTGCTGACGACTATGTTACCAAGCCCTTCTCTCCCAGTGAGCTGGTTGCCCGTGTTGACTCTCTGTACAGACGAATTGCTCTTGCACAACAGCGCAGCGAAAGCAACTTCAAGGAAGAAATGAAAAGCGGTATCTTTACCCTTAATCTGAGAAATCGCTCCCTGATGAAAAACGGCAAACAGATTGAGCTGACACAGGTTGAGTTCCAGATTATGGAGTATTTCTTCTCCAATCCCGGTACTGCTCTGGACAGAAGTGACATCCTCAACCACGTATGGGGCGAGGCTTATGTTGGCGAAGAGAAAATTGTTGATGTTAATATCAGACGACTTCGTATGAAGGTAGAGGACGAGCCCTCTAACCCCAAGTTCATCGTTACCGTATGGGGTCTGGGCTACAAATGGGACGCTTAATCCCTTTTATTTTCAAATAAGCTCACATTTTACTAAGGGGTTATTATGCCCTGAACACTATAAAAGGAGGTGGAGAGCTTGTTCAAAGGTATTACAAAACGCTGGGTGCTTAATACCCTGTGTTCCATTGTTGCTATTATTATATTCGCAGTAGTCTGCCTTTCTTACTTTATCTCCACCTACTATAGCTCATCGGTAGAACAAGCCTTAAGCTCCCGAAGTGTGGAGCTTTCCAACATACTGTCAGACTTCAGCTCTGATAGTGACCAAGGCTTTACCGCTACTGCCAGAGATTATGTAGAGAACTTCCCTGACAAGGAGCATATGGAGATTATCGTAATCAACAGCGACGGTCAGGTTATTGTTACCTCTACAGGATTTACTCCCGAAAACGGCGAGGCTATGCCTGACTATGACTCTGCACTTGTGAGTACCTCCGGCTATGCCAGATGGACAGGCAAACTCTCCTCGGGAGAGGGCGTCACCGCCGTTACAAGAATAGTCAAAAACACAGACGGCAATACAATCTGTGCCGTCAGATATGTTTCCTCTATGTCTGCTGTAAACAGACTGGTGGCAACTGCAATTGTCATTTTCTCTACAGTGGGCATTATCATCATTGCCTTGGTAATACTTTCGGGTACATATTTTATCCGTTCAATCGTTCGTCCTGTTCGCGTTGTATCCGATACAGCAAAGCAAATAGCACAAGGCGACTTTAACGCCCAGATAGACAAAATGTACGATGACGAAATCGGCGACCTGTGTGACTCCATTAACGATATGGCAAGGGAGCTGGGTGCCGCCGAGCGAATGAAAAACGACTTTATCTCCAGCGTATCTCACGAGCTGAGAACTCCTCTTACCGCTATTAAGGGCTGGGCAGAAACTATGCAAAGCTGCGGTATTCCCGACCAGGAAACCTTTGACAAGGGTATGGACATTATTGTCAAGGAATCCTCCCGTCTTACGGGAATTGTTGAGGAGCTTCTGGACTTCTCCAGAATGCAGAACGACAGTATGGTACTCAGACCCGAGAAGCTGGATGTACTTGCGGAGCTTGACGAGGTTCTCTATATGCTCAGAGACCGTGCCATTACAGAGGAAAAGCACTTGCTCTATGACCAGCCCGAGTCTATGCCTCCCATTAAAGCCGACAAAAATAAACTCAAACAGGTATTCTTTAATATTATAGACAACGCTCTCAAATACACTCCTGCGGAGGGTGTGGTAGGTATACAGGTGCTTCTTTCAGACCCTATTATCAAGGTTATCGTCACCGACACAGGTTGCGGTATTGCACCCGACGACCTGCCAAGAGTTAAGGATAAATTCTTCAAAGCAAATCAGAGTGTCCGTGGGTCGGGAATCGGTCTTGCCATTGCAGACGAAATTGTCAAAAAACACGGCGGTACTCTTGATATAGAAAGCGGTATCGGAGTAGGCACCACAGTTACTATCGGTCTGCCTGTGGCAGCTGAGGACTGAGCCAACAGGCAAATAAGGACAACATAAAATACATTGCGGAAAAGGTATATGAAAGAAGGTATTTTTATGTCTTGTAACAAAGAAAATGCAAAGAAAATCACCTCCATAGGCGGCAGTGCCCTGATTGAGGGTATTATGATGCGAGGTCCAAAGAATATCAACGTTGCCGTGCGTACGGGTGAGGATACAATCGAGGTTGAAGAGATTACCGTCAAGCCTCTGTCCTCTAAGGGTAAGTTCTTCCGACTTCCTCTTATCAGAGGTATCATCGGTATGATTGATTCCTTCCGCCTTAGCTACAAATCTCTGATGCTTTCTGCCGATAAGGCTATAAGCTCTGTAGAGGTAGAGGAGGAACAGATGAGCAAGTTTGAGCGTTGGCTCAACGACCATCTGGGCGAAAAGCTTATGGGAGTGATTATGACCATAGCCTCTGTGCTCGGCATCGGTCTTGCCATAGTCCTTTTCTTTTGGCTTCCCTCATTCCTCTATTCCTTAATTAACAACGCACAGATTACCCCCTCTATTGACGCTATAGTTGACCTTAGAATCACTCAGTCCGCCTTTGAGGGTATTCTCCGTATTATCCTCTTTTTGGGCTACATTATCCTTGTATCTCAGATGGAAGATATGAAGCGAGTATTTATGTACCACGGTGCTGAGCATAAGACTATCTTCTGCTATGAAGCTGACGAGGAGCTTACGGTAGAAAATATCAGAAAGCACTCTCGCTTCCATCCTCGTTGCGGTACAAGCTTTATGGTAATTATGCTTATCCTCGGTATTGTTATAGGTCTTTTTGTTCCTCAGTTTGCAGAGCTGGGTATCTGGGGCACTGTGCTTCGTTCAGCCGTTAAGATTCTGCTTCTGCCCCTTACCGTAGGCATCGGCTACGAGCTTATCAAGCTCTGCGGTAAGTACGACAACACTTTCACACGAATTATAGCCGCACCGGGACTTTGGGCACAGAGAATCACCACCCGTGAGCCTGACGACAAAATGTTGGAGGTTGCTATTGCCGCTATTACACCGGTTATCCCCGATGACGGCTCTGACATCATCAGCTGTAATCAGTAAATCCTATGACTCTTAATAAGTTATATTCACAGATAAAGTCCTGCCTTTACGAGGGCACAATCGACTCCCCCGAAGAAGAGGCTTTGATTATTGTAGAAGCAGTCCTTAACCTCAGCAAAACTCACCTGCTTATCACTCCCGAAAAAGAGGTTTCTGCCGAGGACTCAGAACTGGCTCTGTCCTATGCAAAGAGGCGACTCTCAGGAGAGCCCCTGCAGTATATTATCGGCTACTGGGAATTTTACGGCAGAAGGTTTTATGTAGGAAAAGGTGTGCTTATACCCAGAGACGACACCGAGGTTGTGCTGAGGAGCACTCTGCCCTATCTGGATAACCTCAAAAAAAATAATCAAGATATAAAAATACTCGACCTGTGCTCAGGGTCGGGTATTCTGGCTATTACACTTAAATGTCTGTATTCCGAGGCACAGGTTACCGCCATTGAGATTTCCGATGAGGCTCTGCCCTATCTTCAGAAGAACATTCGAAGCCACTGTGCGGATATAAATCTTATACACGGAGATATCTTTGAAGAAGCAGTGAATCTCCCCGACAGGGAGTTTGACCTTATTATCTCTAATCCTCCTTACGTTCGTGCACAGGAGATGGAGAACCTCCAGCGTGAGGTGTGCTTTGAGCCATCTCTTGCCCTTGCAGGTGGTGAGGACGGCTGCGACTTCTACCGAAAAATTGTGCCTATGTATACCCCAAAGCTTAAAGTTGGCGGAATGTTAGCTCTTGAATACGACTCCTCCCAAGCACAGGTTATCTCAGAACTTATGACCGCTGAGGGCTACCATAACATACAGGTTTTTGACGACCTTGGCGGTGTGCACAGGGCTATAAACGGGACAGTGTTCGAACCTTAGAAAATTTGTTCGAACTTTTTGCCCCAAAATTATTGCATTTGAACCCACGATATTTTATAATACTGTTGGCGGAATTTTATCCACCACAACTTGAATAAAGACATAGAAGGAGTTTTGAACACTATGGCAATTGATAAAGCAAAAGCATTGGAGACCGCACTCGGTCAGATTGAAAAGCAGTTCGGCAAGGGTGCCGTTATGCGTCTGGGTCAGAATGAAGCTATGAACGTAGGCCATGTATCTACAGGCTCTCTGTCCCTTGATATAGCACTTGGTATAGGCGGTCTGCCCCGTGGCAGAATTATTGAGATATACGGACCTGAGTCCTCAGGTAAGACTACACTCTCTCTGCATTGTATCGCAGAGGGTCAGAAGGATGGCGGTAACGTAGCATTCATTGACGTTGAACACGCTCTGGACCCTGTTTATGCCGCAGCTCTTGGTGTAGATGTAGATTCCCTGCTGGTATCTCAGCCCGACACAGGTGAGGATGCTCTGGAAATTGCCGAGGCACTTATACGTTCAGGTGCTATCGATGTTATCGTTATTGACTCTGTTGCAGCTCTGGTTCCCAAGGCTGAGATAGAGGGCGAAATGGGTGACAGCCACGTTGGTCTTCAGGCAAGACTTATGTCTCAGGCTCTGAGAAAACTTGCAGGTGCTATCTCCAAATCCAACTGTGTTGCCATATTCATAAACCAGCTTCGTGAGAAGGTGGGTGTTATCTACGGCAACCCCGAGGTTACTCCCGGTGGACGTGCCCTTAAGTTCTACAGCTCTGTTCGTATCGACATCCGTCGTGTGGAGACTCTCAAGGTTAACGGCGAGATGATAGGCTCAAGAACAAGAGCAAAGGTTGTTAAAAACAAAATCGCTCCTCCCTTTAAGGAGGCAGAATTTGATATTATGTACGGTCAGGGTATCTCCCGTATAGGTGAGCTTTTAGACCTGGCTTGTAAGGCAGACGTTGTTCAGAAATCTGGTGCTTGGTTTAACTACGGCGATATGCGTTTGGGTCAGGGCAGAGATAATGTCAAGGAGCTTCTCTCAACAAACACCGAACTTGCAGCAGAAATTGAGGCAAAGCTTTGGGAGAATATTGACAAGCTCAATACCCGTCCCGCAAAGGGTGTAAAGGCAGCTCCTCCCAAAGTTACTCCCGTAGCCGCTGCTCCCACAGCCCCTGCCAAGACAGGCTCCAAGCTTGACATTCTGGTTGAAGACTAATGACAGTCACCGCAGTTGAGCCCAGAAGAAAGGGGCTCTCGGCAATATATATTGACGGAGAGTACGCTATGAAGCTCTCTACCCATACCCTTGCCGAAAACCGCATTGTAGCAGGAGCAGAGCTTGACGACGAAAGGCTCCGCTTTCTCATAGAAAGCTCTGACCTTCATCGTGCTAAGGAAAAAGCCCTATGGCTTATATCCTACAGAGACCACTCCTCGGGGGAGCTTTACGATAAACTCCGTCGGGATTTCCCCTCGGATATATCACAAAAGGCGCTGGAGAGGATGCAAGAGTTGGGGCTTATCAACGACCGGGCTTTTGCTGAGCGTTATGCCCGTGAACTTCACAGAAAGCACTCCTCTCCCTCGGCTATACTCCGCAAACTTATTGAAAAAGGCATTCCTCGAGAGGATGCTCAGGATATCGTTGACTCTCTGGAGATTGACCCAAAAGAAGAGATTGAAGCCCTTGTTGGCAAAAAGTACCTCAAATCCCTTTCTGACGAAAAAGGGCTCAGGCGAACTTATGCTTCCCTTCAACGTGCAGGATATAAATACAGCGATATCAAATCCGTACTATCTCAGTACACAGACACAGAGAATTTCTACGACTGATTTCAGTCAATACATATACGAAACAGGTAATTACTTATGGAAATTTGCAAGATAGCAATAGTATCTCTCGGTTGTGCAAAGAATCGTGTAGATGCCGAAATGATGCTCTACAAATTAAAATCCGCCGGATTTACTCTTACCGACGACCCTGCCAAGGCAGATGTTGCCATTGTCAACACCTGTGGCTTTATTGAAAGTGCCAAGCAGGAAAGCATAGAGGAAATCATCGAACTGGGTAAGCTTAAGGAAGAAGGCACCATTAAGCATATTATTGTCACAGGTTGCCTTGCTCAGAGATATCAAGAGCAGATTTCCGCTGAACTTCCCGAGGTATCAGGTGTAATCGGTCTGGGGTCTAACGGAGATATTGTTGAGGCAGTGGAAAGTGTTCTTGCAGGTAATCACACAGAAAGCTTTCCTCCCGTAAATATGCAACCCCTTGACGGTATGCGTATACAATCCACACCCTTGCACTATGCTTATCTCCGTGTGGCTGATGGTTGTGACAACCGTTGCACCTACTGTGCCATTCCTCTTATCCGAGGGGGCTTCCGTTCCAGAAAGATGGAGGATATTATCGAAGAAGCAGAGTATCTGGTTGAAGGTGGCGTAAGGGAGCTCAACGTTATTGCTCAGGATACCACCCGTTACGGCGAGGATATCTACGGTGAGCTCAAGCTTTCCGAGCTTCTCCGTAAGCTTTGCAAAATAGAAAAACTCAAGTGGATTCGTGTTCTCTACTGTTATCCCGACAGGATTACCGACGAGCTTATTGACACTATCGCTTCTGAGGACAAGATTGTAAATTATATAGACCTGCCTCTTCAGCATTGCAACGGCAGAGTGCTTAAGGCTATGAACCGCAAGGGCGACAGACAGAGTCTGACTGCACTCATCACCAAGATTCGTGACAGAATCCCCGGTGTTGTACTGCGAACAACTTTGATTGCAGGTTTCCCCACAGAAACCGAAGAAGAGTTTGACGAGGTTTCCGAGTTTGCCAAGGAAATAGCCTTTGAGCGACTGGGATGCTTTGCTTACTCTACCGAGGAGGATACTCCTGCGGCAGATATGCCTCAGGTAGAGCCTGAGGAAAGGAAGTTCCGTGCCTCTGCTATAATGGAGCAGCAGCAGTACATTATGGAGGAATACAACCAAACTCGCCTTGATACCACAATAGAGGTGCTGGTTGAGGGTTTTGACAGGTACGCAGAGTGCTACTTCGGACGAAGCAGTGCCGATGCCCCCGAGGTTGACCCCAATGTGTTCTTTGCCGCTGAGCGTAAGGTTGCACCCGGCGAGTTTGTTCAAGTTAAAATTACCGACATTCTGGACTGCGACCTTATCGGCGACCTGGTAGAATAAACTTCCACTACAATATTGATAGGACTTGATTGTATGAACCTACCTAACAAACTGACAATTCTGAGAATTCTGCTGGTGCCCTTTATGGTAGCCGCTCTGCTTATAGACTTTCCTCTGCACTATCTTGTGTCGGGACTGCTCTTTGGCGCCGCATCCCTTACCGACTTCTTTGACGGAAAGATTGCCCGTGAGCGTAACCTGATTACAGATTTCGGCAAGTTTGCCGACCCCTTGGCAGACAAGATTCTGGTAATCTCGGCCCTTGTTTGCTTTGTATGGCTGGGACTGTGTGACCCTGTGTTGGTAATCATTGTTCTCTTCCGTGAGTTTGCCGTTACCTCTATTCGTCTGGTGGCCGCCTCCTCAGGCAGAGTTGTTGCCGCCAATATTTGGGGCAAGGTAAAGACAGTAACCCAGATTATTGCCATTGTTGCCGTGTTTGTTTTTCAGTTCTTTCTGGAGCTTTGCGGTATCGGACTTATTCCCCTTTCACAACAGCTAACCGATACACTTTCCCTGTGGCTCAATGCAGCAGGACTTGTTCTTCTATGGATAAGCACCATATTCACAATTATCTCGGGTGTTATTTATCTTAAGGATAACAAAGACTGCATTAAGGATATGTAAAAATAAACTGTTGCATTTTTGAGCAAGACTATATATAATATATTAAAGTTATATCAAAAGGCTTTGAACGAGAGAAGTAACCACTACGACTTATCAGAGAGGGTGGCAGGTGTAATAAATTACGCCTTGCTGTGAGCCACCTTGAGCACGATTGGCGAAATGCACTCGGGAGCTTCAGCGGTGAACATCCAAAGAAAAAGTAGTCGCTGACGTCTAACCCCGTTACAGGTTGCAGAGGGCTGACAAGATGTTTTTTTGTTGGCTGAACTCGGGTGGAACCACGGCTTAAGGTCGTCCCTTGATTTGGGACGGCTTTTTTATTTTGCCGTCCCGACTTGGAGTTGATTATATGTTCAAAAATTTAATAAGCGACCTTGATGCTTTTCTGGAGCGTGACCCTGCGGCAAGAAACCGCTTTGAGGTCTACTTCCTCTATTCAGGCTTCAAGGCTATCCGCAGTTATCGTAGGGCACATTGGTTTTACGAGCATAATATGAAATTCATCGCACGGTGGATATCCCAGAACAGTCGCAGACGCACAGGTGTAGAGATACACCCGGGCGCCAAGATTGGCAAAGGTCTTGTAATTGACCACGGTATGGGAGTAGTTATCGGCGAAACCACAATTATAGGTGATAACTGTACTATATATCAGAATGTTACCCTCGGCGGCACAGGTAAGGACCAAGGCAAACGCCACCCTACTCTGGGAAACAATGTGCTTGTGGGCTCGGGTGCCAAGGTGCTTGGTCCCTTTAAGGTTGGCAACAACGCCCGAATAGCCGCAGGTGCCGTGGTGCTTTCCGAGGTTCCTGACAACTCAACCGCCGTAGGTGTTCCTGCAAGAATTGCCCGTATAGGCGGACAACGGGTTGACCTTCTGGATCATATTCACGTTGCCGACCCTGTGGCACAGGCTCTGTGCCGTATGGAGCACGAAATCACGCTGCTAAAAAAAGAAGTGGAGGAAATGAAAAAATGATTTTATACAATACCTTAGGACAAAAGAAAATGGAGTTCAAGACTCATACCGAAGGCAAGGTGAATATGTACACCTGCGGACCTACAGTATACCATTTCGCACATATAGGTAATCTTCGCACATACATTATGGAGGATGTGCTGGAAAAGTTTCTCCGTTATGAGGGCTACGATGTAAACCGAGTTATGAACATCACCGACGTAGGACATCTGGCAAGTGATGCCGATACAGGCGAGGATAAAATGCTCAAGGGTGCAAAGCGTGAGAAAAAAACTGTCCTTGAGA
This sequence comes from uncultured Ruminococcus sp., assembly GCA_964600975.1. Classification (GTDB taxonomy): domain Bacteria; phylum Bacillota; class Clostridia; order Oscillospirales; family Acutalibacteraceae; genus Ruminococcoides. Next base: position 13,393 of record CAZRLC010000009.1, read on the forward strand.
TTGCGGATTTTTACACAAAGGCGTTCTTTGAGGACTGCAAAAAGCTTAACATCAAGACTCCCGATGTGGTTGAACCCGCCACCTGCTGTATTCCCGAATTTATTGAAATGGTAGAAACCCTTCTTGAGAAGGGCTATGCCTATACAGCCGGAGGCAACGTTTACTTCGACACCTCTAAGCTTGATAAATACTATGTATTCGGCAATCAGACCGAAGAAGACTTAGCCGTCGGCGTTCGTGACAGCGTTGAGGAGGACACCTTCAAAAAGAACAAAACCGACTTTGTGCTCTGGTTTACCAAGTCCAAGTTTGACGACCAGGAGCTAAAGTGGGATTCTCCCTGGGGCAAAGGCTACCCCGGTTGGCACATAGAGTGCTCTGCTATCAGCATCAAGCACGGCGGAGAATATCTTGACCTGCATTGTGGCGGTGTTGACAATGCCTTCCCCCACCATACCAACGAAATTGCCCAGAGTGAGGCATACCTGGGTCATCAGTGGTGTCCCCATTGGTTCCATGTACTTCACCTGTTGGACTCCACAGGCAAAATGAGTAAAAGTAAGTGCGAGTTTCTGACAGTATCCTTACTTGAAAGCAAGGGCTACAATCCTCTTGTATACAGAATGTTCTGTCTTCAGTCTCATTATCGTAAGCCCCTGACCTTTACCTTTGAAAGCCTTGACAACACAGCAGTAGCTTACAACAAGCTCATAAGCCGTATTGCCACCCTCAATGCCGAGGGCGAGGCAGATACTGCCGCTGCACAGGAATATATCGACAAGTTCAAGGAAGCTGTGGGCAATGACCTGAACACATCCTTGGGACTTACCTGTCTTTACGATGTGCTGAAGGCTCCTGTGGACGATGCCACAAAACTGTATCTTATTGAGGATTTTGACAAGGTTCTCTCTCTGGGACTTATAGAAGCCGCCAAAGCTCTTAAAAACACTCAGGAGACTGTCGACACCGGTGTTACCCCTGAAGAAGCCGCCGAAATTGAGGCGCTTATTGCCAAGCGTACCGAGGCAAGAAAGAACAAGGACTGGGCAACCGCTGATGCAATCCGTGATGAACTGAAAGCAAGATGCGTTATCCTTGAGGACACACCCCAGGGTATCAAATGGCGAATTGAAAAGTAATCTTATATACACAAAAGAGACGGCAGATAATCTGCCGTCTCTTTTTATTTTAATCTTAAAAGGAGCTTTGGTTGATAAGTTTGTTATTATACCAAACCATATACATATTCACTAAAGGTTGATGAAGGATTCGGGTCGTCGAGGGTGCCGTCCCTACTTATATTCCGTTTCCTCAGTAATGGATTTTTTCAGACCCTCCTGCATATATATTAACCGAGGTGTATGTATGAAGATTTATACCATTACAAAAAAGGGCTTATTGGTGCTGTTTTCCTGTGTGCTTATCGGTGCTATCGCCCTAACAGTTACAATCCGCACTACTCAAAAGGCAATCCAGACCGCCGCCGAAGTCCGTGATATCCCCATATACTGCGTAGACAGGGACGACAAAAAGGTTGCCATATCCTTTGATGCTGCCTGGGGCAACGAACAAACCGAGACCCTTCTCGATATTCTTGAGGAAAAGCAGGTTACTGCAACCTTCTTTCTTGTTGGCGACTGGGTCAGCAAATATCCCGACTCTGTGAAAGCAATTGCACAAGCAGGTCACGATGTGGAAAATCACTCCTCGACCCACGCCTATATGACAAAGCTCTCAGAGGAAGAAAAACTCAGCGAAATAAAAAACTGCAACGATAAAATCAAGGAGCTAACAGGCAAGACCCCTACTCTGTTCCGTCCGCCTTACGGTGACTATGACAACTCGGTGGTAAAAGCCGTCAAGGACTCAGATATGTACTGTATTCAATGGGACATTGACTCTCTGGACTGGAAAAATCCCACCCCCCAACAGATGATAGACAGGATTACCTCCAAGCTACAGAGTGGCAGTATTATCCTTATGCACAACGGCGCCGAGAACACCCCCGAGGCTCTGCCTCTTATTATAGATGCCGTCCGAGCTCAGGGCTACGAGTTTGTGCCCATATCCGAGCTTTTGCTCGAGGGTGACTACCAAACCGACCATGAGGGCAGAATGTTCACCCTGCAATAAAAAATCCCCTGCACCTATGATGTGCAGGGGTGTTGTTTTATAAATATATTCCGTAATTAATAGAACTCGGGACGAGCTTTGCTGAATGCATCCTCAGCTACTGTACAACCTGCAGGAACCGAGGACTCCTCAGCGTTGGTTGCCGCGAAAGCAAGTTCGCCGATGGACTCAAGACCCTCAGGAAGTGTAACGCTAACAAGCTTAAAGCAGTTCTTAAAGCTATGTCCGGAGATTTCCTTACAGTTGTCACCGATAGTAACATCAGTAAGACTTCTACAAGCCTGGAATGCGTGAGTATCAATTGTCTCAATACTTGCAAGGTTAAGCTCGGGACCCATAAGATTACACTCAAAGAATGCCCACATACCAATGGACTTTACCTTATCAAGATTGATAGCAACAAGTCTGTCGTTACGGGTGAATGCCTCAGCCTCAATAACAGTACAGCTCTCAGGAAGAGTATACGCTACCATTTTGTTGCAATCCTCGAACGCAGCGAAGCCTATCTTCTCGACTTTTGAGGGAACAACAAAGTTCACGAGATTTCTGCAGCGAAGTGCTACCATATCGGGAACAGCCTTGATATCCGCAGGTAAGCGAAGGTCGGTAAGGCTTGTCTGATAAGCGGCCATACCCTCACCGATAGTTGTTACACAGTCGGGAATCCAAAGGCTATTGATAAGGGGAACTTCCAAATTAAGGTTTGTAAGGTCCATAGCGGTGCTAAATGCACACTTGCCGATTGTAGTAACGGTCTTGCCGTCAATCTTCTCGGGAACGGTTACATCCTTGGATGTACCGATATATGCGATAATGTGTACTGTGCCATCCTCCAAAGTCTTCCAGAGGAAGTCGCTCTCTGCATTTTCCTTGCCCTTAAGAGGCTCTGTGGGATAAACAACATTATCAAAGGAAACACCTGCAGCATCTTCGATAGTAACGCCCATACCGGCAATATACTTCTGAACTGCTGTTGCATCTCTTACCGTAACTTCGTCGTCGTAATTAACATCAGATGTGTAGGTATCTACCAAGCCCAGTTCAGCAACATACTTCTGAATAGCCGTCGCATCCTTAACACTTACTTTACCGTCACAATTTGCATCGCCTGTCTCGTAGAAGGAAGCCGCACTTGTGTTAAATGCAAATGCACTCACAAGCATAAGTACAGCAAGTAAAACAGCTGCGAATTTTGTAAACTTCTTCATAGGTTACATCTCCTCAATAAAATTTTTACGGAAAATATTGCATATAACCACATTAATTATATCAAACTTATTCCCTTTAAGTCAACTATATCCCAAAAAAATTATCCTTGAAACGCCAACTTACTCTCCTGTTTTTCTGACTTATTTGTTATTGTTTCTGCTTTTTTGGGCATAATTATTCTGAGTGCACCCGGCAGAACATTAATTTCGGGGTTCTTCATAGAGAAGATTTCACCGTCCAGATTTACGTCCACAGGCTCGTCCGCCAGAAACTGAATCTTCTTGCATCTTAGAAAACTGAGGAAACTTCTATACTTTGGATTTTGGAGATGTGTACCTTTTATGTACTTACCGATAATGGACAAAAACTTTACCACAGAAATAGTATCAACATGGATAAAATCCATAAGTCCGTCATCCATTACCGACAGAGGCGCCGCCTTAATTCCTCCGCCGTAGAACCTTCCGTTAGCCGCTATGGCAAGTAGTGTTGTCTTCTCTGCTTCTGTCTTTTGGAAAGGCTCTCCGTCCAACAGAATCTTTATTTTATGCTTACGCTTGGAGAAAAGACAATATACAATAGACATCTTGTAGGCAAGGCTACCGCTGACCAGAGGAAGCTTCTTGAATTTGTCCACATTCTTGGCTACTGCACTGTCATAGCCTACAGACAGAACATTCATGGAATATTTGCCCTGACATTCAATCAGGTCAATGGGCACCTCTTCTCCCTGAATCATATGCTCTACATCCAGAAAGTCTTCTCTCGAGTATTTCTCCAACGCTCTGACAAAGTCATTGCCCGAGCCTATGGGGATAATTCCCATAGCACAGTTAGAATATCCTGCAAGACCGTTGAGAACCTCGTTGGCGGTACCGTCTCCGCCACAGGAATATATGCGGACATGGTCGCCCTGCTCTGCCTCGTATCGGGCTCTCTTCTGTGCATCTCCGGGATAACGTGTCAGATAAATCTCCACCGGCTCAGAGGTTCTCAGGTTTCTGACCCTTTCTCTTATTTCCTTGGTGCTGTCCTTCTTACCTGCTGCAGGATTAATAATAAATACGTGTCTCATAGTCCCTCTCCCGTACCCGTTAAGATTTTTGATCTGAAGCCTTAAGCTCACGGCTGAGTCTTGCAACGGGAAGTCCTACTACGTTGAAGTAATCGCCCTTTATACCCTTGACAAACATCGACCCTTTTCCCTGAATCCCGTAAGCACCTGCTTTATCCATACACTCCCCTGTATCAATATACGCGTGAATTTCCTCATCACTGAGAGAATAAAATTCAACTTCTGTCTCTTCTCTGAAGGTTTTAATACTGCCCTTTCGGATTATTGCACATCCTGTTACCACAGTATGCACCTTACCGCTGAGAGCACGAAGCTTTCTGTAAGCATCCGCCTTATCCTCGGGCTTTGATAGTATCTCTCCCTCAAGGATAACCACTGTGTCCGAACCTATGACAATGCTGTCGGGGTATTGCTCACTTACAGACTTCGCCTTAATCCGTGCCAGATGCTCGGGTATTTCAAACGCACCAATGCCATCAGGCAGAGTTTCCTCTTCTCCTGACGGCACACAGAGTACATCTTCTTCAATAAATCTGATTAGCTCACGGCGTCTCGGTGACGCTGATGCCAACACTATCCTGCTCATAGGTGTGTCTGCTCCTTCTATCCCTTGTGCTATGTGCTGTCTCACCTGTGGTGTAATCGATAAGCATTCTCACAATAGCAAAAAGAGCGTAAAAAATAAAAACAAAAATACATAAATTAAGCATTTATATCTCCTCCTTGTATCTTTATTCTACAAGAAGGGGTGTCCCTTAAACAGGACTATGCTTTATGCTAAAATTACTGCATATAAACTTTAACTGTGAAGTCTGAGAATCTTCTCGGCTTCCTCGCGGTACATCTGCACCGCCCTCTGAGGAGAGAGAATCTGCACCTTGTCGGAAAGACCAAACAGCCATCCGAAGAACTGAGGGCTCAAGGCAACGCTGACATTCACGGTAAAGTGATTTTCTTTGTCCTCGGCAACATAAATATCCTTGCCGAAGCGGTCTACAACTACGCCAATCATATCCTTACAGAAGCGAAGCTGTACGGTAGTAAGCTCACCGCCGAACATACCGAAAACGCTCTTGGAATACACCGCCATATCAAAAGAGTCAAAGACCTCCTTGCCGTCACGGCTTTCCTCAGTGAGGCTGACCTGCTCCATCTTATCCACTCTGTAGTGACGGATAGCCTGAGTTTCGCTGTCAAATGCCACTAAGTAGTAGTTCTCGTCATCCCAGGAGAGTGCCCAGGGAGATACACAGTATCTTTTGCCATCTCTGCGACGGCGCTTGTAAATCTTGTCCTTGCCTGTACCCAGCACCCACTCCAGATAGGAGAAGGTAATCTTTTTGTCCTCGGATATCGCCTCGTGAATGCTGTCTACTGCATAATAAATTGTTTCGTTGGGATTTTTTACTCTGTTTGATACATACACCTGACGCTGAAGCTGTCTGCCCTCGTGAATTGATGCAAGGGACTCTACCTTGCTTATTAGCTCGTGGGACTTCTTCAGAGTTATGAACTTGGAGCTCTGAACAGAATCCACCAAAAGCTTAAGCTCTGCCAACTGAAATTGTCGGCTTCCTATATAATATGTAACGGTGTTGGTCTTCTGACGGCAAAGCTCAAAGCCGAACTCCTCACCAAACTGCTCCAACACCTCTAAGTCATCGTAGACACTCTTTCTCTCGGCAGGAATGCCCATACTCTCAAGCTCCGCTATTATCTGTGCCACAGTAATGCCGTGGTTTTCGTCAGTTCTCTCCATAAGCATTTTGAAAATCTGCAGAAGCTTCTGCTTTTGTCTTGAGCTTTTTGCCATAGTTACCCCTCCGCCGAGCCTTATACACAGTAAGTATATCATAAAACAAAACACAAATTCAACCAAGGCGTTAAACCTTGTTTATTCTGTCGAATTTTTGGTGAGATGTACAAAATTACCACCTTGGTTATGTTAAATAATTCCATATTAGTCTGCAAAGTATACAAAAACAGTGCCTTTTTTATGTTTGTATTGCCCATAATCTCGTTTTTTATACTTGTTCTTTTGGTGCAATGGACGAAATTTATCTTTTTCCTTTGACAACAAAAAAAGAGAATTGTATAATAGCCTTGGTAAGTCAAGGATTTACCTGTAAATTTTTTCCTGAATATAACGAAAGAGGTATATTATTATGGCAACAAAAAAGGAAACAGCTGCAAAGACAACAGCAGCAAAGACAACAACTAAGAAGACTACCACAAAGGCAGCTAAGGCTGAGACAGCAGTAGCAGAGGCTCCTGCAAAGAAGACCACTACAACTGCTAAGAAGACCACAACAAAGAAGACTACTTCTAAGGTTGAGATGTTCATTGAGTTCGGCGGCGTTCAGGTTAGCGTTGACGATATCATCAAGAACGTTAAGAAGGTTAACGGCAAGACTGCTAAGAGCTACACAATCTATGTTAAGCCCGAAGAGAGCAAGGCATACTTCGTAGCAGACGGCGAAGAGAAGGAAATGGACGTTTACTTCGCATAATTTACACCATAAGTCTTAGGCACCGAACAGTTATGTTCGGTGCTTTTTCTTATATAAGCTTATGTACCTGTGAGTTTCCTCCCTTACCTCACCGGATAACATAAGCAGTGCCACACCATTGGGAATTATAAGCAAACCGTTACATAAATCTCCTATACTCCAAACTAAATCCACAGACAGCATAGGAGCTAAGGCTACCGCCAGTACCCACAGAACCCTGTAAACCTTCACCCTGCTTTCGCCGAAGATATAGCCAAAGCAACTCTCCCCTGTCCATTCCCAACCGAGAATTGTAGAAAAAGCAAAGGTAACAATCCCGATGCTGAGTATCCCCTCACCCACATAGGGTATCTGAGCAAAGGCTTTGCGGCACAGTTCTCCTCCCGGGTAGCCTTTCTCCAACTCAGCACCACTTGAAAGGACGCTGCTGACTATTGTCAGTCCCGTTATAAGGCACATTACCACCGTATCCCAAAAGGTAGCCGTCATTGTTACCAGACCCTGTCTGACAGGGTTCTCTGTCTGTGCAGAAGCACTTACAACCGACGAGGTCCCCAGTCCTGCCTCATTAGAAAAAAGCCCTCTGGACAAGCCGTACCTCATAGACAAAAGGAGCGTGGACCCTACCGCCCCTCCTGCAACTGCCCTCAAAGAAAACGCCTGTACCATTATATACTTTATGGTTTCTGCAAGAAAGCCTCTGTTAATATACAGCACCGCCAAACAGCCTATTACATACAGCACCGCCATAAAAGGCACAAAAAAGGTACAAAGCCTTGAAATAGAACTGATTCCCCCAAAGATTACAAAAGCCGTAACAATCCCCAGAGCAACCCCCACCCAAAGAGAAGTGTTTTTGTCGCCGGACATCGTCACTACATCCCCAATAGCGTTTGACTGTATTGCCGCCCCTGTGATAAGACCACAAACAGAAGCAAACAGGGCATACACTATACCTAATGCCTTGCTTCCTACTCCGTTTTTCAGCACATACATCGGTCCCCCTCTAAACTGTCCCGAGGGGGATTTTTCTCTGTACTTGACGGATAGTACTCCTTCGGCATACTGTGTAGCCATTCCGAGGATTCCGCTTATCCAACACCAGAAGACTGCACCTGCCCCGCCTAAAGCCACCGCCGAGGAAACCCCTATTATATTCCCTGTTCCCAAGGTAGAGGCAAGGGTAGTCGCCAAGGTACCAAAAGGACTGATATCCCCGCTTTCTCCCTTCTGCCTTTTCAAGGACAGTTTGATACCCTGCAACACGTTTTTCTGAATAAATCCGTACCTCACCGTACTAAAAATGTGCAGAGATAATAAAACGGCTATCATGGGAAGCCCCCACAGATAGCCGTTGATACTCTGAATGATTCGGCTCATAATCTGCCTCCGCAAAGTTATACCTTATCATTCCTTGTTATTCAGTTCCTCTATAAGCTTTATTGCTTCCTCAAGATTTTCTGACGAAGCGTATATAAGCCTTGAAAGTTCCTCGTCGGGACCGGACAAATCCGGCACCATAACCGTAACACAACCTGCCGAAGAAGCAGAGCGTACACCGTTGGGAGAATCCTCAAATGCCATACACTCCCGAGGCTCAAGCCCCAGCAGTTCTGCCGTTGCCAGATATACATCAGGAGCAGGTTTACCATGGGGAATAAATGCAGAGCTCTGCACCTTTTCGAAGTATTCCCATAGTCCTAATTCCCCAAGCCACTTTTCTGCCTGGTCAAGAGGTGTACCCGTTGCAAGGGCTATCCTCAGCCCCTTGCTCCGTGCGTACTCAAGAATGGTGTCTGCACCCTTTTTCATAGGTACGCCGTACTTATCTATATGCTCATTGATATAGACAGTATGCTTCGAAAAGCAATCGTAAAAGTCAAAGTCCTCACCAAAATAAGAGTGGAACTTCTCCTCACACTTTTTGATAGACAGACTCCGTATGCCCAGAAATTGCTCCATAGTAAACTGAAGCCCTCTCTGTCGGCAATCGTACTCAAGTGCCTCGTAGGACAGTCGCTCTGTATCAATCAGCAGACCATCCATATCAAAAATCAAGCCTTTAATCTTCATACTTACTTTCTCTCAGAGAGAGGCACATACTCTCTCTCCTCGGCAACGCTCATATATGCAGGACGGATAATCTTACCTGCATTGATAAGCTCCTCCATACGATGAGCAGACCAACCTGCAATACGGGCTATAGCAAACAGGGGTGTATACAGCTCCTGAGGAAGTCCCAGCATACTGTACATAAGTCCGCTATAAAAGTCTACATTGGCAGAAACGCCCTTGTAGATACGCTTTTCCTCTGCAATAACCGCAGGAGCAAGACGCTCAACTCTGGAGTAAAGGTCAAACTCATCGTGCATACCCTTTTCCTCTGCAAGACGCTCAACATAGCCCTTGAACACCTTGGCTCTGGGGTCAGAAATACTGTATACTGCGTGACCCATACCATAGATAAGACCTGCGTTATCGTAGGCTTCCTTGTGAAGGAGTCGGCGGAGGTAGTTGCTGATTTCCTCTTCGTCAGTCCAATCCTTAACACATTTCTTCATCTCAGAGAACATACCTACAACCTTGGCGTTGGCACCGCCGTGCTTAGGACCCTTAAGTGAAGAGAGAGCCGCTGCAATAGCTGAGTAGGTGTCTGTACCCGAGGAGGTAACAACCCTTGTTGTAAAGGTGGAGTTATTACCGCCACCGTGCTCTGCATGAACTACTAAGGCTACATCCAGTACCTGTGCCTCAAGGGTAGAATATTTCTTATCGGGACGGAGAAGTCTCAGAATATTCTCTGCAATAGAAAGCTCGGGTCTGGGGTTATGAATAAAGAAGCTCTTTCCCATTTCGTAATGTCTGTAGGCATTGTAGCCGTAAACAGATAAAAGCGGAAATACGGAAATAAGCTGTAAGCACTGACGCAGAACATTGGTATAAGAAATATCGTTAGCATTGGTGTCATAACAATATAATGTAAGAACGCTTCGTGCAAGAGTATTCATCATATCCCCTGAGGGAGCCTTCATAACAACATCTCTTACGAAATTCTTGGGCAAGGTGCGGTAGGAAGCCAACAGCTCGTTGAAGTTCTGAAGCTCCTGTGAATTGGGAAGCTCACCGAAGAGAAGCAGATATATAGTCTCCTCAAAGCCGAACCTTCCGTCCTTTGCAAAGCCCTGAATCAAATCGGTGATATTAATACCACGATAGAAAAGCTTACCGTCAGTAGGTACTGCCTCACCGTTTACTATTTTATTCTGACGAATTTCAGAAACCTCTGTCAGACCTGTCAACACGCCTTTACCGCTTAAGTCACGAAGACCACGCTTAACATCAAATTTGGCGTAAAGGTCAGTGTCAATACAGGAGTGCTCGATACACTTGGCGCAAAGCTCTTCCAACATAGGAGAGTTCTGTGAATAGGAATTAAATTTACTTGTCAATTCAATCACTGCCTTTCCAAATATTTTTAATCTGTGAAAATATTGTATCCCGAATCATAGCAAAATGGATAAACAAACATTAAACAATATGTATATTTTCGGATTTAACTGCCTCAACCTATCTTTATATAACAGCCTTGGCAGAATATGGATACCTCATTTTCAATTAATGATTATTATAACATATTATATTGCAAAATTGCAAGTTATTTTTCCGTTTTCGCATTATATTTCTTTGTTTTTGCATTATTTTCCTTTTATTTATGCAAAAACTTTTATTTTTAGTCAAAACAGTCTGTGTTCTTTATCTCTTAATTTTCACATAACCCACAAACTTAAATCACAACAAACCGTTATACTCATACACAGTGGAGGTGAATTGCTTGGCTTTCACATATATTTTTAAGCGTGTAGAGAAAAAATACATACTGGACAGTCAGCAATACTCTGCGGTGCTGGAAGGTATAAAGGAACATATGCAAATAGACAAATACGGCGAAACTACTATCTGTAACATCTACTTTGACGACGAGGGCGACAACCTGATACAGACCTCTATCGACAAGCCTGTCTACAAAGAAAAACTCAGGCTTCGCAGTTACGGTCTGCCCACAGGTGACGACAGCACAGTCTTCCTTGAGATTAAGAAAAAGTACAAGGGAACCGTTTACAAAAGACGTATATCCATGACCCTTAAGGAGGCAGAGGAATATATCGAGACAGGCGTTCTGCCCTGCCGTATAGGAGGAAACATCCCCAAGGAGATTGACTATATGGTCAATTTCTACGGACTGAGCCCCCGAGTATTCATTGCCTATGATCGCACTGCATACTATTCTAAAGAGGACAAAAAGCTAAGAATCACCTTTGACAAAAACATCCGCAGCAGGTACTCAGACGTTACTTTCCGCCGTGGCGACAAAGGGGAAATGCTCCTGCCCGAGGGCACCTATATTATGGAAATTAAAATCCCCAACGCTACCCCTCTGTGGCTGACAAGACTTCTGAGTGAAAACTCTGTTTTCAGCCAAAGCTTTTCAAAATACGGAAGAATATATACAAATACATTTTTGAAAGGAGAGACTGACTAATGTTCAGCAGTATTCTTGAAAGCACCGGAGTATACACTCTGGGCTCTGTAAATATTTTAAGTGTAGCCATATGTGCAGGTGTGTCCCTGGTGCTGGGAGTTATCTCTGCCTTGGTTTATATGTACAAAAGCTCCTGCACCAAGAACTTTGCTATTACTATTGCCTTGCTTCCTGTAATAGTACAGTCTCTGATTATGCTTGTCAGCGAAAATATGGGCGCCGCAGGTATTGCTGCTCTGGGTGTATTCAGCCTGGTCCGCTACAGAAGTCAGCCCGGAAACTCCAGAGAAATTCTGGCAATTATGCTCTCTATGGCAATCGGTGTGGCAGATGGTCTCGGCTATGTTACCTTTGCCGTTGCAATTACCGCCCTTGTTTGCTTGATGTGGCTTTTGCTCTTTAAGATTAACTTCGGCGAGAAGCGTATGGAAAAGCACCTTAAGATTTCTATTCCCGAAAACCTTGAGTACAACAGTTTTATTGACGATTTGTTCGAGGGCTACACCACCACCCACAATCTCACCTCTGTTCGCACAAAAAATATGGGTAGTATCTACGAGCTTGACTACATTGTTATTATGAAGGATGAGTCCAAGGAAAAAGAATTTCTGGACGAAATCCGTACCCGTAACGGCAACCTGCCGGTAGCTCTGGGCAGATTTGCAATGAACGACAGCAGTCTTTGATATCACTTCTGACAGGAAGGTATTATATGAAGAAATCAAGGCTTTTTTTCAGGTTATCTTTATTGCTTCTGTGTGTAGTGCTTATGCTTTCTCTTTTGGGATGTAAAAACACTCTCACAAATTCCGAGGGAGCCAAAACCGATTCCCCGGATGCAACAGAATACGTGCCTGTATACTCAGATATAGAATCAGAAATTAACTACGATAATGCCCAGACTCTTGACTTTAACGGCGACATAACAGATGTCAAAGGCGTTAAGCAAGAGGGCAACATAATCACCATTGGCACAGGCGGCACCTATATACTTACAGGTACCCTCAGCAGCGGCCAGATTGTAGTCAATGCCGACAAGCAGGACGTGTGGCTTGTTATGGACAATGCCCACATCACCTGCGAGGATTCATCCCCTCTGTATATTGCCGATGCAAAGAACACCTATCTGGTGCTCAAAACCGATAGCGAAAATTCCCTGACGGACAGTTCCGCCTACTCTGTAGGTGCAGACGAGGACCCTGATGCAACTCTGTTCTGCAAAAACGACCTTATCATCAGCGGACAGGGAAGCCTGACCATTAATTCCAACTACAACAACGCTCTGCACACCAAGGACACTCTTACTATTGCAGAAAGCACCCTTGCTATTACTTCCGTAGATACCGGAATCAAAGCTAAGGACGGCATTACCATAGAAAGCGGTAACATAACCATTACCTGTGCCGGTGACGGCATACAAACCACTAACTCCGAGGACTCCTCTCTGGGTAATATGGAAATCCACGGCGGTAACATCACCATTGATACCGAAAAGGATGCCATACAATCCGAAAATGCTCTGACCATTACAGGAGGTACATTTAATATTACCACAGGTGGCGGTGCAGAAAATGCCGATTATAATTACGGCTACGGCGGATTTATGGGCTTCGGATATTACTATGGGGACAATTCCTCTGATGTGAGTATGAAAGCCCTCAAATCTCAGGGAGCACTTTTGGTCACAGGCGGTGTATACAATATAAACAGCGAGGATGACTCCCTCCACTCTAACTCTGATGTAACAATCTCCGGCGGAGAGTTCACGATAAAATCCGGTGACGATGGTGTTCACAGCGACGAAAAGCTTACCATCACCAATGGTACTATAGATATTTTAACCTCCTACGAGGGTCTGGAGGGTACAGAGGTATCCATAAGCGGAGGTGATATTCACCTTGTGGCTTCTGACGACGGCATTAACTCTGCCGGAGGCGGAGACACCTCCTACGGTGGCTTTGGTATGGATTCTTTCGGTAACTCCTCGTCCTATGCCCTCAACATAAGCGGCGGATTCGTATACATTGACGCTGTAGGTGACGGTCTGGACTCCAACGGCTCGATAACTATCGAGGGCGGTACCACCATAGTCAACGGTCCCACCTCAGGCGGTAACTCTCCCTTTGACTGGGAATCCTCCTGCTATATTAACGGAGGCACCTTTATTGCCGTGGGCTCCTCGGATATGATGGAGACCGTTTCTACCTCCTCCACTCAGTGCAGTATAGCATTTTATCTAAACGGCAGTTTCTCTGCAAATACATTATGTAATTTAAGCTCATCAGATGGATTTGACCTTACCTTTGCCCCGAGCAAGAGCTTTGGGTATTTGTTTATAACCTCTCCTGATTTGAAAATAGGCAACACCTACACTTTGTCTGCAGGTGGCAGCCACTCAGGAAATGTACAGGACGGACTGTACACCGAAGGCACATACTCAGATGGCACAGAATACACTCAGATTACCCTAAACAATATTGTTACCACCTCAGGCTCCGGCGGTATGGGTGGAATGGGCTCTATGGGTGGCGGTAACCACGGCGGTAAGCCTTGGTAACACTTCAACAAATATATACATTTGTTGAAACTTTCATTTGCTTTCTTCTTTTTTCTCCACTCTATTTATAGAACGGTGCGGACACGGTATACTTTACTGTGTCCGCACTGTCCTTTTGTGGCATTTTTACTTATTATCGGGTAAGCTCCTGTATATGACGCCGTTTTTCCTCTTCGCTGCTTAGATGGGTAAACCTCTCCAGAAGTATCTGCTGATTTTGTACACCCAATCCCGCAAAGGTGTTTACTGCCCGGGCATCCTCTGCCAGTTGCATAAACATACCTGCGCCTGTTTTGTCTGAGTTTTTCTTATCCTTCATAAAAATCACCTGTAGTATCATTCCACGAAAAAATGATATTACAGGTGTTAATTTTTGTTATTAAAAAAACAAGATGCCTGTGAACAATCACAGGCATTGGCACTTTATGTTATTCAGCACTTGAGCCGTTTCTGACCTCTGCCAAAAACTTTGACATCATACTCTTGATATCCTCCTCAAGCTCTCCTCTGTATCTGTCACGGATAGCTTCAAGACGAAGGATTTCTTCCTCAATTTCCATCTGCTTTGCGGTGCTCTCCATTATAATCTTCTCTGCCTCGGTCTTTGCCTTGGAAACTATCTGCTCGGACAGCTGTTTGACAATAATAAGAGCCTGTGCAATAGATTCCTCTCTCTTCTCCAGCTCCTGAATACGCTCACGCTTACTTGCAAGGTCCATTAAGGTCTCGTCGGCATCGGTGGCTATCTCCTGCATCAGAGCATCAACCTGAGCTTTGTCGTAATATTTACCTTTTTTAACGGGCAACAGATAGCCCTCAATCTTAGCACGGGATAAACTCATCTTAAAGTCCTCCTTAAAAGGCATTCTTATTAAACGCATATTATCCAATATAAGAGGATTATATCATATATATTGTGGTTTGTAAACCTTTTTTATCAATATATTCCGTTTTGAGCATATTAATATTTATCTTTGGCACAAAGCCTCAGGAAAAGATAACCTATATACTTTTTGTGGGAAATATGATAGAATTGCCACATAGGAATAAAACACATCAAAGGAGGGAATAATATGGCTAAAACAAAAACGCGAAAGCAAAGGCTTTTGCGTGGCATGTTGGTGACACTTGTGATATTAATAGTATTTGCTATTATGAATTTTGTAGCCGCTAAAATTATATACGATATGATTTTTCCCCGATTTGAATACGACAGCTACGACCTGGCAATGAACATAGATTATAAGGAATTAGGCGAGGATTATCCCTGCGAGGAAATCACCTTTCAAAGTGACGACCTGCGTCTACAGGGTTACCTTTACGGCGAGGGTGACAAGGGACTCATTGTTTTTGCACCCGGACTTTCCAGCGGTGCCAACGATTACTTGGGCGTTTACAAAGGCTTTATAGATATGGGCTGGAGAGTTTTTTCTTTTGATACTACAGGAAGCTTTCTCAGCGAGGGCGAGGATTCCGTAGGCTTTTGTCAGGAAACTATCGACCTACTTGCTGCCCTTGACACTATTGAAAGCGACCCTCGGCTTAAGGATTTGCCTCTGTTTCTTATGGGTCATTCCCGAGGAGGCTACGCCGTAGCCTGTGCCCTTGAGTCAGACTACGATATTCAGGCTGTTGCCACCATAAGCGGTGCCAACTCACCTATGGAGGTAACTATAGACACCTCCAAAAACTATGTGGGTAGCTTTGCTTTCGTAGGATATCCCTTTCTCTATGCTTATCAGACAATGCTTTTTGGCTGGGATATGACAAGTATGACTGCATCACAGAGCATCAGTAACAGCACCTGTCCCACTCTGATAATTCAGGGCGAAAAGGACACTACCACCCCTATGGACTCTTGCTCCATATATGCTCACAAAGAGGAAATCCTCAACCCCAATACTGAGTATCTGCTACTGACCGACGAAAACCAAAACGGACACACAAATCTTCTTTTCTCAAAGGAGGCTACCACCTATACCGAGTCGGTAGACGAGGAGTACCAAAAGCTTTCCACAGCATATCCTAACGGTATCCCGCAGGATATAGCCAATGATTTTTACTCCTCTATAGACAGCCTCCGGATAAACGAGCCAAACCTACAGCTTTTAGAAAAAGTAAATGATTTCTTTGAAAAGCATTTGAATTAATTAAGCCCCCGACTTATGAAATGTAAGTCGAGGGCTTTTGTTTTTATCAGATGTAAGTTCCTATTTTTGTATCTCCGAGAAGAAGTGCAATGTACTTCTGAATCTGAGTTGCATCCTTAATATTTATTACACCATCCCGGGTAGCATCTGCACAAAGCTTTGCATTATCTGTAAAGCTGACTATAGAAACCAGATATTTCTGGATTGCGGTTACATCCTTGATGTTTACAACACCATCGAGATTTGCATCTCCGAGAAGGTATCCGCCTTCCTTTAATCGGTATCTGTATGTTGTCTCTGTGGCATTCAGCTCAATTGCAGTTGTCCAATCTCCCGCTAATGAATACCTGTAATAGTCTACCGCGGTCCTATCCTGATACTGACAGGATTTGTACCAATAATAGCTACGGTTGCCATGGGTTCCATATGAGGCATCACACGACACATTTGAATTGCAATATGCATCCCCGCCTGTTTTCCAGACAAGATGATAGTACTTGTATCTGGCATCATCGTAGTCATTATATACACCCTGCTCAATTACATTGTCTTTAGGCAGCCAATCGTAATGAGGATATGAGGATAAATAGGTGTAGTTTGCGTTGTTTCCTGTGGAGCCGCCGCAATAATGATAGTATATATAGTTTACGAGTTCTCTTGTATCTGAGGTTTCAAGCTCTATCTGAGACCAATAGGGCTCACCGGAATTTTCATAAACAGTTTCTACAAATTCGCCCTTTGTCCATTCATCGCCCAAATCTACAGAGGAGTGTTTCGCATATGTATACTGACGCTGAATTTCATATTTATCACTTGTTATATTTGAGGGTAAAGTGTCGGTGTATATCCAGCCGTCGGCAGAATCAACGGCGGAGTTCACCGTAAACTCCACCTCTTCAGAGGGAGATGCTGCTCCCGACGAAGAATATGCTGTAAGAACAGCCTTATAGGTTCCCTTTGACAGAACAACCTCCATAGCTGTATCTGTATTTTTCAAGGTGAATATTGACGATACCGTTCCGTCTGTTTTGGTTACATCAAGCATATATGAGGTTGCGTTCTCTGTAGAAGCCCAAGTGAACACAGTGCTTGATGTAGATGTTCCGCCTTTTACACTCAGAACCGGTGTACCGGCTTTTTTAGCTACTGTAATGTACGCTTCTTCCGTCAGACTACCCTCTCCGGATTGAGAGCCGACAGGAGTAGCATATACCGTAATACGATACTGTCCTTCTTCTGTTGCAGTAAAACTATAGGAAGTCGCATTATTTATTCTTTCACTTGTGAGGGTTGCTCCCGAGGGAGTAATTATATTAATCCAGTAGTGAGATATAGGAGAGTTTGCAGAAGATGCTACCCACGAAACCTGTACCGTATCTCCTTGAGAGTAACCGTTTTTGTCAGTAGAAATTACAGGTGATGTAAGGGGCTCGTTATCAACTGACACACCTAAATATACATATCCGTAAAATGCTCCGGTACCTACGTTTCCTGCCTCAAACTCAGCAATAGTTTTTGTTGTAATATGACAGTATCCGTATTGGGCGTTTTCGCTTCCGCGCACACCGCCCTCGCTTATAGTCAGAATGTTACCGTCCACACGCTCAATAACCGAAACGTGATTTTCAAAACACGCCAAAGCCTTTGCCTTGGGAGTTGAGCCCTTAGAAAAGCCTAAGGAAGCACCTGTGGAAGACCACCAACTGTAGCCGCTGTAAATGTTTGTTCCTTTTCCGGTCAGTTCACGGGTACGGGCAGAAGCAAACCAGGCACAACCTGATTCTGTGTAGGCATATTGTCCCCAGTTGGCAATATTGGCATAGGAGGTATATGGCCATCCCAGTATATCTATGTATATTCCATTTGTACCATTGTTCTTAATAGGGCCTTTTGCAGCAGCCGCCTCCGCTTGTGAGGTACCGATTATCGCAACAGATACCGCCATTAAAAAACACATAATTAAGCCTATGATTCTCTTAATCATAAAATCCCTCTTTTCAAATTAATTATAAAATCTGCAATGTTATATATCAATGTAAAAATTGCGAGAGCCTTACCTCCCAATTTTTATCTTGATTATTTGTTCTTGACAGGGTCGATAGCTACTGCACCTGCCCCTTTATGCGTAAGGATTATTCTATGTATATTATCAGATAGCGGTATCCTTGCACATTTCTTTAAGGTTTGCGGAAATCAGTTCAAGAGAAGAGTAAAACACCTGACGGTCACTATCAGAAAGTCCCTTACCTGCCTGTTCTACTGCATTATTAACTCTCAGCACCACCGCATCGGCAACCTGAGCACCCTTGTCTGTCAGCGCCAGAGTTGCACGATAAAGGTTAGAGCCTGAGGCTTCTCTGAGTATCAGACCGTTTGCTTCCAGCTCGGACACCGCACGGGAAACCGCCGCCTTGTCCTTCATACAACTTTCGCTGAGCTGAGACACGGTAAAACGGCTATCTGACCTTCTCATAATCACCAGATACTGAGCACAGGAGCCCTTGAGCCCGTGCTTTGCCATCTCCTCTGCCTCAAGCTTCTGAATGTATCGGCTTATTCCCGATATAGAGGAGGTTATTTTTTCGTACCGTTCTACCATAATCATTACCCTTTCCAAGCTGTTACGGCTATCCTTTAAGCGGCACACAGCCACCTAAACGATAACATTATACGAAAAAGATGTTGATTGGTCAACATTTTTTCAAAATCTTCCACTATATGATATCTGAATCAATCCGCTTTTCAGGCTTTTTTATCAATACAGCTTTGAATTAAATCTACAATCTCGCCGACTGTAACACATTTGGAGGCATCGTCAACAGGAAGCTCTATGTGAAATTCCTCTTCAATAGCTATAACCAGCATAAGCATGGAAATGCTGTTAAGACAAGCATCCTCTACCAGTTTGCTCTCTCTTGTAAGTGTACTGAAATCAGCACTACAGTCCATGCCCTCCATAATTCTTGCCGTTAGCTCTCTCAGTTTTTCTAAAATCATTTTTCCACCTGATTTCTGATAATTTTCATAGCACCGCTACGGGGAAAGTCCTCTGTGCGGAGCTTAACCTTGGCAACTCTCATAAAAGAGGGTACAGATGCGTTGAACTTATCAACTGCATCCTGTATAAGTGCCTCGGGGTCCTGACAATTCATAGCCTCTAATGCCTTCATAGCAGGGAACACCTGCAAAGCTATAACAGGCTTACCTGCAGAATTTGTGTCTTCATAAGCGAAACAAGCCTGAATAAAGGGAAGCTCACAGAGCTTGTCCTCTATAAGCTCGGGAGATACATTCTCGCCGTTATCAAGTATGATAACATTCTTGATTCTGCCAACAATATATATGTCGCCCTCATCACTTATCTGAACCAAATCACCTGTTTTGAACCAGCCGT
This sequence comes from uncultured Ruminococcus sp., assembly GCA_964600975.1. Lineage (GTDB taxonomy): Bacteria > Bacillota > Clostridia > Oscillospirales > Acutalibacteraceae > Ruminococcoides. Next base: position 32,961 of record CAZRLC010000009.1, read on the forward strand.
CACAGAAGGCCTCTTCGTTTGCCTGTGGGTTGTTATAATATCCCAGCATAACATTTTCGCCCTTGACCCAAAGTTCACCGTCCACTATCTTAAGCTCCTGATAAGCATAGGCTCTGCCTACGCTTCCTTTTGCTTCGTGGGGATAGACATTACCCGATACGAGGTTAGAGGTCTCTGTAAGACCATAGCCGGGATAAAGCGTTACCCCAAACTGAGATAATCTGTCTACAAGCTTCTGAGGAACTGCTGCAGCGCCGCAGATAATAGTCTCAAGCATTCCGCCGACAGCCTCTTTGCCACGCTGTGCCATAATGCTCCATATAAGCTCCGCAAGTCCGGGAACAAGGATAAGATATGTGGGCTTTGCTACAGGCAAATCCCTAAAAATATTCTTCATATCCTCACACATATAAAGCAGACTGCCTGTATGTAAGGCAGCAAGACCCGAACGGATAAGACCAAACACATGTGTAAAGGGTATAATGGCATAATAACGAGCAAAGAAAGCGTTCTGAGTACCATAAACACTGCTAACTGTACCACGCATAATATTACCGTGAGACAAAAGCACACCCTTGGGCATACCTGTAGTACCGCCTGTAAAAATAATTGTGGAAGGAGTCTCGGTGTCTATAGTTTCCTCCATAGAAGCCTTATCCTCGGACACTACCTCATCCTGACAAAAAACAGGAATAGAGGGCTTCATAGCCTTAAAGGCTTCGCCGAAAACTCTGCTATGTATAAGCATATTAATATCAAAGCCGCGGCACAGGTTCAAAACATTCTGCACAGGGGTTTGCATAGGCACAAGTACTGCCACACAGCCGAGAGTCACTACCGCCATATACAGCTTCATAAAGTCGTACTCGTTTTTGAGCATTATGCCGATGTGGTCTCCCTTGCTAACTCCCTGAGCCTTCAGAAAGCCTCGGGTAAGGGCTACATCCTCGTAAAACTCCTTATAGGTAACAACCTTGTCTCCGCTTTGGATAGCCTCATGGTTTGCATAATTCTCAACACAATAGTCCATAAGCTTATCAATAGTTCTTATGTCTACAATCCTCTCGAGGTCTTCCTTTGACATTCTGCTTGTATAATAACTGCTGTACATAAACATCCTTCTTTCAGTTATATATTTATTCTTCCTTTTTAGTCAATCTGAATTTTTCTCTGTATTTTTTGAGACCTTGGAGCTGTTTTTCGGTAAGGCTTTGGAGGAGTTTGCCCTTCAGCTCCAGCTCTCTCTCAAAAAGATACTCTGTTGCCTCGGATATCTCTGCCGCTGTGGGCGTAGCAGAAAAATGCTCCGATAAATCCACGCTCTCGCCTACCAGCACCCGAACCTTACCGAAGAGTCTGTAATCTCCGGATATGTACACAGGCACTACCCTTGCCCCTGTTTGGGCTGCAATAAGAGACACACCTGCTTTGAACGGATTAAGATTATCGTCATCAAAATTAATCCTGCCCTCTGGGAAGATTGCCACCTTTTCGCCCTGTTTTATACGCTTGGTACATTCTCTGAGGCAAACTAAATCCATAGTGGTTCTGTCTACAGGGATACATCCCAGTATACCCAGAGCCTTGCCCTTGGGTCCGCTGAGAACCTCCTTGGCAGTAACCACCGACAGACGGTAGGTTTTTGTAATTGCGTACATCATCACAGGGTCAAACCAATTACTGTGATTAGAGATAATAAGCGAGGGCTCAGAACTTTTTATATATTCCTCAGCTTGTTTACTTTCGTAGCTTATACGAGGCATAAGCAAAAGACGAAAGAGACTGCTGAGTATAAAAACTCCTGCTTTTCTGGGGAATTCCCCTTTTGGCTTTTTTTCTGTCTTTCTGCTCATCGTACACCGCCTCCTTGCTCATAAAGGTCACAAAGCTCTTTTATCTTGTTCTCCGACATCAGAGTAAGGCTTTTAGGCTGTTCCTCTGAGGGGGTGAGACTTCCTGTTTCATCAAAATCATTAATTCCTCGAAATTCGACAAAATAATCGCTAAAAATCATTTTAAGGATACCACAACCAGCCAATATTAGTCAATACAAAATGCCACTCTATCAACAATAAAACCGCTTATTTATTGTTGCAAAAGGTTGACTGTTGCCGTATAATTTATATGGTTACGAATTGAGAGGGCGTCTTATGGATACAGTAATTATGATTTCTGCCTATAAGCCCAACCTCCTTCTGCTATCCACCATACAGCAGCTGAGTACTCAGTTGGCTGCAAAGCTACGCTGTCTTGCTCCCTGTATTCCTTGTGACAGCGTATATTATTGCAGTAATTATTGTTGTTTTTTTGCAGATTATTTTTTACTGAAAGCTATTGCTTCTATGTAATCCGTGAAAGGTTGATTTTATGATAAAATACGAGCCTTCATTACTCCGAAAAATGAATCAGAACACCACCACCTCGGAAAGCTTCGGCAGTACCGTTTTGCTAAAGCCTGTCCCCGAATTTTCTGAGGTAGGTATCGACCCCCGAGAAAAGGCTTTGATTGAGGACTCTCTTGCGTCAAACCACCGCCCTGCCGTAACTCTGCAGGACCACAGAGATGACATGGGCTTTCCGGGGCTTAACCTTAATACGGCTACAATCCTCACAGATAAACTCACTCTGCACAAGGACGGCAGAGAAATAGTTGTGTGGGAGTACCGACTCCGCCACAGTAAGCGAAACGGCAACGCTCCTGCACTTTTGTATGTTCACGGCGGAAGCTTCTTTGCAGGGTCAGCACAGTTTATGGAGAACCTGTGTAAATACATCTGTCAGTACGCCGACTGTGTAATATATAATATTGAGTATTCTCTTGCTCCGGAGATGCCCTTTCCCTACGGATATGAGGACTGCCTGTGTGCCTTGGACTATGTATATACCAATGCTCAGAGCCTCGGCATAGACAGGGATAAAATATGCATCTCAGGTGACAGTGCAGGTGCAGGTATCAGTGCCTCGATTTCTCTTTGTGACGGAAAGGATAAAATCCGCTATATGGCTCTTCTGTACCCCTGTGTCATTATGGATACCGAAGCTCCCTTTGAATGGAGAGAAGAGGATTTCCTTATGAAAGAAGAGGAAAAATCCTATATTATTCCTCGTCTTAATTTAGGCAGAAGTGACGGCAAGGGTAATATCGACTTTATGCGATATTTAGGCGGAATGTACCTCAGCAACAACGGAGACCTGCGATTTGACCCCAGAGTGAGCCCCTTGTTTGCAGATATGACCGGTGCCCCCAAAACCACCGTCATCACCGCAGATTACGATGGACTCAGACCTCAGGGCGAATACTTTGCCGCAAAGCTTAAAGACTCAAATGCCGACGTACGTTGCATCCGTTACAAGGGAGTGTTCCACGCCTTTGCAGAGCGTACAGGCTATCTGCCTCAGGCACAGGATGCTCTGGACGAAATAGTAAAGGATATCTTATCGCTATGATTTACCGAGTAATTGATATTTCCGAGGAGTTTTACTCAGAGGAACTTTATAACGAAGCCTTCTGCAATATGACCAAAGCCCGTCAGGAAAAGGCACTGAGATACAAAGAGCCTCAGGACCGCCGACGTTGTGTTTTTGCAGATTATCTTCTCAGAGAAATGCTCAAAAACTTTTTTGATATTGACAGTCCCGAGATAATCACAGACGAAAAGGGTAAGCCCCACATAAGAGGAAACTCACTTTTCATAAGCATAAGCCACAGCGGTGACTTCGTTGCCTGTGCAGTAGACAAAAGCCCCATAGGAATTGATTTGGAATGTCCCAGAAAAGTAACAGAAAACCTCATCTCTTACATCAGCACTGAAGAGGAAAAGTGCTATATTCTGGGTGCTGACAAGGACACTATTGACGAGGAAACGACTTTTCGTTTTCTGGAGGTCTGGACAGCCAAGGAAGCCTACCTTAAATACACAGGTGAGGGACTCAGAGGAGGTATACAAAGCGTAAAGGTTGCAGATGATAAAGGACTATCCTCTGTGCTTTCTACCGGACAAAAGCTTTTATCTCTTAGAGAGCAGGGCTATATTCTATCTATAGTGTGCAAGTAAAAAAGGCGACGGAGAATCCGCTGTTGTTCTTAACGGAGAATTTTAATTTCCTTACATTCGTGTTAAGAACCAG
>CAZRLC010000010.1:0-35834 GCA_964600975.1 uncultured Ruminococcus sp.
AGCACAGCAGACTCTGACTCTGTATGTCTGGGTTCGAATCCTAGTTCCGCAGCCACAGCTCAGCCCCGAAGCAATTCGGGGCTGAACTTTTAATATGATATATTTTGATTTGTTTATTGAGTATCGAGGTGTATCACAGCTTGATAATGCTCGACCTTCGAAGCAAAGAGTGTTATCTGTCAGTATACATTAAAAATTTAATATTCTAATATCCGGGTGTAGCTCAGTTTGGTAGAGCGCTTCGTTCGGGACGAAGAGGCCGCTGGTTCAAGTCCAGTCACTCGGACCAAAAAATTATGGGATGCAGTTTAGCATCCCATTTTTTTGTAGATATAATAGAAGTTTTAGGCGATACTTGAAATATTATCTTCAATTTTTCTGTCATTTACTGTTGAATTTTGATGATTTGTAAAGTATAATGGCTATATATCTTAATCGGAGGTTAATTATGAAGAAGCGTTCCCTTATCTCATTGCTTTTAGCTTTTATGCTTATACTTACATTTACCGCTTGTGCAGATAATAATACTCATCAGCAGGTAGATCTCTCTGATGTGATTTCCTCTATCAATACAGAGTGTTCTCTTGATACAGACAATCTTATGTTAATTGAGACCGCCGAGGATTTGGAGCTTTACTACAACATACTTCCCGAGGATGTAAAGCAGTTTGCAGCAGAAACAACCCTCAACAGCTCCACAGATATTACCGAGATTATCCTTGTTGAAGCTGTGGACTCTGACGCGGCACAGCGTGTCTATGATTGCCTTGATATCAGATACAACTCCCAGCGTGACCTGTGTGCAAGTTATTCTGCAGAGCTTTTGGCTATAGTCAATATGTGCGAGGTTACCCAAAACGGCAACTTTGTCACCCTCATAATGAGCGAGAACACCGCTGATATCACTGCTCACTACAATTCATTTTTCAGTTAAATAAACACAGTCGCAACAGTTAAGAATTTTTTAAGTACTGTTGCGGCTTTTTATTTTTTATGGTACAATACACATTGTATTTTAGTATAAGGATTAGGATTAGAAATGGATAAACAAAGCATCAGAGAAAATTATTCACGAATGAACGAAATGCAGCAACAGGCAGTGTTTCATACCGAGGGACCTCTGCTTATTCTTGCAGGTGCAGGATCAGGAAAAACCACGGTTTTAGTTAATCGTATTGCGTACATTCTCCAGTGTGACCTTGCCCGTCCATGGCAGATTTTGGCGATTACTTTCACCAACAAGGCTGCCCGTGAGCTTAAGGATAGAATCTGCCTTACTGTACCCGACGGCGGACAGGATATCTGGGCTGCCACATTCCACTCTGTCTGTGCAAGAATTCTCCGTCGCTTTGGTGACAGAATCGGCTACGACTCTCACTTTACTATTTATGATACCGACGACCAGCGTAAGGTTATGAAGGACATCCTCAAGTCAATGAATGTAGACGAGAAGATTATCCCTCACAGACAGGTGCTGTCTGTCATATCTCAGGCAAAGGACGAGATGAAAACTCCCGAGCAGCTGGAAAAAGAAGCCGCCTTCGACAGTCGCAAACTTACCATTGCCCGTGCCTATGCCAGATACCAGTCTCAACTCAAATCCTCTAATGCTATGGATTTTGACGATATGCTCCTCAATACTGTCCGTCTTTTTGAGACCTGTCCTGATGTGCTGGAACAGTATCAGAATCAGTTCAAGTACATAATGGTAGACGAGTATCAGGATACAAACCGAGTTCAGTATCGCTTCGTTAGTCTCCTTGCTGCCAAAAGTCGAAATCTTTGTGTAGTAGGTGATGACGACCAGAGTATCTATAGATTCCGCGGTGCAACTATCGAGAATATTCTGTCTTTTGAGCATACCTTTGCTAATGCACGTGTTATCAGACTTGAGCAGAATTATCGTAGTACAAAGACTATTCTTGCTGCCGCCAACGATGTTATCGTTAATAATAAACAGCGTAAGGGCAAGACCCTCTGGACACAAAACGATGAGGGAGAGAAGGTTACACTTCATACTGCCTACGATGAGCGAGACGAGGGTATGTATATTGCAAGGACTATTCTGGACCATGTTTCCAAGGGTGCTTCCTTTGGCGATATTGCTATACTTTATCGTATGAATGCTCAGTCCAACTCCATTGAGTATGCCTTAACTCGCTCAGCTATTCCTCATAGAATTATTGGCGGTCACCGCTTCCTTGACAGAGAAGAGGTCAAGGATATGTTGGCATATTTACAGCTTATCAGTAACCCCAGCGACGATGTTCGCCTCAGCAGAATTATCAATAAGCCTCGTCGAGCTATCGGCGATACTTCTGTTCAGAAGATTTCCTCTATTGCCTCCGTACTTGGCGAGAGTATGTTTTCTGTAATCAAGAGGGCAGAGGATTATCCCGAGCTTTCCCGTGCTTCTCTTAAACTTAAACAATTCTCCGCAATGATTGAGGGACTTATAGAGGCTTCACAGTCCGGTGACTATACTCTTGCTGAGCTTTACGACTTAGTCCTTGAGCACACAGATTACAAAAGCTACCTCAAATCAGAGAAGGAAAACGCCGACGAGCGTATAGAGAACGTTGACGAGCTTATGTCCAACATCATCAACTTTCAGGAGGACTATGGTGATGAGGCAACGCTGTCTGCTTTTTTGGAGGAAATTGCACTGCAGACCGACCTGGATAATATGGAGTCAGGTGCCGACAGCGTTACAATGATGACTATGCACAGCTCCAAGGGTCTGGAGTTTCCCATTGTGTTTATCGCAGGTATGGAGGAGGGAATCTTCCCCTCGTTCCAGTCGGTCTATGAGCCGGATTCGCTTAACGAGGAGCATCGCCTTGCTTATGTAGGAATCACAAGAGCAAAGCAGAAGCTTTATCTTACACATGCCCGTAGTCGTATGCTTTTCGGCTCTACCCAGCATAATCAGGTGTCCCGCTTCTGCAAGGAAATTTCCGATGATTTTCTTGAGAAAACCGGTGCTAAGCCTACCAATCAGCAGACTGTATCTGTCACTCCTTCTGCTGCTTCTTCCAAGAACTTTGACCCCTTTGCCTTTGGTGCAAAGCATAAAGCCGAAAACTCATCAGCATCTGCATCGTTTAGCTATGCCGTTGGCGACAAGGTAATGCACAAGGTGTTCGGTGTTGGTATGATTATCCGTGCTGAACGTATGGGCAACGATACTATGATGGAGGTTTCCTTTGATAAGGTTGGCACAAAGACCTTGATGGCAAACTTCTGCAAAATGGAAAAAATATAAATATTAAAGAGGTACAGTTTATTCTGTGCCTCTTTTTTCACCACTTGTGTGTGTCTGCATAGTATGAAATAAGAAAAAACGCCTGTGTTAATTTTTTGCAGGTGTTAAGTATTCGGAGGTAGATTTATGGCAGATTTCACACCCAACACAGACACCGCAAATTCTGTTTGTAACGATAACAGCTGTCCACAGTCAGTATGTATTGATGCGCTCAGAGTTTATGACAGCTGCGGTGACAAGGATTGTCTCAGCGACTTGAAAGTGTATTTCACAAGCCAGGGTCAAAGCGTAATTGATACCGCAATAAGTGTCAGAATTCGTGAGGCAGATGTAATATCCGTGCTTACAGATTTAGAGCCTGTACCATTCCACAAGGGCTTCTATTCTGTGGATATGACATTTTTCTTTGACATAAGCCTCGATGTTTTCTCAGCTCCCGGCTCCAATCCTACCCAGGTAGACGGACTTTCTATCTTCAACAAGAAGGTAATTCTCTACGGCAGTGAGGGAAGTGTAAAGGTATTCTCAAGCGATTATTGTCTTGATGAAATAGACATACAGAATAAGGTAACTCGCAATCTCCCCAAGGCATCTGTGCAGGTTGCAAAGCCCATAGCCCTTTCTGCAAAGCTTTGTGAATGTCCCACAATGGTCAATCCTCCTTGCAGAATCCCCGACCGTATATGCGAGTGCTTCGGCGGAGAATTTTTAACCTCTACACAAAGAGGCGTTCTTGTTACTTTAGGTATGTTCTCCATAGTTCAGATTGAGCGTAATGTTCAGATGCTTATCCCGTCCTATGACTTCTGTATGCCTGAGAAAGAATGCACCAACTCCTCTGACAATCCCTGCGAGGTATTCTCTCGTTTGGATTTCCCCACCAATGAGTTTTTCCCTCCCAACATCTGCGATGTAAACAGCGACTGTAATTCAGGTTGCGGTTGCTGTAAGCACCACCATTCGGGAGATTGACAGAACAGGAATATCCAATTAGATTTTAGGGCAGACTTATATGTCTGCTCTTTTTTTATTAAAATTCATAATTTGTATATGAAATTAGTAAATTATAGGTGTATAATCATACATATTCGAAATTGGAGGTGTATATATGTTACAGATTAAGAATATCAGTAAGAAGTATGTAACAGGAGAGCTTGTGCAAAAGGCACTTGACGGCGTATCTCTTAATCTTCGTGACAATGAATTTGTGTCCATTCTGGGACCCTCTGGCTCAGGTAAGACAACCTTGCTTAATGTTATAGGCGGTTTAGACAGATACGACACCGGCGACCTTGTTATAAACGGTATTTCTACAAAGAAGTACAAAAGCCGTGACTGGGATTCCTACCGCAACCACACTATCGGCTTTGTATTCCAAAGCTATAATCTCATCGACCACCAGTCAGTATTATCCAACGTAGAACTTGCTCTTACAATCTCAGGAGTTAAGCGTAAAGAACGCAGAAAGAGAGCACGTGCCGCTTTGGAGAAGGTAGGTCTCGGTGACCATGTCCATAAAAAGCCTAATCAGCTTTCGGGCGGACAAATGCAGCGTGTGGCAATTGCAAGAGCTCTTGTCAACAATCCTGATATTCTACTGGCCGACGAGCCCACAGGTGCACTTGATTCAGAAACAAGCATTCAGGTTATGGAGCTTCTCAAGGAGGTTGCCAAGGACAGACTGGTTGTAATGGTAACTCATAACCCTGACCTTGCCGAAAAATACTCTAACAGAATCGTCAACATCTGTGATGGTAAGATAGTAGGGGACACTAATCCTTACGAAATAGATAGTACAGAGTTTACAACAGCCAAGCACAAGAATATGGGCAAGTCCTCAATGTCCTTGCTCACATCTATGAGCCTGAGCTTTAACAACCTGCTAACCAAAAAGGCAAGAACGATTCTAACCTCCTTTGCGGGTTCAATAGGTATTATCGGCATTGCCTTGATTTTATCCTTGTCTACAGGTGTTAATCAGTACATTGTCGATATTCAGAAAAGTACAATGTCCTCATATCCCATTTTGCTTGAGGCACAGGCTATGGACCTGTCAAGCCTTGTGGAGATGAGAGACAGTGCAGTTTCCTCTATAGATGAACTTTCTCACGATAGAGACAAGGTGTATTCCGACGGAACCGCACTGGAGCTGGAATCCACCTTGACCACAAGCATAACCGAAAATAATCTGACAAACTTCAAGCTTTATCTTGACGATGAGAGTAGCGAAATTCATCAGTATATCGGCGAAAACGGCATAGTATACTCCTATTCTCCCAGCTTCTCTGCTTTTACCTATGACCCTGACGGCGTACTTATTAATACAGACGGAAGCACTCTGTACCAGTCCAAGAATTCGCAGATGATGAATATGGAGGAGCAGATGTACAATCAGATGGGCTTTTCCTCTGATAATTCTTTGATGTCAATGTTCAGCTCTAATAATTTTGACGAGATTTTGCCGGGTCAAAACGATGAGCTAATCAGCAATATCGTCAAAGATAATTATCAGGTTATCCATGGAGAATGGCCGGATGAATACGATGAAATTGTGCTTGTACTTAACGAAAGAAACGAAATCCAGACAAGCGTACTGTACCAGCTTGGCGTACTTCCCTCAGAGGATTACGAAAATTTAATGAAGAAAATTGACCAAGGAGAGGAAATTAAGGTCGAGAGCGAAGCCTTCAGCTACGCAGAGCTTTGCGACAAAACCTACACCATAATTCCTGCCTGTGATATGTACGAGTTGGACGACTCCGGTAATTTTACCTATGTAGGTAATGACACCGACAAGATAGAGCAACTGCTGAGTTCTGGTATTGAGCTTAAAATCTCAGGTGTAATCAGACCCATTGATAATGCAGATAACCTTACTATCTCTGATAACATCGGCTATACAAGAGCCCTCACAGATTATCTCATATCCTATACAGAATCAAGCCCTGTTGTAGAGGCTCAGCTCCAAAGTCCCGACATAAATGTTCTCAACGGACTCAAATTTGCACCCGAGGATGATGCAGAGCGTATAGAGGATGCAAAGGCTTATCTTAGCAGCTTAGGCGTTACAGACAAAGCAAACATTACCCGCGATATGCTAACTGTTATGTTCGCTCAGAATCCCACCGCAGCCTCTCAGATGATGACAATGGGTGAAGCGGAACTTGCAGCAATGATGGATAACTATCTCAGTAACCCCGAGGATGATGTCCTTCTTTCGATTTACGATGCTTATATTTCCACAGGCGACTATGACGACAATATGTCTGCGTTCGGTGTTGTTAGCATTAATGCACCTACATCTATTGCAATCTACTGCGATAATTTTGAGAACAAGGATTTTATTTCTGATTGTATTGATAGATATAACAAAACTGTCTCCGAGGAAAATCAGATAACCTACACCGATTATGTTGGTCTGCTTATGTCCTCAATTACAACTATTATCAACGTAATTTCTTATGTTCTTATTGCGTTTGTAGCCGTTTCACTTGTGGTTTCTTCCATAATGATTGGTATCATTACTCACATTTCCGTATTGGAAAGAACAAAAGAAATTGGTATCCTTCGTGCAATGGGTGCCTCAAAGCGAAACGTCTCTCAGGTATTTATGTGCGAAACCTTTATTGTAGGACTCTTTGCAGGTCTTATCGGTATTGGCGTTACACTTCTGTTGCTTATACCCGGTAATGCAATTATTCACACCGTAGCAGGTACGTCTATTGTTAGTGCTGCTTTACCTGTTACCGCTGCAGTTATACTTGTAGTACTCAGCGTATTACTAACTGTTATTGCAGGTTTGTTCCCCTCAAGAAAAGCCGCACGTATGGACCCTGTAAAGGCACTCAGAACAGAGTAATTAATTTAAGACATAATAAAACGCAGGTGAACTTCACCTGCGTTTATTTTTATCTTTAGCTTATTCTACATTAAGTAGGGTAACAGGCTTCTCGCCATAGGTGTCGTTGAGCACCCGTCTCATAATTAAGGCTATATCCGTGTTCTCGATTCTCTCTGCTTCAAACAGATTTCCTGCCTGGGCACCTGCAGCAAATATCAGCACATCCTCACTTGTATGCTCACCACCGGAGGTGAAAAGCTCATTAGTTATATCCTCGGGCAGTCCGCTTTGGGGAACAGTCACACCGCCTGTTTCGTGGTCAGCAGTAACAAGCACCAGTGTTCCGGGGTGACTTTCTGCCCAACACAGAGCATAATCTATAGCCTTGTCAAAGGCTTCCATTTCAAGTATAGCAGAGTCCATATCCTCTTTTGCCTCGTATATATCAATATGACTTGCCTCCACCATAAGGAAGAAGCCTTCCTCTCCTTCCAAAAGCTCCAACGCTTTTGCTGTCATAGTTGTCAGCGATGGCTTCTTTGTAGAATTCAAATCACTATAGGAGAAGGCACCCAGAACCTTTTCTCCTTTTGATACAGTAGCAAGTTCCTCAGAGGTTTTAATGTAAGTGTAGTTTTTATTATTAATTCTTGTCTGCATCTTTTCTGTGTCTGTATATTCAGCTCCGCCTCCTAATAAAACATCTACCTCTGCATTAATCATTTGCTTTAGTATGTTGTTGTAAATATCTCTGTAATTTTCGTGAGCGATCATTCCTGCAGGAGTAGCGTGGGGGATAATTTGAGTAGCCACAAGTCCGGTCTTGAGTCCTCTTGCTTTTGCAAACTCAATAATAGTTTCTACAGGGTCTCCGTTTTCGTCAACACCAATGTACCGATTTTTTGTTTTAACGCCACAGCTTATTGCAGTTGAGGCAGCAGCACTGTCGGTAGTGCCCGAGAGTGAATCTGTACCAACATAAGCGGTGTAGGGCATATAGCTGGTGGAATAGGGTGCTCCCTTAACGATTTCTGCATTTTTTATGATGTTTTCACCCATACCGTCACCAATCATCAGTATGATATTTTTAACCTGAGCCTCTTCGTCAAAGGAGTAGGCGGTATTTTCTGTCCACTCCAAAATATCGGTATCTGCCTCTGTTGCTACTACCACAGATGCAGAGGGGATAGTAGTGTCCTCTGTAGTAGCTTCTGTCTGCTTAGTGTTTTCGTCCATAGAACAAGCAAATAAGGAAGCTACCATTACAAGTACTAGAATAAATGATATTAACTTTTTCATTATTTTCGCCTCCCAGTTACTTGAATTTCCAAGGTGTGATTTTATCACCCTTAACTATGTACGCCTTCTGTGCAATCTCTGCCAGAGGAGTGTCACTATAGCTATCAGAGTAGAATTCGTCAACCTTAGTATTGCCGAAAATCTCTCTGTATCTTACAACCTTTTCTTTTCCGTGGCAGTTTTCTTTTTCAAAATCTCCTGTAGCATCATCAACCTCAGAGCAAATCAGATTATTAATCCCCAGTCTTTTGCAAACAGGCTCTAAAATAAATCTGGGAGAAGCAGAGATTATAACATCATCGTCCTTTTGGTTTTCACGGTAAAAGTCCTTGATGTACTTTATCTTTTTGTCCCAGAAGCTTTCAATGTCATTTTCAAGGTCTATGTATTTGACAAACCTCATTATCCTTCTCTTAAACTGGGTTTTGGTGCCTTTTTTCAGTATATAGAATTTTACGAATCCTATACCAATCTGCGGCAAAAGAGTAAGTATTTTAGGGTGTCTTAGCAACGAGTATACAAAGAAGTCTGCGGTGCTGTCGTTTCTATATATAGTTTTATCAAAGTCATATACGTTCATAACAAACTCCGTAATAGTTTTATATTATTTATTATACTCCTATTTCATACTAAAAACAAATAAAATTTACAACTTGTTAATCCCACACAATATGTGTTATGATAGTATAGTAAAAGTGGGGAGGTGTGGACTTGTTCGGATATGTTTGTATACATAAGGATGAGCTTAAGGTAAAGGATTACGAAACCTATAAAGCAGTATACTGTAGCCTTTGTAAGGTACTGGGTAAGGACTATACCTTTATTGCTCGGTTTATGCTCAACTATGACCTAACCTTTTTTGCTATGTTTTCTATGGCATGTAGTGACTTACCTATGTGCTTCAAAAAAGGCAGATGTACCTTTAATCCCCTCAAATCCTGTAATTATTGCAAGGATAATCAGGAGCCTTTGCAAAAGGCAGCCGCCCTGCTCGTACTTATGTCTTACTACAAGGTACTTGATAATATCCGTGACGGCAATGTATTTGAAAAAATAGGCTTCACCTTAGTTCGTCCCTTGTTTTCCCTTTGGAAGAACAAGGCATCAAGGCTTTACCCTCAGTATAAAACCGCCTGTGAAAATATGTACAAAGCACAAGTTATTGCAGAGAAAAACAATGCAGGGATTGATGAGTCTGCAGAACCTACCGCCAAACTGCTGAGTTTTGTTTTTTCTGAGGAAGCCTATAGTGAAAAAATCAAACCTGCCTTTGAGCAGTTCGGCTATCATTTAGGCAAGTGGATTTATCTTATTGATGCTGCCTGTGACATAGATGATGATATAAAGCATAAGTCTTTCAACCCTATATATAACAAGCTTCAAAAAAGCAGGGCTGATAGTGCATATTTTTCCGATGAGCTCTTGTCTCATTCTGTGTTTTTATTAACCTCAGCCTATAACCTTATTGACAAAAAGAGATTTCAGTCTATACTTGATAACATAGTTTTAATAGGACTCACAAAAAAACAAAAGGATTTATTATATCCCGAAAGGAATAAAATTAATGAATAAAAACCCCTACGCAGTACTCGGTGTGTCAGAAAATGCCACCGATGAACAAATTAAAGCCGCATATAGGGAACTTGCAAAGAAATATCATCCCGATAATTATCAGGACAGTCCTCTCAAGGATGTAGCCACAGAGAAGATGCAAGAGGTCAATAACGCCTACGACGAGATATTAAAAATGCGAAAAGAGGGAAAAAACTATTCATCAGGCAGTAATCCCTATGGCAGAACCTCTTATGGTTATAACGGAGGCTACACGGGACAGAGCTATGTTCATACCAACTTTCCGGATGTCCGCAATTTTATCCGTGCAGGTAGACTTGACGATGCCCAGACTATTCTTAGCGGTACTCCTACGGAGAAGCGAGATGCAGAATGGAGTTTTCTTCAGGGTATGATATACTATCAGCGCGGATGGACAGACCAGGCATACACTCATTTCAAAACTGCTCACGAGTCAGACCCCGGTAATGATGAATATCGTAACGCGTATAATCAAATGAACTATCAGAGAAGTTATACATCTCCGGAATATAATACGACCATCAATCGCGGTTTCGGATGCTCAAACTGTGACCTCTGTTCAGTCCTTTGCTGTGCAGATACTTGTTGTGAATGTATGGGTGGCGATTTGTGCAGGTGCTGTTAATATTATGAAAACGTCAATCAAAAAATCCTATCGTGTAGCACTGTGTGCCGTGATTTGTGCATTATCAGTAGCGTTTATGTTCTTAACAGGACTTATCCCCATCGGCACTTATGCACTTCCTTGTGTTGCAGGAATGCTTCTGGCGGTTATTGTAATAGAGTGGGGATATGGGGCTTCTGTCTCTGTTTATGTGTGTGTTTCTGTATTGTCTTTTTTGTTAGCAGCTGATAAAGAAGCGGCACTGTATTATTGTGCCTTCTTTGGTATCTATCCGATACTCAAGGGCTTGATTGAGAAGATTAAGATTCCGATGCTTAGATTAGTTCTTAAGCTGATATGCTTTAACCTTTGCATCATTTCGGCATTTTTTGTCAGTATACACGTTCTTTCTGTCCCAAAAGAAAGCTTTGAGCTGTTCGGCGTATACATACCCTGGCTTTTTTTACTACTCGGCAACTTCATCTTTATTGTCTACGATTATGCTTTTAGCCGATTAATTGTATCCTACGTTTCAAAATGGCGTAAACTGCTGAAATTCAAGTAATTTACAAATAAAAAATTAAATATTAAATTGAACACGCTGTAGTTTTATGTTATAATAAATATATATAGCGTGTTTTTTGTTGCTTAATTTTTTACGGAGGTGTTTTTGGTGAGAAGATTTATATCTGTACTATTACTTATAACAGTGCTTTTTAGTTTTGTAACTATTGGTGTAACCTCAGTTTCTGCCGGTAATAATACACTTGTAACTCTCGACGAAGTTCGTCTGCGTTCTTCTGCTAAGATTACCTCTGATAATGTTATCACTACTCTTGATAAGGGCGAATCCCTGACTCTTCTTGCCGACAGTACAAAGGGTTGGGCATATGTCAGTCGTTTGGATGGTACCAAGGGTTACTGTTCTATCAATTATCTCAAGGTAGGGGACGGCTCTCTCGTTACTATGTCCGGTATTACAACGGAGGAGGTTAATTTCCGTAAAGGTCCTTCCACCGATTATGACTCTATCAAGTTGCTCTCAAAGAATACGGAATTTACTGTTGTAGATAACACCTCCGAATATTGGGTTAAGGCAAAGGTTGGCTCCATAACCGGATATATTTACAGAACATACACAGAACTTGCTGTCACATTTTGGCAAGAGGAAGAGGAGTATACCCCTTCAGAAAAGCCCAACACCCCCGACTGGTTTTCATCCTCAGCTCTTGATTCCTTGATTTCGAGCAATTCTTCAACCGATAATACTTCATCTGATTTTTATTTATCCGATACAAGTGTAACTCTGGAAGAAGGAGAATATTTTACCCTTTCCGCGTACACTCTCTACGGTACACCCGTGCGTTCAGCCGTTACATACAAATCCTCTGATACCTCTGTGGCAACAGTTACAAAAAACGGCGTCATAAAGGGAATCTCAACAGGCAACGCAGAGATAACCGCTGTCCTAGACGGAGCAGAACTGTCTGACATTTGCACAGTTACAGTAACTCCATCAACTACCGAACCGGCAGAACAACCTCTTGTGTTATCTGACTCTGAAATTAAAGTCTACAATGGTAACTCATATCATTTGTCAGCCAATATGTCTGTATCCTGGAAGACTTCAGACAAATCTGTGGTATCAGTCAGCAATGGTATTATTACCGCAAAGAGTGTTGGTACCGCTACTATTACCGCTTACACTTCCACTCAGTCTGTGGATTGTATAGTTAATGTCAAGGCGGCACCGAGCGGTATCTCTATCAATAGCTCAGCCGCAACAGTTACCGTTGGCAAAACCTATTATAACGGTGCCAGTGGCTCCTCCTCTCTTACCTGGACAAGCTCAGACCCGTCAATTGCTACTGTTGAGAATGGATTTATCACAGGTGTGTCAAAGGGTAAGGCTGTTATCACAGTCAATAATTCCTCAGGAACCAAAACCTGCCTTGTTACCGTAAAGGACGCAGAGCCCATCCGCTTTGCCTATAGCTATCCCAATACTGCCGCTATTGGAGAAACAATCACTCTCTATGCTATTACCGACAAAAGTCGCACAGGAGTTAAATTTGAACTGACAGTCGGCAGCAAGACTGTAACAGTAAATGCCACAGATAAAATCACCGACGGTAACTCCTATATCTGGTCCGGAACAACCTCGATTTCCTCAGCAGGTACATTCAATGTAACTGCATATTCTAAACAACAGGGCGATTGGCAGACTTGTTCCGTTTATACAGATGACGCAAAAACCACAGTCTTTGTTCGTACAACCTCTGATTTGCAAACCGAAACAATGGAATACCGACGTGCAAGTGATGACCTCATAGAGCTTCTTGCATCCTTTGAGGGTTATAGCTCTACGGTCTATTTTGATACAATCGCCAATAATATTCCTACCATAGGATACGGCAAGGTTATTTACCTTGGAGATAGCTTCTATAATGAGATGTCAAAGAAAGAGGCTTTTGCCTATCTTGTACAGACAGTAAACAACGACGGCTATACAAAATCAGTAAACAACTACCTCGATAAATATAATATTTATCGTAATCAGCAGCAATTTGATGCCTTGGTATCCTTTACCTATAATCTTGGCTCAAACATTCTTGCAGGAGATAGTGATTTCCACGATATCTTTACTGCACCTAAAGAGACCGACGGCTCAACCGAATTTGATGCTTATATCAACACCACAAATGTAAACTTCCGCCAGAAGGCAAACACCGCCTCTGCGGTGTTGTCTGTGCTTGATTACGGAGCAAAGCTAACGCTTATTGAGACAGAGCCTGTGGATAACTGGTATTATGTATCAACTGAAGACGGTACCAAGGGTTATGTGTACGCAGACTATGTATCAAAGGGTGTGCTCAGTACATCAGATAAACACTATCTCAGCGATATAAATCAGGACGATTTTATTAAGCTTATGCTACAGTATCATCACGCCGGAGTAACCTGTGTCAAGGGATTGCTGAACCGTCGTGTTGATGAGCTGGATGTTTTCTTCTACGGTGAATATTTATACAACGGCTCCAAAAATGTGAACAACTTCAAGTTCACATGTAGCATCAATTCTTCTACATCAATTTCCTGATTAAAGGAGTCTTATAGGGAGGTTATTATGAAAATAGGATTTATCGGTGCAGGTAATATGGCATTTGCTATTATTGGCGGACTCTTGGGAGCCAATACACCTGCAAGTGAAATGTACGTTTATGATATGAACAAGGAAAAACTTTCGGTTTTTGAGAGTAAGGGCATTAATATTTCCTCTGATTGCTCAGATGTGGTAGCACACAGCGATATAGTAGTTCTTGCGGTTAAGCCTCAGAATTACGCCGAAGTTCTCTATGAAATCAAGCCTTGTGCTGAGGCATCTACAACATTTGTTTCAATCGCTGCGGGTATTACAATCGACTATGTCCGCACACATATCGGGCTTAATTGTCCTGTTGTTCGTGTAATGCCCAATACTCCTTTGCTTTTGGGCAAGGGTGCTACGGCAATATGTTTCTCCGATAATGTGCCCCAAAATGTCAGAACCATCACCACAGAAATGTTTGGCTGCAGCGGAATTGTGGAGGAGTTCACAGAGGATAAAATGGATGCCGTAATTTCCGTTAATGGTTCTTCTCCTGCGTATTTTTACCTTTTTGCCAAGGCAATGGCAGACTACGCTCAGTCTGTTGGTATTGACAGGGAAAAGGCAATGAACCTTATTTGTGCCACTATGGAGGGCAGTGCCGAGATGCTTCGCTCTTCCGGTGATGACCCTGAGACTCTCATAAAAAAAGTCAGCTCCAAGGGTGGCACCACCATCGAAGCTTTAAGTGTTTTCTATGAACAGGATTTAGAAAAGTCTGTTATTGAGGCAATGTCTGCTTGTACAAAACGAGCAAAGGAACTTGCCTCAGAGTAATATTTTTATATTTGCTTTCATAATGATTACTGTAATCGGACAAACCGTTACAGGAGGTTAATTATGAGAGGTTTTGTATTTTCATTAAGCAGAAGAAAAAATTATCCCAAGCGTAGCAGTCGCTTTAATTTAAGAGAGCTACCCCAGGCTGTCCACCGATACGGCACAACGTTGTTTTTCACTTTTGTTTTTGCTGCAGGAATGCTTGTGGGTTCGCTTTCTGCCAAAGAAGCCGATGCTTCTCTGCTTTTGAATCTGGATTTTCTTTTTACTACAAATCTGAGTCAAAGACTCCAGCAACCTGTTTTTTCAACCTTTGCCGCAAGTTTTGCTTCAAATTTTATCTTCTTATTCTTTGTTTTTCTTTGCGGACTTGCTCCCTGGGGAGTGGGCTTTATGTGGATATCTCCTGGGTTTAAGGGCTTTGGAACAGGACTCTCGGCAGGTTATTTATTGGTTACATATGGCATAAAAGGAATCGGATTCTACCTTGTTGTAATGCTTGTGGGTACTTTTCTTTTTTCCTTTGCTTTGATAATTGAGTGCATTCACGCTCATTATCTTTCCTGCAAGGTTGCTCGTAGTATTTTCGGGGGTAGCGAGAATGTCCAGCCTCTTTCGGCGTACACAAAGTCCTTTATGCTCAGAAGCTTGTATATGTTATTGCTATCTGCCGTTGCTTCGGTAGTAGATATGCTATTTTGGACGGTATTCTCAGGACTATTCTTCAATTAATAAATCAGTTAGGATGTATATTATGTATCAGGAACGTAAAAAATTTGGCTTTGAGCTTTTGCTAAGCAATCTTTGCTCTAACTTTGGTTGGATGGTACTTGTTAATCTAATTTTTGCAGTACCGCTTCTGGGTTCTGTTGCACTTTCATATGTTATTTGCAAGTATCTTATTCCTATTGTTCCCATAGCACTTCCACTTGCATTTATTTTTGCATCACCTTTTTATTCCGGAGTAGTGGTACTATCAAGGGATTTTTCTCAGAACATCAAACCTGACAGACTGCTTCACACTTATTTCAAGGCAGTCAAGGAGAATGGGCTTAAGTTCCTCTTAGGCGGAATTTTTATGTATATAGCTTTTGTGGGTTGTTACTTCAGCGTCAGCCTGTACTCAACCTTTGCTATGGGGCTTAGCTGGGTATTTTACATAATGCTTTTTTTCTCTGTTATTATCTGCATATTCTTTCTGTTTATGTTTTACGCATTGCCTTTGATGACAGTTTCTTTTGACCTTAAACAGAAGGATATATACAAGAACAGCGCCCTTATGACCTTCGGCGAAATTAAGCAAAACTTCTTTGCAACCATATCTACTGTAGCCTATCTGGCGGTGGTTTTGCTTCCTATAATTATCATTTCCTATCTGGCAAGTGTACTTCCTGCAGATACCGTAAAGCTTTTGCTTATAATATACGGAGCCTTTGCCTTAGGTGTACTTATACCCAGCCCCTGCACTATGATAATCTCAAACTATCTATATCCCAATATGCGTTCTGTCATTGCAGGTGATGATATTTCCGAGAGCAATTCTTCTGCTCCCGAACCTGATATTCGACCCAGAGGAGAGAACTCTGACACCCCTCAGAGTTCAAATTCCAAGCCACAGGTCGATGTGCAGGAGCTTCTACAGGGTGATCCTGATGAATATGTATTCTATCAGGGTAAGATGATTAAACGCAGAATTCTTGCGGACAAGTTCAACTCAGAGGAGGAAAAGTGATGAAAAAGAGTTCCTTTATTCCCTTAACTCTCGTAATGATTATGGCTTTTTCAGTTTTATTTTTGGCAGCATGTAAACCTCAGAATTTACCTGATGATGGCGAAATAACCGTAGATACAACCGCAGATACAACCTGCGATACAGCTGCTTTTGAATCAACAGCAGAAGATACAACCTCAGCAGTTACCAAGCTGACTCTTGGTGCTAAATACAATGCTATCTGTGCCTATGATGAGCAAGGGGAAGAGATATCCCTGCAGGTGCTTTACGGCAGTTCGTTTTTGCAGTACGGCGGATATATAGCTTTTAATTCAGACGGAACGTTCTCTTATTCTATGGGTGTTTCCGCTAAAGGTCCTTCTACCGGTACCTATGAGTTTGTTTCAGATGAAGAAATCCGACTCCTCTTTGATAGTGATAAAGAAGCCGTTGTGACAGTAATAGAAACTTTCGAAGAGAATATTATACAGATTAAACTTCCGGAAAATGACTATTATCTGATTTTCAATGTTAGCGAGTCTGAGTAATTCAGACCTTGCTGTCCACAAACCAACGGTTATCCTCAAGAAACAGATAGCGTTCTCTTCCGGATATCCTGCATAAATAACATATTCCTACGCCGCCCGGTTTTTTCGTGGCGGCGTATCTTATGTCCATAATTTTGTCTATAGAGAAACACCTGCCGTCCTGCCAATGAACAGACACAGGTATCAGATTTCCGTCGCAGTCAAACCGTGCGGTTACAGATATAAATTGTTTCATATTTACCTCCTTATAATAGAACGGATGTTCTAAAAGTATTGTAGAACAAGTGTTCGTAAATGTCAAGAGGAATATAAAAATAAGGCTTCGATATTTTATCGAAGCCTTTAATGTTTGGTTATTAAAATCGGATTATACACCAAGAAGTGCCTTAGCAGACTCCTCCAGCTTATCCATAATCTCAAGGGTATCAGCCTTGCTCTTGCCAACAGATGTGAGGTACAGCTTAATCTTAGGCTCTGTACCGCTGGGACGGACAATAGCAGCGTTGTTATCCTCCAGCGTGTAGGAGAGAACATTGGACTTAGGCAGGTCAATTGCATTTTCATCGCCTGTAACAAGGTCCTTGTCAACGCTGAGAAGATAGTCACAGATACCCTGAACCTTAAATCCTGCAATGTTCTGGGGAGCATTGTTTCTGAGTGTATCCATCAGTTCAGCCATTATCTTCATACCCTCAGCACCTTCAAAATAGAAGTTGAGAGTCTTATTGTAGTAGTAGCCGTATTCGTGATAAAGCTCATCAATAACCTGAGACAGAGTCTTGCCCTGCTTCTTGTAGTAAGCAGCCATCTCGGCAATAAGCATAGAAGCAACCACAGCATCCTTATCTCTTACATAGGTACCTGCCAGATAGCCGTAGCTTTCCTCAAAGCCAAAGAGGTATCTGTTTTCTTCGCCTCTGTTTTCAAGACCGAGAATAACCTCGCCAATGTATTTGAAGCCTGTCAGTACATCTGCCATCTCAGCGCCGTATTTAGCACATATTCTCTTGATAAGAGGAGTAGAAACGATAGTTTTAACAACCAGAGGATTTCGGGGGAGAGAACCGTTTTCTTTTTTGCACTTAAGGATATAATCGGTGAGCATAATGCCTGTCTCGTTACCGGTAATAAGTCTGTAGCTGCCGTCACTTTCGGGTACGGCAATACCAACTCTGTCAGCATCGGGGTCAGTAGCCAGAAGCAGGTCAGGCTTTACTTTATTGCAAAGCTCAAGTCCAAGTTCAAGAGCCTCTTTGATTTCAGGGTTAGGGAAGGGACAGGTGGTAAAGTTGCCGTCAGGAAGCTCCTGCTCCTTAACAATAGTAACATCCTCAACACCAATCTCAGAGAGAACTCTGCGGACAAGCTTGTTGCCTGTGCCGTTAAGAGGAGTATAAACAACAGAAAGGTCAGAGCCAACACATACACCGGGGTTTACCTGCTGATTCTTTACACAAGCAAGATATTCTGTGTATACGCTGTCGTCAACATATTCGATAAGACCCTTCTCCACAGCTTCGTCAAAGTCGCAGAGCTTAGCACCTGTGAACATATCCAGTTTGCAGATTTCATCGTAAACAATACCTGCAGAAACATCTGTCATCTGGCAACCGTCTTCGCCATAAGCCTTGTAGCCGTTATATGCAGCAGGGTTGTGACTTGCGGTAACCATAATACCTGCCTGACAAGAGAAGTGTCTGACAAGGAAGCTGAGTACAGGTGTTGGCTGAAGCTCTTTGGTGATATATGCTTTTATGCCGTTTGCAGCAAGAACTCTCGCAGCCTCAATCATAAACAAATCAGCATTAATACGGCTATCGTGAGAGATAGCAACTGCACCGCCGCCGAATTTCTGATTAACATAATTAGCAAGACCCTGAGTAGCCTGACGAACAACATAGATGTTCATTCTGTTTGTACCTGCACCCAATGTACCGCGAAGACCGGCAGTACCAAACTGAAGCTGTCTATAGAATCTGTCGTGGATTTCTTTGTCATTACCTTCAATCGACTTAAGCTCATCTATTAAAGCCTTGTCGTCAGTAGCATTTTCACACCACTGTTTGTAAAGTTCTAAATAACTCATAAATCAATTCCTCATTTATAATAAATGTAAAATATAACCAAACAATAAGTATTAAAATTCTATCACATTGATATGGATTTTTCAATAGAAAAGGGGTTTTTAGACAAAATTAGGTAAATTTTGTAAAAGTTTTCGAAAAACAAACATATAAAATATGTTGATTTATTCAAAAAAACATAGTAATATAGTAGTGTTATTTTATTTTATTCGGAGGATACACAAAATGGACGAGAACATCAGAGAAGATAATAATATGAATATTGATGATACAGTATCAGAAAATATTCCTGAAGAAGTAACAGAGGACTATCAAACAATTGAGGTATCACAGGAGGATATCCGCGAAGAAATGCTTCGTTATGGTGCAGTACCTACAGAGGAGACACAGGACTCTACCGAATCCTGTGAGGAGGAATGCGGCAAAAAGTGTCCTATCCAGAAGCCTATCATCATTGCACTTATAGCAGTACTTGTTACCGCTGCTTTGGTATGCGGTACTTTGCTTGTATACAATGCATTCTTCAAGCCCGGTATAAGCGGTGCATGGGTTCCCGCCGATTCACCTGAT
Source organism: uncultured Ruminococcus sp. (assembly GCA_964600975.1). Lineage (GTDB taxonomy): Bacteria > Bacillota > Clostridia > Oscillospirales > Acutalibacteraceae > Ruminococcoides. The sequence goes on from CAZRLC010000010.1 coordinate 19,444, forward strand.
GCAGGTACATACTTTGTATTTGACAGAGACGGTAACATTTCTATGGACGGCGGTAACATCTGCTATTTCGGAACCTATACTATGGATAAAAACGACGCCGGTGAAAATGTTATGAAGACCGACTTCTACCTCTTCTCATATTATGGCGGTGAGGCTACAATATCTTATTCAGAGGACAAGAACACAATGACTCTTAGTTTTGCTGCAGGTGACATCACCTTTAACAAAGCAGAGCTTCCGGAGCTTGAAATCGATCCCGAGAATATTACTCACGCATCAGCAGATGAGTATGGTATCACAACTCGTACTGTTGACAATGGTATTATTGGTAGCTGGAGTGAGGAATTATACGGCACATATACATTTAATGAGGATGGTACAGGTTCTTATTATTCCGAGTATTCTTATAGCGATTACTATGGCTATGGCTATGGTGTAACCTATGATTTCAAGTATACCGTATATGAGGACAAAATTTTAATCACAATTGATTATCACGCAGGTGTTTCCGAGGACGGCACAATCGGGTATTGCCTTGATGGTGACTCACTGGTTCTTGACGGAATGGGATTCACAAAAGTAACTGAATAAAAAGATAAGCGACAGAATTTCGGTTCTGTCGCTTTTTTTAGTACATCTGTGATAGTTTCAGTAAATCCTTAGTATTTATAAGTTCGTCATTATTAAGGTCAGCGCAAAGAAGCATATTTTCATCCAACGCTTCCTCACCGGACAGTATTTTCATAAGTAGCTTCAAATCGCGGGAATTTACATTTCCTTCTCCTGTAAGGTCTCCGGAAACAATTATCAGATATTCTCTATTATCAACAATAGCCCTCATTCCTGTGCCTAACCTACCCGAGGTCAGTAACTCACCACTTGATTTGTAAACGTTGAGTTGAGATTTATCTATACCAAGCTTTTTATAAAGCCTTGCGTAGGTAGTACCGGCATCAAGAACAAAGCATTCACCTACAACTTTTACTTCTTCCGAGTATGACGAGGCACAGGTGCTGTCTACAGTTTCCGTATCGGCAGTAACAGGGATAAGACATCGGTTGATCATCTTGTATTCATTGCCGTCAGAATCTATAATTGTATCTTGGGTATAGCTGCAAGGGGCAGAGAGAATGCAGTCGCTGATTTTATCCAGCTTATTATCGCTTATGCAGTATATCCCGTCAGTAGTAACAATCAAGATATCGGTGTAATCAATAGAAAGTAACTGAAGTACAGTAGCCCCAACCTCGTATGTATAGGTATCACGGTAAAAGGTGTATTGATATATGACGGTTCTGTCAGTAAGGTCTCTCATATATACATTCTTATTCTTATCAACTATGCAGTAGTATTCCTCTGCAGAGGCTTTGTACGGAGTTGCAAAGGCCGTGTAGGAGCCGTCAAAAGTATTGTAATAATAAACCTGATAGTTGTATGTGTTTTCAGACAGGGTGTTATATGAGTATAATGTAACAACGCCGTTATAAACAGAGCAGTCCATTAGCTTTGTAAAGAAGGGAAGAGTAGCCGTCCCTTCAGGGCTTTTTATGATGACTTCGTCATTTAGATAAGTAACCTCATATTCTGTATTCGTTGCAAGGTCAGTAATGTGAAATCCATTAGCAGATACACTATATATGCAGGACAATACAAACAGCAAAGTAAATACACAGGATACTATCTTAGATGTGATATTAAAACTGGGTTTCATAACTTTTTCCTAAACTTTTTTTGAAATTATATCAAATATAAAGTTATAAAACACAAGGTGGGGAAAACCTTCACATAGAAAAAACAAAAGACGCCGCAATTTGCGGCGTCTGATTTTATAGTAGGGGATATTACTCAGTCATTTCCCAGTTATGCCATACATTTTGAATATCATCATTATCATCAAACATATCCAGCATTTTCTGTAATTTTTCCTGAGTCTCTGTATCGTCAATTTTTACATAGGTGTTAGGCACCATAGCAACCTCTGCTGTAACAAAGCTGTAGCCTTTATCAGCAAGGTCGTCACGGATAGCACCCATATCAGAGGGCTCTGTGTATACAGTGAAAACATCATCATCTGCCTCAAAGTCTGCAGCACCTGCCTCAAGAGCATGTTCCATAACTGTATCTTCGTCAGCATCTAAGTCCTCGCGGTCAATTACAATAACACCCTTTTGCTCAAACATAAAGCTAACACATCCGGGAGTACCCATATTTCCGCCGTATTTGTCAAAGTAGTGACGAACATCACCGGCAGTACGGTTGCGGTTATCTGTAAGAGCCTCAACAATTACAGCTACACCGGAGGGTCCGTAGCCTTCGTAGGTTACAGCCTCGTATGCTGCACCGTCATTGTCACCGGAAGCCTTCTTTATAATTCTCTCGATGTTATCGTTAGGAACGTTGAGAGCCTTTGCTTTAGCTATACAGTCACGAAGCTTAGAGTTAACGTTGGGGTCAGCACTACCGCCGTCACGAACTGCAACCGCAAGTTCTCTGCCAACTTTTGTAAATACCTTAGCACGAGCGGCATCGTTCTTGCCTTTTTTCTGCTTAATGGTACTCCATTTATTATGTCCTGACATAAAAAATTCATCCCTTTATAAAAATATCACAGAGATTATAGCACATATATGTCTTATTTGCAAATTATTTTTAATGGTTACAATTCGGTTACAAATCTATTGTATGTAAAAATAGGGAGTGATATAATATAATAAAGCGTTTATAAGGGGCAATATAGCAAAAGCATAAACGCTGTCAAATCCATAAATTATTATATTGAAAGGATGAGTACAGTGATTCGTTCAATGACAGGCTACGGCAGAGCCGAAGCCACACTTTCAGGCAAGGAAATCACAGTTGAGCTTAAAAGTGTAAACCACAAGTATTTCGAGTTTTCCTGCCGTACATCCAGAGGTTACGCCTTCCTTGAGGATAAGCTCAAGTCCTATGTCGGCAGCAGAATCTCCAGAGGTAAGGTGGATATGTATGTTTCCGTAGTATCCACAGGTGATACCGAGGATGCCACCGTTATAGTCAATAAAAATCTGGCACAGGGTTACCTCAACGCTCTTACAGAAATCAAAGATATCTTCGGAGTTCAGGACGATATAACCGCAACCACCGTTGCACGTTTTCCTGATGTACTGACAGTTCACAAGGCTCCCGAGGACGAAGAGCAGATTATTGAGAACGTGCTCTCTGTTGCAAAAGAAGCCGTTGATAAGTTCATCGCAATGCGTGAGGCAGAGGGAGAGCGTCTTTATGAAGATGTTATGTCCCGTGCCAACGCAATACTTGATATAGTAGCTATTGTTGAGGAGCGTTCTCCTGTTATTGTAGAAGAATACGAGAAACGCCTCCAAGCAAGAATCGAAGAGCTTGTAGGTAACGATACCTTTGACAGACAGCGTGTACTTACCGAGGTTGCCATATTTGCCGACAAGGTAGCAGTTGCTGAGGAAACTGTCAGACTTCGCAGTCATTTTGACCAGCTTAATTCCATTATGACCTCCACAGGTGCTATCGGCAGAAAGCTTGACTTCCTTGTACAGGAAATGAACCGTGAGGCTAACACCATCGGCTCCAAGGTACAGGATGCATCTCTTGCTCATCAGGTTGTTAATATCAAGTCCGAGATTGAAAAAATCCGTGAACAGATTCAGAACATCGAGTAATTACAGTGAGGCTATGATATGAAACTTATTAACATCGGATTCGGTAATGTTGTGGCAGCAGGTAGACTTGTTGCAGTAGTCAGTCCGGACTCAGCACCTATCAAAAGAATTATTCAGGATGCAAAGCAGAAGGGTAATCTTATCGACGCTACCTACGGCAGACGTTGCAAGGCGGTGCTTTTCACAGATAGTGAGCATATTATCCTGTCTGCTATATCTCCTGAGACAATAGCAAACAGAATTGACGAAGGAGATAAAAATGACTAACGAACAATCAAACAAAAGAGGCACCCTCTTTGTATATTCAGGTTGCTCAGGTGTGGGCAAGGGCACAATTATGAAAAGACTCCTTGCCGCAGACAGTAACATCCGTCTCTCTGTTTCTGCCACAACCCGTGACCCCAGACCCGGCGAAACTCACGGTGTTGAGTACTTCTTTGTTACTCAGCAGGAATTTGACGAAATGGTAGAAAATGACGGTTTTCTGGAGTATGCCGTATATTGTAACAACAGCTACGGCACACCCAAAAAGGCTGTGGAAGATATGCTTTCTCAAGGAATAAACGTTTTTCTTGAAATTGACGTACAGGGCGGACTCAATGTTATATCCAAGTGTCCCGACTGCGTCAGCATCTTCATTCTGCCTCCAAGCTTTGATGCTTTGGAGCAAAGACTCCGTGGCCGTGGAACCGAGCAGGAGGAGCAGATACTTAATCGTCTCGGTGCAGCAAAAACAGAAATGTCTGCATCAGACAAATATATGTACACAGTTGTTAACGATGACTTAGACAAAGCAGTCTCCGACGTACTTGAAATAGTTCGCAAAGAGACTCAGTAATTATCTTAGTATTATATTAAGCAATGCTTTATATATAAAATTTTACAGGAGTGAATGAAAAATGATTAGAGCATCAATCGACGATATGTTAAGTGGTAAGGAGAGCCGTTATGCACTGGTAATCGGCGTAGCAAAGAGAGCAAGAGAAATCGCACAGGGCTTTGAGGATGAGGGTATTGTTACCGCAGATAAGCCTGTACTTCTTGCTATCGACGAGTTCAAAAACCACAAGTTCAATATTTTAGAGCCTACGGATGAAGACTGATACACCCCTTATTGTCGGTGTAGCAGTAGAGGGCACAGCCTATAATTTTGACAAAATATTTGACTATGCAGTTAGCAGTAGTGTCGCACAGTATCTCAAGGCAGGATGCCGAGTAAGTGTACCTTTTGCAAGGGGTAACCGTACCCGACAGGGAATGGTTATGTACCTTAAAGAAGGTGATACTACAGGACTCAAGTTTATTTCTTCTGTTCTTGACAGAGAGCCTGTTTTGACAGAGGAAATGCTCAGCCTTGCAGATTTTATGCATCGTCACTATTATTGTACCTATTACGAAGCAGTCAAGACTATGCTTCCCTCGGGACTGGGCTTTAATATCACAACCGTATATAACGTTATAGCAGATGTGGATACTTCTCTGTTATCTGATGAAGAAAAGCGTATATTTGATTACGTCTTGTCCTTAGAAAAACCTCTCAGACGACAGCAGATAATGGACACCTTCGGACTTTCTGACTTTACTGTACTTGAAAATATGGTTCGAAAGGGATATCTGAGTAAATCCGATGATGCTTATCGCAAGGTAGGTGACAAATCCCAAAAGATGCTCCGACTTTGTGAGAATGCACAGGATTTCGCAGGAAAGCTAACAGATAAGCAAAGGTCTGTTGTGGATCTCTTGTGGGATGTGGGTGAGGCATCGGTTAAAGAAATATGCTATTTTACCGGCCTTACTCAGGCGGTGCTGGATGCAATAGTTCGCAAGGGTATAGCCGAGTATTTTGATGCAGAGGTGTTCCGCACACCGGTCACCTCCCAAACCGAGAAACTTCAGTTTCCCGTACTCAGCACCGAGCAGAGCGAGGCGTACACAGGGCTTTGTGATTTGTATAATTCTTCCAAGGGAGAGGTGGCTCTTCTTTACGGAGTTACAGGCTCGGGCAAAACTGCAGTCTTTATGCAGCTTATCCGCAAGGCTGTAGAGGACGGCAAGGGTGTCATCGTTATGGTGCCCGAAATCGCTCTCACACCTCAGCTTGTCCATAAGTTTAAGGGCTTGTTTTCTGATGATGTGGCTGTGTTTCATAGCGGTTTATCTCTGGGAGAACGTCTTGATGAATATAAGCGTGTTCGCAAGGGTTTTGCTAAAATTGCTGTAGGTACTCGCAGTGCGGTTTTTGCTCCCTTTGAAAACCTCGGACTGATAATTATGGACGAGGAGCAGGAGCATACCTACAAATCTGAGCAGAAGCCTCGTTTTCACGCCAGAGATATAGCCAAATTCCGTTGCAGTAATAATAACTGCCTTTTGCTTTTATCCTCTGCTACTCCGGATGTGGAGAGCTTCTATTACGCACAAAGCGGCAGATACTCACTCTTCCGTCTTAATAACCGTTTCGGCACCGCCGAACTTCCAGAAGTTGTCACCGTAGATATGAACGAAGAACTTCAGGCAGGAAACAACACGGGTTTATCCTCCATACTTCTTGAAGCCATAGAGGATAACCTTAATAACGGTAAGCAATCCATTCTTCTTCTTAACAGAAGAGGATATAATACGTTTGCGGTTTGCAGAAGCTGTAAAGAAGCTATTTCCTGTCCAAACTGTTCTATTTCTTTAACCTATCATAGTGCCAATAACAGACTTATGTGTCATTATTGCGGATATTCCCAAACTTTGTCAGACGAATGTCCCTCTTGTCATGAGCATAAACTTCAATTTTGCGGCACAGGTACTCAAAAAGCAGAGGAAACCTTAAGCGAACTTTTCCCCGAGGCACGGATACTTCGTATGGATGCAGACTCTGTTATGCACAAAAATTCCCACGAAAAGTTTCTCACTGCTTTTTCAAAGGGTGAATATGATATCCTGATAGGTACACAAATGGTAGCTAAAGGACTGGATTTCCCAAATGTTACTTTGGTAGGAGTACTCTCTGCAGACCAGATGCTTTACAGCGACGATTATCGTAGCTTTGAGAGGGCGTTCTCAATGCTCACTCAGGTTGTGGGCAGAAGCGGAAGAGGCAACGACAAGGGCAGAGCTGTTATTCAGACTTTTACTCCCGAGAATACCGTCATAGATATGTCCTCAAGACAAAACTATGACGAATTCTATGCTGATGAAATAGATATAAGAAGAGCTATGATGTACCCGCCTTTCTCCGATATTTTCCTTGTTGGATTTTTAGGAGAGAATAAGGCTCGTACCATAGCCTGTGCCAATGAGTTTATCAGACGTTTTCGAGAACTTTGCGAAAGTGAATACTGCGATATTCCCGTTCGTGCTCTGGGGCCGTCTCCGGCACTTGTTTCTAAAATTAATAATAAATACAGATATAAAATCATTCTCAAAAGCCGAAACTCACCTCGTCTTCGTGAACTGCTATCGGGACTTCTTAAATGTTTCGGCAGAGATAAAAACTTTAACGATGTTACAGTTTATGTGGATTTGAAGCCCCTGAGCTTCTGATTACTGTGACAGGAGGTACCTATGGCAATTAGAAATGTTGTTAAAGAGGGCGACGACGTTCTTCGCAAAACAGCTCGTCCTGTAATTGAATTTAATAAAAGACTGCACATACTTCTTGATGATATGGCAGAAACTATGTACGCCACAAACGGTGTGGGACTTGCCGCCAATCAGGTCGGTGTGCTTCGCCGTGTGGTTGTTGTTGACGTTGGCAAAGGTCTTATCGAACTTGTCAACCCTGAGATTACCGCCAAATCCGGCAATCAGCAGGAGGTTGAAGGCTGTCTTTCTTCTCCCGGTGAGTACGGTATCACCAGCCGTCCTATGCAGGTTACAGTAGAAGCATTTGACCGCTTCGGCAACGAGGTAAAGTACGAGGGAGAGGGACTTCTGGCAAGAGCCTTCTGTCACGAGCTTGACCACCTTGACGGCGTACTTTTCAAGGATAATGTTGTTCGTATGCTTTCGCCCGACGAGATAGGTGAGGAATAAACAGGAGGTAATAGTATGAATATTGTATTCATGGGAACTCCTGATTTTGCGGTTAAAAGCCTCGAAAAACTTATTGCATCAAAGCATAACATAACCTCAGTATTCACTAAGGTCGATATGCCCCGAGGCAGAAAGATGATTATGACCCCGCCTGAGGTAAAGGTTTGTGCACAGGAGCACAACCTTACAGTTTATCAGCCCGAGACTCTCCGTGACGAAGAAGTTATAAGTTGCATTAAAGAGCAAAATCCTGATGTAATTGTGGTAGTAGCCTATGGAAAACTTCTTCCCAAAGCGGTTCTTGATATACCGAGGTACGGTTGTATTAACGTCCACGGCTCATTACTTCCCAAGTACAGAGGTGCCGCACCAATACAGTGGACTGTTATCAACGGCGATGCAGTTGGCGGTGTAACCACAATGTATATGGGTGAGGGATTAGATACAGGAGATATGATTCTCAAATACGAAACCCCTGTGGGTGAAAACGAAACCTCAGGTGAGCTTTTTGACCGACTTGCCGATAGCGGTGCAGATTTACTTCTTGAAACACTGGAGTTAATTGAAAACGGCACAGCACCCTGTATTCCTCAGAACGAAGAGGAAGCTACCTATGCCTCGATGCTTTCAAAAGCAATGTGTATAATTGACTGGAATAAAACCTCCGATGAGGTGCACAATCTTGTAAGAGGCCTTAATCCCTGGCCTGTGGCACTAACAACCCTTGAGGGGAAGAAGATAAAAATTATCTCCACCCGTAAATCCTCTCTTTCGGGTAAGCCGGGACAGGTTGTATCCACATCACCCCTTACTGTTGCTTGTAAAGAAGGCTCTGTTGAGATTATTACTCTTCAGCCCGAGGGCAAAAAACCAATGGATTCAAACTCCTTCCTTTTAGGACATAAACTGGATACCAAGTGCTTCTTCGAATAATTTAGTAGGAGGTTATTATGGGATATTTTTCCTATCTTATTTATATGCTACCTGCAATTATTCTCTCTTTAATTGCACAGGTTAAGGTTTATTCAGCATATAATAAAAACTCTAAAATTCAGAACTCTCGCGGTATGACAGGTGCCGACGCTGCTCGTCACGTGCTTATGTCAAACAATGTAACAGGAGTTCAGATTAAACCTGTCAGCGGAAGGCTAACCGACCATTTTGACCCTCGGACAAATACTATTTATCTATCCGAAGGAGTGTATGGTGCTACTACCATTGCTGCCGTTGGTATAGCAAGTCACGAAGCAGGACACGCCGTTCAACACGCCGAGGGTTATCTTCCCAACAAGATTCGTTCATTCCTTGTGCCTGTTACAAACTTCGGTTCAAAGCTCGGTTGGATTTTAATTTTACTTGGCTTCCTTTTTTCAGGCTTTTATTATTACTCAACCGTAAATACTCAGTCCTTAACTTACGAGTTGGGCGGTGTTTTCCTTGTGGTTGGTATTATTCTATATAGCACCTCCTTGCTATTCACTCTTGTTACCTTGCCTGTAGAGTTCAACGCTTCATCACGAGCACTTAAGACAATCAATAATACAGGCTTACTTACAGGAGAACAGTTCAAAGGTGCTAAGGAAACTCTCACAGCAGCTGCACTAACTTATGTTGCAGCAGCAGTTACCGCATTATTCCAGCTTTTAAGGATTATTTCAATTGCAAAACGACGCAGATAATTTACACAAACGGAGATTATTATGAGCAATCCAAGACAGGTGGCATTCGATGTTCTTCTAAAAGTATTCTCAGAAGATGCTTATTCTAATATCGCCCTTGACGAAGCCGTAAAACTTAATAACCTTAATAAATTGGACAGTGCATTCTGTACTGCCCTTGTTTACGGTGTGCTGGAAAGACTCTATACTCTTGACTATATAATCAGAAAATCCTCAAGTGTACCATTTCGCAAAATCGAGCCGGATACCCTTATAATTCTTCGTATGGGACTATATCAGATTATTTATATGGATAAGGTTCCCGACAATGCCGCCGTAAACGAAAGCGTTAATCTTGCCAAGAAGAAAAAGCTTTTTAAGTCCTCAGGCTTTATCAACGGTATGCTCCGAAGCTTCATCCGTAACGGAGCGAAGATAAATTTACCTCCCGAGGAGGATACATCCCGATATCTTTCCGTAAAATATTCCTGCCCCGAGTATCTTTGTAAACTGTGGCTTGAACAATACGGAAAGGATGTTACAACAGATATCCTCTCATCTCTTTGTGACAGACCGCCTTTATTTGCTCATGTGAACACACTTATGACCGATGAGGATACTTTGATTGAGAATCTCCGCACAGAGGGTGTAACAGCAGAAAAATCATATATTCTCCCCAATATGCTTACCCTTCGTGACACAGGCTCCATATCCTCGCTTAAATCCTTTGAGCTCGGTGAGTTCTTTATCCAGGATATGGCGTCCGCAGTCTGTGCCGAGCTAACAGGCGTAAAGCCGTCAGATGTTGTATATGACGTGTGTAGTGCTCCCGGCGGCAAGTCATTTGCCATGGCAATTAAAATGGAGAATAAAGGCGAGGTATATTCCTTTGATCTTCATCCCCATAAAATAAAGCTTATCTCAGACGGTGCCCACAGACTTGGTATATCTATTATCAATGCATCTGTGAGAAATGCAGAGTCCGACACCGCACCTCTCAAAGAGGCGGATGTGGTGCTTTGTGATGTGCCCTGTAGTGGCTTCGGTGTTTTACGCAGAAAGCCCGAGATTCGCTACAAAAAGGAAGCTGACTATACCGCCCTTCCCGATATTCAGCTCAGAATCTTACAAAACAGTGCAAGGCTCGTGAAAAAGGGCGGTACCCTTGTATATTCCACTTGCACTCTCAATAATAGTGAAAATAGGGAAGTAGTAGAAAAGTTCCTTTCCTCCAATCCCGATTTCAAGCCCTTATCAATAGAAAAATTACCCCTGGGTATTGTGAAAAAGATTGATGAGCCGAACCATATGATTACCCTTTTTCCATCCAAAGAAGGTAGCGACGGCTTCTTTGTTTCCTTACTCAGAAGAGGTGACCTATGAGCCTCATAGATATTAAATCCCTGAATATTACTGAGCTAACCGAGTTAATACTGAGTCACGGATATCCCAAGTTCCGTGCTGCCCAGATTTACTCATGGCTTCACCAAAAGTCAGTAACATCCTTTAAGGAAATGACAAATATCCCCAAATCCATGATTTCTGACCTTTCCTCAATATGTTACATTTCTGTTGCAAATATTGAAAAAAAGCTTGTTTCAAGTTATGATAATACAATAAAATATTTATTTTCTTTTTCCGACGGAGAATGTGTTGAGGCGGTCGTTATGGATTACCGCCACGGCTACTCAATGTGTATCTCTACTCAGGTAGGATGTAAGATGGGTTGCACTTTCTGTGCAACAGGTAAATCGGGCTTTACCCGTAACCTCACTCCCTCAGAAATGCTCAGTCAGATTATTGCGGCACAGTCGGATTTGAATATTCGAATTTCAAATATAGTGCTTATGGGCATGGGAGAGCCTCTGGATAATTTCCAAAACGTAGTGAAGTTTATCCGCCTTGCCACCGACGAAAAGGGTCTCGGATTAGGTGCAAGACATATTACTCTTTCTACCTGCGGTATAGTACCTCGGATTTACGAACTTGCCGATTTGCATATTCCTGTAACCTTGTCTTTATCTCTTCACGCACCTACTGACGAGCTTCGTTCACAGACTATGCCTGTAAACAGAAAATATCCTCTTTCGGATGTACTTGCTGCCTGTAAGTATTATGCCGACAACACAGGTAGACGAATTACATATGAATATGCAATGATAAATGGTGTCAACGATAGTGACCGACACGCCCATTTATTGGCTGAAAGAATCAAGGGTACTCTCTGCCATGTAAATCTCATTCCCGTAAACCCTGTACAGGGTACAGGCTATAATCCCAGCAAAGATAAGCGTATGACATCTTTTGTCAATGTGCTTTCTCAATATAACATCAACGCAACTGTTCGCAGAACCTTAGGTGCCGACATCAACGCATCCTGCGGACAGCTCAGAGGTAAGAATCTTAAGAACAAAGGAGGAGCATAACTTGGAAGTTTACAGTAAAAGTGATATAGGTTTAGTCAGAACATCCAATCAGGACGACTGCCGCTTCGGAGTATTCTCACCTTCTTGTGCATGGGCTGTAGTTTGTGACGGTATGGGAGGAGCAAACGGCGGTAATATCGCCAGTGCCGCTGCCGTTGATTTAATCAGTGAGCAGATAACCCAGCTATATGATGAAAAGCTTTCAAAGGAGCAACTCGTTACTCTTCTCACAGACATAGTCCAACGTGCCAACACCAAGGTGTTTGATATGGCTATGAACGACCCGTCCTTAGAAGGAATGGGTACAACCTGTGAGTTCGTGTTCATTAAGGACAGAACCATTCACGTTGTTCATATAGGTGATAGCCGTACTTATTCCATACGCGGCGGCAAGATTAAACAGCTTACCGAGGACCACTCCGTTGTACAGGAAATGGTCAGACGTGGAGAGATTACTCCCGAAGAAGCAATGAAACATCCTAATAAGAATATTATCACAAGAGCACTTGGAATCAGACCCGAGGTGTGCATTGATTACATCGAGGCTAATTTCTCCTACGGTGATGTTATTCTTATTTGTACCGACGGACTCACAAATTGTGTGAACTCAGGTGACATTGTTAAGATTGTTCACGAAAACCGTGGCGAAGATATGACCAATAAACTTGTAGATAAAGCAAAAGAAGGCGGCGGTACCGATAACATTACCGTTACCGTTGTATATTGAGGAGGTGACATCTGTGGATAAATATGTAGGTAAAAAGCTGGACGGAAGATACGAAATCCGTGAACTTATCGGCATAGGCGGTATGGCTAACGTATACCGTTGCTACGATACTATTGATGACCGAGAGGTCGCTATCAAGATTCTCAAGGATGAGTTCCTCAATAACGAGGATTTCATCAGACGCTTCAAAAACGAGTCCAAAGCAATTGCAGTGCTTTCTCATCCCAATATTGTTAAGGTTTACGATGTCAGCTTCGGCGATATGATTCAGTACATAGTAATGGAATATATCGACGGAATAACTCTTAAGGAGTACATCAACCAACAGAAGGTTATCACCTGGAAAGAAACAGTACACCTTATCACTCAGATTCTCAAGGCTTTGTCCCATGCTCACAGCAAAGGGGTTGTTCACAGAGATATCAAGCCTCAGAATATGATGCTTCTTTCCGATGGCACAATCAAGGTTACTGATTTTGGTATTGCTCGTTTTTCCAATAGTACAAGAACAATGACAGAACAGGCAATCGGTTCTGTCCATTACATTGCTCCCGAACAGGCAAAGGGCGACGTTACAGACGGCAAAACCGACATTTATTCTCTTGGTGTAATGATGTATGAGATGCTTACAGGTAAGCTTCCCTTCGACGGCGAAAATGCTGTGTCTGTAGCATTAATGCACCTGCAGGTTGTACCGGAAAATCCCCGTACAATCAATCCTTCTATCCCCGAGGGAATAGAGGAGATTACCCTTAAAGCAATGCAGAAGCAACCTTGTGACCGCTATCAGTCGGCACAGGAGATGCTTCAGGATATAGACCGATTCAGAATGAACCCCAGCGTTCGTTTTGAATATAAGTATATGTACGATAAACAGCCCACTAAGTATATAGATGCAGTAAACAAGGGCAAGAGCCGTCGTTCTGAGGAGTTCGCTCAGACTGCAGCCTCTGATGATGACGAGAAAGTGCGTCACAGCATGGCATTCCCTGTACTCATCGGTATAATTATTGCCATTTGTATAGCAGCAATTGTATGTATACCCTTAGCGGCTTTTCGTTCAAGCCAGACTGCCGAAGCAGCAGATGTTGATGTTCCTGAATTTGTTGGTATGACAATACAGGAAATAGGCGAAAATCCCGACTACAAATTTAATTTCAAGTATGACTATGTTTATAGCGATGAATATGACCTGGGCGTAATTGTTGACCAGAGCCCCGAAGCAGGTTCAAAGAAGATTAAGGCAACAGGTACAATTACCCTTACCGTCAATAGTGTACAGGGTGACCAGGCAATTCCCTCAATATACGGCCTTAACGAAAGTGCAGCTCGTGCTACTCTGAGTAAATCAGGTTTTTATAAGGTCGAGATTATTATAGTCTCTGATTCAAATGCATCTGCAGAGGGTACTGTTATTCGTTCGTATCCTCAGCAGGGTACAGTAACCTCTCTGGCAAACACAGTTTATCTTTATGTAGTCGGCGGTGCCGCAGAGTCTGAGAAGGTCAATGTCCCCAATGTTATAGGCTATACCAACGAGGATGCAGTCACCAAGCTTGAGGGACTGGGCTTCAAGGTTGATGTCGAAAAGGTTGAAAGCGATAAAAATAAAGATATCGTTGTATCTCAGTCTCCTTTAGGTGGCGAGATTGACAAGGGCGATACGGTTATTATCTATGTCAGCAAAGATTCTCCCGAGAACTCTGTTACAATATCCGTAGACCTGCCGCAGGAAGTTTCTCACTCTATGCAGCTTGTGGCTAAGTATAACGAAACCTCACAGAATGCTACTGTATATAGTAATATGCATAGTGTAAACTTCAGTGTTACAGGCAGAGGCACCATCACTGTTCAGGTTCTTCTTGATGACCAGCTTTATCGTGAATATCGCGTTGATTTCACCGAAAAAACCTACGAAACCATAACCTCGAATGACTACGTTGATACAGGAGTAGCTGATACTGAGCCTTCTGAAACAGAAGAACAGGTCGGTGAAGAATAATGTCCCTTAAATCTTCAGAAAAGGTTGAAGGAATTATCATAAGACTCACAGGCGGATTTTATTATGTGGAATCCAATGGCGAAATTCTCGAGTGCAAAGCCCGAGGTAAGTTTCGCAGCGTAGGTGAAACACCTGTAGTTGGCGACAGGGTAGAGGTAGCCAAAAAAACCGAGGGCTATCATAGTGTTGAGAAAATCCTTGCAAGAAAGAATTTTCTTGTTCGTCCACCTCTTGCCAATCTTGATGTACTTGTTATTGTTATCTCTACAATCGAGCCTATACCCAATACCTTGGTTATAGATAAACTTACAGCCGCCGCAGTTGATATAGGAACCATTCCGGTTATTGTGTTCTCAAAAACAGACCTTAAAGCCTGTGATGAGTTTATGGATATTTATACCAAAGCAGGATTCACTTGCTTTGCATATTCAGATGGTGATGAGGCATCTGTCTGCGAGATAAAAAAAGCTTTATCAGGAAAACTTGTTGCCTTTATCGGCAACAGCGGTGTAGGTAAATCTACTCTTATTAACAATCTTTATCCTGATTTAGAGCTTAAAACCGGAGAGATAAGCAAGAAGCTGGGCAGAGGCAGACACACCACCCGTACTGTAGAGCTTTTCCTCTCAGATACAGGCTATATTGCCGATACACCCGGATTTTCCACAGTTGACCTTGAGCGTTATCATATTGTTGAGAAGGAACAGCTTATGTATTCTTTTCCCGAGTTTGAGGACTATATAGGATGCTGTAAGTTTACCTCCTGTATGCATATCTGTGAAAAGGGCTGTGCGGTTATCGATGCAGTAAATAAAGGGGATATAGCTCAGTCTAGACATCAAAGCTATGTAGAAATGTATAACGAAATCAAGGATTTCAAACCCTGGGAACTTAAGTAATCCGTAAAGGAGAATTACATTGATATACTCAATATGTGACTTTATAGTTGAATACGAGCCAAGGTTTGAGCGTCTTCGTGCCAGAAGTGAAAAGTATCTGGCACAAGACCAGAGCCTTAAGCCTGATTTTACTCTTGTAATTTCAGACGAGGATATGGATGCCCATATTGAAAAATATCCTATGGATAAAGAACTTGCAGAGTATGTTGTGGCAGGTATTAAGTTTTATAACGAGGTTTTGCCTCGCGGTGCCTTCTTCCTTCACTCTGCGGCTATGGCAGTAGACGGCGAGGGTTATGTGTTTACAGGTCCCTGCGGTGCAGGTAAGTCTACTCACGCAGGACTTTGGAGAAAGTATTTCGGCGATAGGGTTATATCCGTGAACGACGATAAACCTGCCGTAAGATTTTTTGACGGTGTTCCCTTTATATGCGGTACACCCTTCTCAGGAAAGTTTGATATCAATACCAATATCCGTGTTCCCCTCAAAGGAATCTGTATTCTTAATCAGCATCCCGACAATTCAATCCAAAAGGTATCAACTTCAGAGGCTTTGACTGTATTGCTGGAGCAAACCCTCAGACCCGATTCGCCTCAGAAGATGATGAGTCTTATCGATATGATGGATACCTTACTTAGGACGGTTCCTGTCTATAAGCTCAACTGTAATATCAGCAAAGAAGCGGTTGAGACCTCGTACAACGGAATGAAATAGTATATTACCGCCTTGAATGTTCAGGGCGGTATTTTTTTGGTATAAATAAATTATAAAAATACTTGCAATTTATCTAAAGGTATGATAATATAATTATCGTTCGTGGGGGCGTAGCTCAGCTGGGAGAGTGCTTGAATGGCATTCAAGAGGTCGTGGGTTCGATCCCCATCGTCTCCACCAAAGAATAGCCGTCATTCTGATACAACGGAATGACGGCTATTTTATACCCAAAATCAGCATTTCGAGAACTTTTGGAGAGGTAAA
>CAZRLC010000011.1:0-35677 GCA_964600975.1 uncultured Ruminococcus sp.
CATAATACAGGGCGAATATTTGAATATTGAATAAAAAGAAAAACCGAGTGTATTACACACTCGGTTTTTTGGCGGAGAGAAGGGGATTCGAACCCCTGATGCGGTTATAGCCGCATACACGATTTCCAATCGTGCTCCTTCGGCCAGCTCGGACATCTCTCCGTTTCGCGACCTGATAATTATAACTTAACATATATAAAAAATCAAGTCTTTTTTATAAAAATCTAAAAAATAATATCAAATAGTTGATTATAATCGGTAATGATATAATCACATAAGGTGTTTGATGACAGAGATTTGTTCCTTGAATACAGGCAAGTTGTAATTCCGGCATTCTTTCCTCCCTGCATATCGGACGTAATGCTGTCCCCTATTATTATAACTTCATCCTTGTTTTGTATATTCAAATCGGAAAATACATAATCAAAGAATCTAACATCAGGCTTTTCGTATCCAATGTCACCGGATATATACATACCCTTGATATAAGCTTTTACAGAGGAATTTTCCATTCGTCCTCTCTGACAGTTGCTCAGCCCGTTAGTAACAACATAGATATTGCAAATATCAGAGAGCTTTCGAAGAAAATCAATTGTATCAGGATAAACCCTTCCTTGCAAAGTAAGATTATCCTGGTACTTATAATCAAACATCACAGGGTCAACATTTATACCTAAAAATTCAAACCATTTAATAAACCTTAAGACGGTCAGTTCTTTCTTGGAAACCAAACCTTTTTCCAGCTCTTTCCAGAAGCTTAAGTTAATTTTGCTGTAAACTTCAATATCTTCATCCGAGGGAATGAAGCGGAAATTCTTAGCAGTTTGTAAGATTGCGTCGTGTTCGGCTCCGATAAAATCAAAAATCGTACCGTCAGCATCAAGCAAAACTGTAGAAAACCTTAGCTTATTCAAATCTTGACATCTCCTCGGTAAACATATCAATCTTTACTATATTATAGTTTATTTCAATATCCAGATAATTTTCTATTGCTTTAATTATAAGAGGCAGACCTATATTTTTTTGGTTACCGGCAGGAAGAGTAACCTTGAATGAACAACAGTCTCCACAGGTGTTCTCATATCGGAACTCTTTTATATAAGGCAGTACATCTACATCCTTCATTCCTGCTTTTGATTTTTTTTGAATGATTACTGCATCTAAGGTGTTTAGTTTGAGCATTTTAGAATACAACAGCTCAGAGGACATAACATCAGTAGAAAGCTCTGCGTAATACTCGGCAAAAGCTATATACTTCGGGTCGAGCTTGGGATAGGTTGCATTAAAAACAAAAATGCCTGATGGCAGGTATGGATTCATTTTCTTAGGAATTTGTGATATATCATAACCGTCATCTATAATCCTTATATCCATACACTCGTTGATTCCGCTTATGCCAAGAGAAATGGGCAACGGAAATGTAATAAAAGGATGAGGATTAAAGCCTTCTGTGTGCCATATGGGTAACTCTGCACGACGGACGGCACGTGCCATACATCTGTTAAGGTCAAGATGAGAGATATATTTGCACTCTGCTTCCTTCTTAAACCATATTCTCACGTTTTTCAATGCAAACACCTCCTTTGTAACATGCAGCTCCACAGTTTGAACACTTTTCTCTGCAATTTGGTGTTGTTTCACTTGCGTATGCTTTTTCGCATTCCTTAATAAGGAATGATTTATTTATGCCATAGCTAATGAAATCCCAGGGAAGTATTTCATCAAAGCTACGCTTTCTTGCTGTATAAAAATCGGGATCTATGCCACATTCCTTAAAAACAGACATCCATGCATCAAAGTCAAAACAATCATTCCAGCCATCAAATCTGAAGCCACGCTCCGCAGCCTTAAGCATTACCTTGCAAAGCTTTCTGTCACCACGGGCGAAAACTCCCTCCAGGTAGCTGGTTTTTGACTCGTGATAATTGAATGTAATTTTTCGCGTAGTGATGTTTTCTTTAAGATGCTTTTGCTTAGCGAGTACAGTTTCGATAGAATCCTGTGCTTCCCATTGGAAGGGTGTATGAGGCTTAGGCACAAATGATGAAGCAGAAAGTGTTACGTTAACGCTTCTTCCCTTTGCTCTGTTTTCGCACTTATAGTATTCGTTTACTACGGCTTGTCCCAAATGTGCAATTCCTGCAACGTCATCAAAAGTTTCTGTAGGAAGACCAATCATAAAGTACAACTTGATGTTTGTCCATCCGCCGGAAAAGGCAACATGACAAGTGTTGAGAAGCTCCTCTTCCCTAACATTTTTGTTAATAGCATCTCTCAGACGCTGAGTACCTGCCTCGGGAGCAAAGGTTAAGCCGCTTTTTCTGACGGTTTTGATTTTGCTCATAATCTCATCTGTAAAGCCGTCAACTCTGAGGGATGGCAGAGAAATGCTAACATCATCCTTGTCGCCCCATTCGTTAAGACAAGTCAGAAGTCCTACTATATCAGAATAGTCGCTGGACGAAAGCGAGGACAAGGATACTTCGTCATAGCCTGTATTTTCGCATAGAGTTCTGCACTGTGCTAAAATGCAGTCCTTGGATTTCTCTCTGACAGGTCTGTTAAGAAATCCTGCTTGGCAGAATCTACAGCCTCGAATACAACCTCTGAAAATTTCTGCTATAGCTCTGTCATGTACAATTTCAACAGAGGGCACAACAAAGGAATCCGGAAAAAAGGATTTATCCATATCCATCATTATGCGTTTCTCAACAATATCGGGGGCACCGTCTTTTGATGTGAAGCTTTTAATTGTTCCGTCGCTGTTATACTCAACATCATATAATGCCGGAACGTATACACCCTTGATTTTAGAAGCGAGAATCAGAAACTCGTCCTTGGTTTTACCCTGCTTCTTACATTCAAGATACAAATTCATTACTTCAAGGTCTACTTCCTCGCCTTCGCCGATAAAGAAGATATCAATGAAATCCGCAAGAGGCTCGGGGTTGCTTGTGCATGTACCTCCTGCAACAACGATGTTATGTAAATCGTTTCTGTCTTTACTGAGCAGAGGTATTCCGGCAAGAGAAAGCATATTCAGCACATTGGTATAGGATAATTCATACTGAAGAGTAAATCCGATGAAATCAAATTCTGTAAGAGGGTCACCGCTTTCCAAAGCGTACAGAGGAATATTATTTTTACGCATAAGCTCCTCCATATCTATCCAAGGAGCAAATACTCTCTCACACCAGATATTATCATAGCTGTTAAACTGGCTATATAAAATTTTCATTCCCAGATGGGACATACCGATTTCATATGTATCGGGAAAACAAAAAGCAAAACGCAAATCAACCTTGCTTTTGTCTTTGATTACACTATTGATTTCACCGCCTGTATATCTTCCGGGCTTTTGTACCTTGAGAAGAATTTTTTCTACATCCTTGTTAATCATAAATTTCACCGAATTTCCTTGTTAATTAAATTTACTAAAAAATATATTATTATAAAAATCAAAGAAAAATTGTTTTTTGAAACAAAGAGAACCAGTATTCCTAAAACAGCTATTGGAATTATAAAGATTGCACTTAATATATTAAAAATTGTGTCAACTGTCTTAGGCGGTAACCTTGTTGATATAAGCATCCTAAGAAGTTGTCCCCCGTCAAGACTTTCAATCGGAAGGATATTGAATATGCCCATAATAAGATTGCAAACAGAAAAGTCATAAAACAGGCGGAGGTCATATAATAGGAAAATAAAGTAAAAAACAGCTGAAAGAATAAAGTTGGTAAAAACCCCTGCCAAAGTTATGAGGATATCTTCCTTCAAAGAAAGATTAACAGAATTACTAATAATCTGAATTTCAGAAGGATAAATATTTATCCCTCGAGGTTTGCCTTTTGATTTGCAAATTAAAATCAGATGTCCTGCTTCGTGCAAAGATGCACTGATTAAACAGAGTAAAAGGATATCCTGTCCGTCAACAGAAGAAACTACCGAAAAAGTTAAGAGAGCAACAGCCCAAAAAGAAAGATAAAACTTTATATTAAGAAACTCAAATCTCATCCTCAGTAGCACCAAAAAAGGAAGAATAGTCTAAATCCTTGAAGTCTCCGCTGAAGATCATACTTGCTGAAATCTCGGCATTATAAATGTTCATTATAAATTGGTTTAACTTTGGAATTAATGGTTTGGATATGAAGATTAGTATTAAAATCAATATACAAACAATTAATTGAAAAGTAATAATCGGAGAGATGTTTTTTTGAGATATCGAAGATTTGGGATTAGTGCTTTCTTTTGATACACTCTCTGCTTCACTTAAAGGTTGTACTGTCGGACGGCTTATATCAGTCCATTGCTTATTAACATCTTTATCGTTATAGTTGTCCATAATATCACCCGCAATAATATATGCAGGTGATTTGTTATTTTTAACTTAATTTTGAAAAATCCTTTTTGTTAAGGTCAAAGAAAAATACAAGAGCAAGAACTGTGCAGCAAAGCTCTGCTATAGGGAATGCAAACCACATAGCATTTATGCTGATTTTAGAGAGTAAGAAGGCTATCGGAATAATTAATATAAGCTGTCGCATAACAGACATAAGCAGACTGCGAACACCCTTGCCGACGGACTGGAACAAAGCAGTCATAATTACACCGACGGATGCGGGAATAAAGCATAAGCTTAATCTTCTCATTGCAACAACACCCATCTCGGTAAGCTCTTCGGAGGTGTTGAAGAGGCCAAGTATAACCTGGGGGAAAATTTGGAAAATCAGCGTACCTACAGTCATAATTGTAAAGGCAATGATTAAGGCGTATTTTAATGCTGACATCATTCTCTTCCGATTTTTTGCTCCATAATTGTATCCTATTATGGGGGACACACCTTGATTTAATCCGAAAACAGGCATAAATACAAAGCTCTGAACCTTATAATAAATACCATAGATAGTCTGTCCAGCTGTGTTGAGCTCAGGAGTGGCAGGAGACATGGCAAGTATCATATTAATACCTGCAACAAGGATGGAGCCGATAGCCTGCATTACAATACCGGACAGGCTAACTACATATATTTCTCTGATAGTTTTGAATGAGAAACGAAAATCCTTGAATGTGAACCTAATTGTAAACTTTTTAACCATTACTGCGATTACAAGGAAAAGCATTGCAATCCATTGTCCTGCAACAGTTGCAATAGCGGCTCCCTTGGCTCCCATGGACTCTATAGGACCAAAGCCAAAAATAAATATGGGGTCAAGAATAATATTACTTACAGCACCGATTA
Source organism: uncultured Ruminococcus sp. (assembly GCA_964600975.1). Classification (GTDB taxonomy): domain Bacteria; phylum Bacillota; class Clostridia; order Oscillospirales; family Acutalibacteraceae; genus Ruminococcoides. The sequence goes on from CAZRLC010000011.1 coordinate 5,240, forward strand.
AATGCGATGCCATAGGAAATATCATATTTCCTGTTGCCTGAATACACTTTTCAAGCATAACCTGAATAAATGAGCCAAGAGAGAATATTAGCACGATGGAAATATAATCCACACCGTAATCTATAATGCGTGTATTATCTGAACCTGCCATAAATGTGATAAAAGGACGGGAAAAAAATATTCCTATAAGAGCAAATATAATCCAGGTTGCAAATGCTAAAATCAGACCTGTAGCAGCAACACGTTGAGCATCAATATTCCTTTGTTCACCAAGTCGTCTGGCAATAAGTGAATTAACGCCAACCGCGGTGCCGACTGTAAAAGCTATAAGCAAAAGCTGAAGAGGATATGCCAAGGAAACGGCAGTGAGTGCCTCACTATTTACACCGTAATTTGCAAGATAAATACTGTCTACAATGTTGTAAAATGCCTGTATAAGCATTGAAAACATTGCCGGTAAACTCATACTGAATATTAAAGGGAGAACTTTTTGGGTTCCCATTTTATTTGCTGCTGTTTCTTTCATTTTGTTCCCTCCTTCTGTTTTTAATACCGGTGGATATGAGAATAAATATTACACCAAGTAAAAAACCTGTTGTACCACCTGCTATATCAATCAAAATATCCGAAAACTGAAAGGCTCGTCCCTTAGAAAAAAGTTGAATAGACTCATCAATTACAGCCACCAAAGGGTAAGTGAGTATAGTTGTAAATACCGAACTTATTCTTTTTAACGAATATGTACTATATGTGAGAAATGAAAATAAACCTAAAAAGGCAAACTCAGTAAAATGAGCACAAGTCCGTACAAAGCTGTGAGAAAATACATTGCCTAATCCTAAGAAACCGGTAATTGAATTAAGAAATGCTAAAACTCTGCTGCTTTCTGCACCGGAAATATCACCGGGAAGAATTGACTGTATAAAAATAAAACATATAATCAACAGAGTTATACTTGTATAAATTATACGCTTTATGTTTTGCTTTTTTGAGGCTATCATTTTCTCACCACCCAATCTTTTATATTTTACATAATAAGACATAAAAAGTCAATTTATCTGTTGTAAAATCAAAAATAATATTATATAATTATGTGTGATTTAGAAAATACAAATTAATGAGGTAAAATATGCTTAAAAAATTACATCTTATTGCTACAAAAGTTACATCCACTTCGGATGAGTTGGGATTAACTGAGCGACTTGTAAATACAATGGTTGGACTTCTTGGCGGGTTCCCTGCAGAGCTGGTTGTATTTATTATTTCTATGTTTCCTATACTTGAATGCAGAGGTGGTATGATTGCTGCCAGCTTGCTGGGTGTAAATTATTGGATTGGTGTTCTGATTAGTATCGTCGGAAATCTTCTGCCTATCCCCTTTATTTTCTTATTTATTGAGAAGATTTTTAATTTGCTTAGAAAAACCAAGCTTGGCAAACTTGTAGATAAGCTTGAAAATAAGGCTATGCAAAAGTCCGAAAAAGTTACAAAATATAAGAGATTTGGTCTTTTGCTGTTTGTTGGTATTCCTCTTCCCGGTACAGGAGCCTGGACAGGTGCATTGATTGCTGTTTTGCTTAAGTTAAATCTTAAGGACTCAATAATTAGTATTGTCAGCGGTGTATTTATGGCTGCTGCTATTATGTCTTTTATAACCTACGGTCTGCCCTGGATAATCTCTTTAATTGCTTAATACAAAACTTTGGGGCAATCAAATTGATTGCCCTTAATTAATACGGTGATAATATGATAAAAAAAGATTATAATGTTATAATTATCGGCGGTGGAGCCGCGGGACTTATATGCGGTTATTTAATTAAATCTATGAACGATACAATCTCTGTTGCTATACTGGAGGCTCAGAATAGAGTCGGAAAAAAGCTTATGGTTACAGGTAACGGCAGATGTAATATGACAAATATTAATTTAACTGAAGATATGTACCATGGCTCTATAGGACATGGTGTAGCCTCTGTACTTAACAAATGTACTCCCGAATTGCTTATAAACACATTTAACAATATGGGGCTTATGACTACTGTTGATTCAGAAGGAAGAGTTTATCCCCTGAGCAAACAGGCAAATTCTGTGCTCGATATTTTAAGACTTAATCTTAATAATAAAGGCGTTGATATCTACACCGACAGTTATGCAGAAAGCATTAACAAACACAATGGCACATTTATAGTTTCATGTAAGGATAAAGCCTTCACCTCAGAGAAGCTTATTGTTGCTACGGGCGGAAAGGCATCACCCTCTACAGGTTCTGATGTTGGTATCTTAAATGTACTTGAAAAATTAGGACATTCCATTACTCCTCTATCCCCTGCCTTATGTCCTGTAAAGGTTAAATCCGATTTGCTAAAATCACTGAAGGGAATCAGAGTTATCGGTGAGGCTAAGATACTGCACAATAACAAGATTATAAAACGGGAAGCCGGAGAAATTCAGTTTAGTGAGAATGCTTTGTCGGGAATTTGTGTATTCAATCTTTCAAGAATTGCCAATACTTACGAGGATACTCAGATCTCTGTATCCTTACTACCTGATAAAAGCTTTTCAGAGATATATGATATTATAAAAAATAAAATATCCTTATATGGTTCTGATGCCAATGCAGAGGAACTGATGATTGGCTTCTTTAATAAAATGATTGGCATTGCTATTCTAAAAACCTGCGGTATTTCGCCTATGAAGCATATAGCGGATTTTAGTGAAGGCGATATAAAAAACATAGCTAAAACTATCAACGACTGGAGATTTGATGTTGTTAAAGGGTCAGATTTTTCCAAGGCTCAGGTAACTGCTGGTGGAGTTAATGCCCAAGAGATATATTACCCATCTATGGAAAGTAAGGTCGTTGAGAATTTGTATTTAATCGGAGAAGTGCTTGACTGTGACGGAGATTGCGGAGGTATGAATTTACATTTTGCCTTTGCATCAGGTTACTGTGCAGCCTGTGATATTGCATTATGATTATACTTAAAAACCTAAAATTATCTCTAAAATATGATAGTGAACAACTTAAACATAGTATATCACAGACGCTGAAAATTAAAGTTGACGATATAAAATCCTTCTTCATAAAAAGAATCAGCATAGATGCAAGAAAAAAGGAGGATGTTCATTATATTGCAACGGTAGGTGTATCTGTGTCGGGTAACGAAAATAAGGTTGCATCCCGATGCAAAAATGCAGATATAGATACCTCTGTGCCCTATTCCTTCAAAGCTCAAAAGAAGTTAAATAGCCGTCCTGTTATTGTAGGTTCAGGCCCTGCAGGATTGTTCTGTGCCCTGATGCTTTCTCGTTCGGGAGAAAAGCCTATTGTCATTGAAAGAGGAAAATCCGTTGATGAAAGAAGTAAATCTATTGATACCTTCTGGAAAACAGGGTTGCTTGATACTGAATCCAATGTGCAATTTGGTGAAGGCGGAGCCGGAACTTTTTCTGACGGAAAATTAAACACAGGAATAAATGATGTTAGGTCTCGTTTTGTATTAGAAGAGTTTGTATCCCATGGTGCAAATGAGGATATTCTTGTGAGTGCAAAACCACACATCGGAACGGATATACTAAAAATTACCATAAAATCCCTCAGAAACGAAATTGAAGCCTTGGGCGGTACATTTTTCTTTAACTCAACATTCGTGGATTACAAAGCAAATAAAGGCAAGATAGAGTCGGTTACAATAAAAAGAAATGGTGTAGTTGAAACTATAGATACTGACACATTGGTTTTGGCTATCGGACACAGTGCAAGAGATACTTTTTATATGCTGAGAGATAAAGGTGTTGCTATGCAACAAAAAGCCTTTTCGATCGGTGCAAGAATAGAGCATCTGAGAGAAAGTATCGATGAATGTCAATACGGCAGAGCACGACACCTGCTTCCTGCTGCAGATTATAAAATTAATACGATGCTTAAAAACGGACGGGGTGTATACTCGTTCTGTATGTGTCCGGGCGGATATGTTGTAAATGCTTCCAGCGAGGAATACGGACTTTGTACTAATGGTATGAGTTACAATGCAAGGAATGCGGAAAACTCAAACAGTGCTATTCTTGTTGGCATTACTCCTGAGGATTATAATTGCGGAGATGTGCTGGACGGCATAAAGCTACAAAGAGATATCGAAAGAAAAGCATATAATAAACTGGGCGGATATATTGCACCTGTACAAAGAGTAGGTTCCTTCACAGGTTTTAATTTTGATGTAAATAATCGGGTCGTTCCCTCAATTATGCCCGGATATGAGTTCTGCGATATATCTGATATTTATCCAAAATTTATCACAGAATCCTTAAAAGAAGGGCTTGTAGGTTTATCTGCTAAAATGTCCGCTTTTAGAGACGGCGGTGCAGTACTTACCGCTGCAGAAACAAGAAGCTCCTCCCCTGTCAGAATTTTAAGAGACGATACATTTCAGTCTTTTTCTTGCAAAGGGTTATATCCCTGTGGCGAGGGTGCCGGATATGCCGGAGGTATTATGTCTGCGGCTACTGACGGAATTAAATGTGCAGAAGCCATACTTTCAATCATATAAAAAAGGATGCTATCAATCAAATAGCATCCTTTTTATTTTTATTCTTTTTCGAGCATAACACTTACAGTATTGGAGGTTCTGTATACCCAGCACAAACCTGAAGAATTTACCACAATATTAACGGGCACATCCACAGGAGACTCTGATGAAGGGGTAACATTTTCAAAATCGTAAGTTACATAGAAGTTGGATTCGCTTAGAGATTCCAGAACTGCTGCTGTACCGACAATAGTTACAGGATAGGTAGTCGGAGCAGTATAGCTGTATCCCTCAGGCTCGTTCCTGACATATATTCTGGATGAAGGAACATCAAAGGTTTCAATCTCAAGTGATGAAAAATCCAACTGAACCTTAATGCTCTCTACGCCTTGACTTTTATTTATGAAATCATTTCCGATAACATCTTCAATAAGGAAGGTTTCGTTATAAATCTGATTCTTGTATTTTGATAAAGAACCAATATCAATAGCGAAATCTGAAATTGCATTTTCTCCTGAAATCAGGGATTCAGGTCCCGCAACGCTGATGGTTGAGGGGGTAATAGAAAAATATGATGAGGAAAGCTTAATTGAAGAGGGCTCATAAGAAATTGAAAAAGGTACGTCTTCGTCAAGCTTGAGGAAACGGAAAGATACATCTACATTATCATAGCTCATAGTGATATATTCTGCAGATAAATCCATAGCATTTGCTGCTGTAGGATCTACATTGTCACAAAGTCTGACAGTAAAATTATTTGTAACAGTAGAAGCATCAGAGCTTGTAACACTACCGCTGATGTAGGCACTCTCCACTTGATTTACAACTGATTCGGGACCCGTTATTTCAATAGTTTCGGGAACATTATTCTCAACATAGTATCCTTCGGGACTATAAGAAAACTTTCCGAATAAATTAACGGTTTTGGTTGCCTCTTTGTCAATCATAATATTCACTGAATCGGGAGAAATGCTTTCGATATCAAAAGCGGCATTGCCTGTATTTTCAACATTAATTTTGTATGAATTTGTTCCGGGCTCGGTAACACCGAAAAGGTCAACGGTAGCAATCAAATCTTCTTCGCTGAGAGAGTCGATTATCACTCTTTTTCCGGAAACTTTAACAGATACCTTATCTACGCTTGAACTGAAAATTTTAAGTTCCTTGGATGCACTATCAGAAAGGCTGTAATTTAGAGGAACATCATTGATTGTCTGAGTAGTGTTGTCGGAACTGACAATCCAGAACATAAAGGACAGAACAAGAGAAACAATAAGCATCAGCTTCTTATTATCAAGGAGTCTGCTAAAGAGAGATTTATTCTTCATCTGTAGTTTTCTCCTTTCTCTTTTTGAATAAGGAAGGCTTTTCTATTTCATTTTCAGGCAGAAAAAGATGTTCTTCTAAAAAAGAAACAAGTGATTCCCTATTATAATCGCGAGTTAATATGCCATTTACAGCGATTGAAATCTGGCCTGTTTCCTCAGATACAACAACTACAACAGCGTCAGATACCTCACTCACACCAATTGCCGCTCTATGTCTGGTGCCGACGTTATGACGACCGATAACATCCTTGCTATTAAGAGGAAGAATACAACCTGCGGCAAAAATCTTTCCGTCTCGGATTATACAAGCACCGTCATGAAGAGGCGCTTTGTTGAAAAACAGGTTACCGAAGATTGACGTTGAAGTATCACAATTAAGAATTGTGCCTGTGGAGGCAATATCCGTCAGCTTGGTTTCTCTTTCAAATACAAAAAGTGCACCTGTTTTTGTATGGCTGAAAAGAATAGCAGAGTCAGCTACATCTGATATAGCTTTGATGCAATTATCTCTTTCGGTATTGGAAATTAATCCGCCTTGGAAAATCTTAAAGTAATTCTTGGAGAACTTTGAACGACCAAGTTGTTCCAATGCTTTACGTATTTCCGGCTGAAAAATAATAAATATTATAATTACAGAAAATTCAAGGAATACCTTCAGAATTGAAGTTACCATGGTAAAGCTGAAAATAGTTGCTATTGCATAGAACACAAGGATTAAAATAATACCCTTGAGCAACTGCTCGGCTCTGGTATCTCTGACTAATTTTAATATTCCGTATATGAGCACCGCAATAATGATAATATCAATAAGATCGGCTATCTTAAATGTGCCAAGAAGTGATATTATATTGCTGAACCATTCACTAATAGTTTGCATAAACGTCCTCCGATATTGCTTATATTCTTAGTTTATCATTATAATTCCTATATTGCAATATCAAAAAATGATTTTTTATAATTTGCGACCTTAAAAATTGCATTTGACACAGCAATTATATCATTCCTTGATGTAAAAGCCGAGGGCGCGAGTCTGACTGTACCAATGTTTTCGGTGTGAAAACTTCTATGCGCTAAAGGACTGCAATGCAATCCTGCTCTTACAGCTACAGAAAATTTATCGTCAAGTACTTTGGCTACGTTCTCACACGGAATATCCTTTATATTAAATGATATCAACGGTACATGAGTATTATAAGAAGGTAAATTTGTATATAATTCAATATCATTTATCTGAGATAATTTATTATATAATAATCTTACCAAATCCAGTTCATATTCGTAAATTGTATTGATACCTTTCTTCAATACAAAATCAATACCTGCTGAAAGTCCTGCAAAACCATTAAGATTTAAGGTTCCGCTTTCAAATTTATCAGGTAGCATTTCGGGTTGAGACAAAATATGAGAACCACTGCCTGTACCACCTTCGAAAAGCGAATCAGGAATTGTATCGGAGTTAATTATTAAAAATCCTGTGCCCATTGGACCGTACAGTCCTTTGTGTCCCGGAGCACATATATAATCAATATTGGTTTCATCCTTTAAGGATAGGCTTAAAACACCTGCACTCTGAGCGACATCAACACACATTAACGCTCCATAAAAATGTGCCAGAGCACCTATTCTTGATATTGGAAGCACAACACCGAAGACGTTGGATGCATGGGTGCAAATTACAAGTTTTGTGTTATTATTAATTGCTTTTCTAAAGGAATCCAAGGTAGCATCTGCGTCGTTTTCAAAAACCTCAGCAATGCTGTATGTGATAATCCCTGTATCCTTAAGCTTTTGAACGGGTCTTACTACGGAATTATGCTCCAATGAAGAAATAACAACGTGGTCTCCCTTTTTTAACACACCCTTAATTACTGTATTAAGAGATTGAGTGCATCCGCCTGTGAGAATAATGTTTTCAGGTTTATCAAAGTCAAATAAAGTAGATATTTTTTCTCTGCAATCATATATGGTTTCGGATGCTTTTATAGAAAGTCGATGTCCCGACCTGCCGGGATTTGCACAATAATCAAAGGCTTTATTACAAGCAGCTCGTACTTGCAAAGGCTTAGGAAAGGTAGTGGCTGCATTATCCAAATATATCATTGATTCCAGCCACCTGTTCTGCCGATTATAAAAAATCCTTTATTCTTCAGGATTTGCTCTGCTCTATCTGTATCTTTCGGAACATACACACTATATCCGCAAGTTGCTTTTTCACCTATTTTGGGAGTCTTTTGAACATACCCATGGATTCCCGATGCTTCAAGTAAATTTTTTGCCCTTACTGCAGTTGTAATATTTTGAAACATTATAAGTGGGTTTTCCATAAATTTAATCACCTCATGTTTTTATTACATAATATGTAGTAAAACATGAGGTGTTAAGATTTAACGAAGCATATCGCTCATATTATAAAGTCCATAACTTTGTTTTGAAGTAAAAATAGCAGCAGAGATAGCACCCGTTGCAAAAAGAGATTTTGATTGTGCTGAATGAGTAATAGTAAGTACCTCGTCATTACCTGCAAAAATTACAGAATGTTCTCCGACGATTGTACCGCCTCTGACACTGTGGATACCAATCTCGTTTTTGGAGCGTTTCATTCTGTAAGAGTGCCTGTCATAAACATATTTAGGATCATTAGATAAGACATCGGAGATACCATCAGCAATCATAAGTGCCGTGCCGCTGGGGGCATCCACCTTGAGATTGTGATGCTTTTCGATGATTTCAATATCAAAATCATTTCCAAAAACTGCGGTTGCTTTCTTACTGAGTTCAATCAAAAGGTTTATTCCCAGGGACATATTACCCGACGAAAAAACCGCAACCTTTTCTGATAATTTATTAACTGTGTTTTGCTGGTCGGCACTTAGTCCTGTAGTACAAATAACAACAGGAGTTGAGTGCTCCTCACAATATGTACAAAGATTTTCTATTAAAGAAGGATTGGAAAAATCTATGATTACATCAACGGGTTCTGTCACCTTATGAAAGGAATCGTATACCGGATAATCATATGAAGAGTTACCAAAAGGGTCAACACCGCAGATTATCTTTACATCATCACGAAGAGAAACTGAATCGGTGACAGCCTGTCCCATTTTTCCATTACATCCATGAAGCAATATATTAAGCATTTTTTACACTCCTAAAAAATCTGGCGTGTTACAGACTGATTGCAGTCCGTTGACACGCCAATGTTTTATTATTACTTGATTTTGCCGATAAGATTATATTTTGTCATACAATCCTTAAGGTCATGATAGCCGTGATAACTCATGGGTACCAGGGGCAAACGACACTCTCCGCAATCAAATCCCATAAGGTTCATTGCAGTCTTAACAGGGATAGGATTAACGTCAGAGAACATCATATCCATAAGCTCGATGTATTTGAAGTTCATCTTTGATGCCTCTGCAAAATCATTATCAAGACAAAGCTGACAGATATTGTGCATCTCCTGAGGACAAAGATTAGCAAATACAGAAATTACACCTAACGCTCCAAGAGACATAAAAGGAACTGTCTGATCATCGTTACCGGAATAAATAGCAAGATTATCACCACAAAGTGAACGAGTCTTGGATACAGAAGAGATATCTCCGTTTGCTTCCTTTGTAGCTACAATATTCTCGTGCTTACATAGTTCTGCATAGGTCTCGGGCTTAATGTTACAACCGGTTCTGGAGGGAACATTATAGAGAATCATAGGAATATCAACAGCATCGGCAATAGCAAGGAAATGCTTGATAAGACCTGTCTGGGATGTTTTGTTATAATAAGGAGTTACGCTAAGAATTGCATCGGCTCCGTAGTGCTTAGCAAACTTAGAAAGACTGATAGCAGTAGCGGTATCGTTGCTACCTGCACCGGCAATTACGGGAACTCTGCCATTAACCTGCTTTGTTACAAACTCCAGTACCTGACAATGCTCTTTCTCGGATAACGTAGCAGCCTCGCCTGTTGTACCACAGGCTATAATAGCGTCGGTGCCCCCTTCGATCTGATACTCGATAATTTGCCTAAAGGAATCGTAGTTGACGCTTCCGTCAGCGTTCATAGGAGTAACAATTGCAACACCGGAGCCGGTAAAAATAGGATTTTTCATAAATTTACCTCCATTAAATAATTAATGCTAAGGTTTGAAGATTAATCGATATAGCCTTCTGCACAGAGAAGCTCAGCAAGAAGAACAGCACCACCTGCTGCACCTCTGAGTGTATTATGTGACATACATACAAACTTATAATCGTACTGTGTATCTTCGCGAAGTCTACCAACAGATACTGCCATACCACCCTCAAGGTTACGCTCGGACTTAATCTGGGGACGGTCAGGCTCTGTGAAGTAATGTAGGAACTGTTTAGGAGCACTGGGAAGGTTAAGCTCCTGTGCACGACCCTTGAACTCGTTCCAAATCTTTATAATCTCGTCAACTGTGGGTTTGTTATCCTTATCCTTAAAGGACATAAATACAGCGGCTGTATGACCATTGGAAACAGGAACACGAAGGCACTGAGCAGTGATAGCAATATCCTTTGTCATTACTATCTCGTCTCCCTCAATCTTACCCCAAATCTTAAGAGGCTCAATCTCGGACTTTTCTTCTTCGCCACCGATGTAAGGAATTATATTGTCAACCATTTCAGGCCAACGCTCAAATGTTTTACCTGCACCGGAAATTGCCTGATATGTACAAGCAAGAACCTTGTCAACGCCAAACTGCATAAGAGGATGAATTGCAGGAACATAGCTCTGAAGTGAGCAATTTGACTTAACAGCGATAAAGCCACGCTTTGTACCGAGACGCTTACGCTGACTCTCAATGATTTTTGCATGGTCGGCGTTAATCTCGGGTACAATCATAGGAACATCGGGAGTAAGTCTGTGAGCAGAGTTGTTGGAGATAATAGGACACTCAGCTTTAGCGTAAGCTTCCTCTAATGCTCTTATCTCTTCCTTCTTCATATCAACAGCACAGAAGCAGAAATCTACCTCTGATGCTACTTCCTCTACGTTAGATGCGTCCTTGATAATAAGGTCAGCCATATTTGCAGGGATAGGAGTATCCATAACCCATCTGGGTTCTACTACTTCTTTATAAGTTTTACCTGCACTTCTTGAACTTGCAGCAAGACATACTACATCAAACCAAGGGTGATTTTCAAGAAGAATAGCAAATCTCTGTCCTACCATACCTGTGGCACCAATGATACCAACTCTATACTTTTTCATAAAAAACCTCCTAAAAAACACAGAAATCGGTTGTGTTTTTTTCAATTATATTATATTATAAGTTAAGCGATAAAATTCGCTTAAGCAACATATACCCACTATCTATATAATATATCACTTAGGCGTTATATTGTCAATGAATTATGACAATTTAGTGTATTAAATTTTTTAATTTATCGAAAGGGATTAGAAATGAGAAAAAGCGACTTTTACTATGAACTTCCCGAAGAATTGATTGCTCAGACTCCTCTTGCACAAAGAGATTCATCAAGGATGTTGGTTCTCAATAAAAATAACGGTAATGTCAGTCATTCTAACTTTTATAATATAATTGATTACCTTAAAGAGGGTGACCTTCTTGTAATGAATAACTCCAGGGTTATTCCTGCAAGAATCTTCGGTACCAGAAAAGACACCGGTGCCCCTGTGGAATTTCTTCTGCTTAAACAAATTGAAAATAATAAATGGGAAACTCTGGTAAAACCGGGAAAAAAAGCCCGACCGGGTCACGAGTTCATATTTTCTGATATTATGACAGGAAGAATTCTTGATATCGGTGAAGAAGGAATCCGAATTATCGAATTTACAAGTGACGAAAATATATATACTGCTCTGGATAAAATCGGTCAGATGCCTCTCCCCCCTTACATTAAAGAAACTCTGAAGGATAACGAAAGATATCAGACAGTATACAGCGACCCTATCGGTTCTTCCGCCGCCCCTACTGCAGGTTTACACTTTACAAATGAATTGCTTGATAAAATAAATAGTAAGGGTATTAAAACTGCATATGTCACACTTCATGTAGGACTGGGTACATTCAGACCTGTAAAAGAGGATGAGATTACCGATCATGTTATGCACAGCGAACACTATGTTCTCCCTGAGGAAACAGTTAATCTAATAAAAGAAACCAAAGCAAAGGGTGGACGAGTTATCGCAGTAGGTACGACAACCACCCGTACGCTGGAAAGCGTTGCAAGAGATAGAGGTGAGCTTATCCCCTGTGACGGCTCAACAGATATATTTATATATCCGCCCTATGAGTTCAAGGTGCTGGACGGATTGATTACCAATTTTCACTTACCTGAAAGCACACTTGTGATGCTTGTCAGTGCATTTGCAGGTTATGATAATACTATGAATGCATACAAGGAAGCTGTTAAGGAACAATACAGATTCTTTTCCTTTGGCGATTCAATGCTCATCCTATAAAGGATGAGCAGGTAAGAAGTAAGAGGTAATAGTGAAGAGGTAAAGTGTCGGCTTCGCCGACGGATAAAAAAACCTTTCACATATCCCGTACACTTCGATGATTATATGCTGATAATTTAAGGTGATATTATGTTTAAGATTATAAAAAAAGAGGGGGCCTCAAGACTTGGCGAGTTTAACACTCCTCATGGCTTGGTTAAAACTCCTTGTTTTATGAACGTTGCTACCGCAGGAGCTATTAAAGGCGGGGTATCCGCTTTTGACCTTAGGGAGCTTGGATGTCAGGTACAGCTTTGTAACACATACCACTTACATGTTCGTCCCGGTGATGAGGTTGTAAGAGATATGGGTGGACTGAGAAAATTCACAGGCTTTGACGGACCCATCCTGACCGATAGCGGTGGATTTCAGGTATTTTCTCTGGCAAAACTTAGAAATATCAAAGAGGAAGGCGTAACATTTTCAAGCCATATTGACGGTAGAAGGATTTTTATGGGACCTGAGGAGAGTATGCAGATTCAAGCAAATCTTGGCTCTACCATAGCAATGGCTTTTGACGAATGTGTTGAAAATCCTGCTACCTATGAATATGCAAAAATGTCCTCTGAGCGAACTGTTAGATGGCTCAAAAGATGCAAAGCAGAACAGGAAAGAATTAAATCTGTAGGATTTGGTACTAATCCGGAACAATTACTTTTTGGTATAAATCAGGGTGCTACATTCAAAGACCTTCGTATCGAAAATATGAAGATTATAAGTGAGCTTGACCTGCCCGGTTATGCAATCGGAGGCTTGGCTGTAGGTGAACCTGCTGAGGTTATGTATGAGATAATAGAAACAGTTGAACCGTTTATGCCCAAGGACCGTCCAAGATATCTCATGGGAGTTGGTACTCCTGTGAATATTCTTGAGGGTGTTCGACGCGGTGTGGACTTATTTGACTGTGTTATGCCCAGCAGAAACGCTCGTCACGGACACTTGTTTACAAGCAAGGGTATAATTAATATTTCCAATGCAAAATATGAAAGAGATGATTCCCCTATTGACTCTGAATGTGATTGTCCTGCTTGTCGTAACTTCTCAAGGGCATATATCAGACACTTGCAAAAGGCTCAGGAGGCTTTAGGGCTTCGACTTGCAGTTATGCACAATCTTCGATTTTATAATAAGCTTATGGAAGACATAAGACTTGCACTGTCTGAAAATAGATTTGAAGAGTTTTATAAAGAAAAAATTGAGGTTTACGGTAAACGAATATAATTTATAAATTATTCACTTGATTTATAAAGCTTTTACTGGTATAATCAATTTAATTGTTTACGAAAGGAAGAAAATTACAATGATTAATGCTATTTCAAACATTTTATCTTCTGTTACTATGTACACTGCTAACCAGGTATCTGCTGCTACAACAGAAAGTGCAACAGGTTGCGAGGGTACTTCCGGTATTCTTGTATTTTATGTTTTGATTTTTGCTGCTCTTTATTTCTTTATGATAAGACCTAACTCAAAGAAGAAAAAGCAGGAAGAAGAGCTTAAGAAAAACATCAACGTTGGTGACGACATTACAACAATCGGCGGTATCTGTGGTAAGGTAGTAGCTGTTCGTGATGAAGATGAAGAAATCATTATTGAAACAGGCTCTGACAGAGTAAAGCTCAGATTCAAGAAATGGTGTATTTACGCTAACAACACAGCTATTGCTGCACAGGAAGAAGCTAAAAAGCGTGAGGCTGAGGAAAAGGCTAAGGCTAAAGCAGAAAAGAAGGCAGCAAAAGAAAAGGCTAAGTCCGATAAATAATCCGGTAATAAATCTAAACTCCTCTGAATATAATCACATAGATTATATTCAGGGGATTTTTTTATGAAAGCTATTAAATCTACTATTGCTAAATCCGGTATATCCTTATATGTGAAAGCATTAATTTTTGGTACGATTGTGGGCTGTATTTCTATATTAGTGCTTATGTGTATATTATCATTATTGCTATTATTGACCGGAACTCTACCCTATGATTATCTTGTATGGATTAGTATATTAATAAGTGCTATTGGTGTATTTCTCGGTGGATATATTTCTGCATCTGTTACAAAAGAAAAAGGACTACTCATAGGAGCACTCTGCGGTATCATTATTTTTATAATAATTTTCTTATCCGGAATGTTTTTTACAACAGATAAAATATCATCCATAACCTTAGTAAGACTTATAATATTTATACTTACAGGTGCTTTGGGAGGAATTAAAGCAGTTAATAAAAAAGAAAAAATACATATTAAATAACAAAGAACGCAGGATAAATTATGTCCTGCGTTCTCTTATTTATCAAATGGTATGAGCTTTGTTTTATGTAGTAAAAACATAACAGTAGGAATTAAAATTAACTGTAATATTATACCCGGTATAGCATTAACAAACGAGCTTGTGATAAAGGCAGTAAAGGTAAATCCGTCTGTGCCAAGTCCTAATAAGAAGCACATAACAACTCCCCAAACGACTCTGCCTGAAAGCATAGCACATATGAGACTGATATATACAGACAAGATACTATTTTGTTTCATAAAACTATATACTAAGCCAATGACTATACCATATGCCGACAGTTCAAAAGCCATTGCTACTGCCGAAGGATACATAACGGGCATAGAGAACATTACTGACCTCATTATAGGTAAAACAAAACCTACTGTAGCACCATATTGCCAACCGCAAACCAGTCCGCAAAGGAGTACGGGAATATGCATAGGCAAAAGCATATTACCAATCTGTTTAATCTGCCCTGTGAACAGAGGCAAAATAAGTCCGATACCAATGAACATTGCAGAAAGAATCAGTTTAAGTAAGTGTTTCTTTGCTTTTGTCATATTTCCTCCTGAGATAATATTTTGATTAATTCCTGCATATCCACAGGAAGTTCTGCATTAATAGCTATAGATTCTCCACTAATGGGATGAACGAAAGAAACATTGTTGCAATGCAAAGCCTGACGACTTATTACATCACGTTTACCACCGTATAAATCATCGCCAAACAGCGGGTGCCCAAGATGTGACATATGACATCTTATCTGATGAGTTCTTCCTGTTTCGAGCAATAAGTCTAAAACCGTAGCGTTATTAAGTTTATTAATTGTTTTATAATGAGTTACGGCTTTTTGTCCGTACTCGTTTACAGTTCTGACAATTTTACTGTTATCAGCCAAAGAAATCGGTAAATCTACGGTACCTGATTCGTCCGTATATCCATGGCATACCGCGGTATAATGTTTGATAACATCTGTATTTTGCATAAGAGATGCCATATGCCTGTTACGGGCTATTATGACAATTCCGGAGGTATCGGCATCCAGCCTGTTTACGGCTCTGAAAATAAAGTCGTTATGTTTGTATCTGTATGCCACAATATTTGCTAAGGTATCCTGCTGATGCTTTTTTACAGGATGAACAGGCATTGCGGCAGGTTTGTTTACAATCAGCAAATGATTGTCTTCATAAAGAATATCAAGACTTCCCTCAACAGGAAAAATCTTTGTTTCTTCCTGAGGTAAATTAACTGTAATTATGTCACCAGTATGTAATATATCAATTGTTCTGAGGAGTTTTCCGTTAACAGTAAGTCCCCCATCGGTTCTTTTTAGTACAGATAGAGTTCTGGAAGATAAACTACATACAGTCCTAAGATAACGACCGGCTTTTACACCGTCGTAATTATCTGTTACTGTAAATACTAAAGATTCAGACATAGGAGTTCACCAAAAGCAAAGCAGCTATAATTATAACAAATTCACAAACAAGAATTACAGGGATTCCAACCATAAACTTGGGGTGTTTAGTTTTATGATGAATAAATAACATTGTAATATATATTGAAAGACCGGAACCAATACCGGAAAAAAGCATAAGTGTTTTCTCGGGGATGCGTCTGTTTGAAGTCTTGGATGCCCACTTGTCATAAATAGTAATTATAATACCTATTATATTAATAATTAAAAGGTATATAAGCAAAAGCTTTATGTACCACTCCATAAAATAACCTCCGGAAGTGATATTTTGAAAAAGAGAGTTAGTATGTCTTTGATTATAGCAGTTTTATTACTTATAGCTTCTATTAGCATATCTGCAATAATTCCCGAAAAGGAGTATGTAACAACATTTAATAACGAGTCCTCAAAGGATGAAATATCCGATATAAACGAAGAGATGCGAGGATTGTGGGTGTCGTACATATCCATTGATATGAGCGGTACTGACAGAAGCTTTGAAGCCTTCAAAGAAAAGTTTGACTTAATAATCAATGAGGCTAAAGATATGAAATGCAATACTTTGATTGTACAGGTCAGACCATTCTGTGATGCACTGTATTATTCAGATATATTTCCTTTTTCTCATATACTGACAGGCACACAGGGACAAGATCCGGGATATGATGCCCTTGAATATATGTGTAAAACTTGCCACGAAAACGACTTATCAATTCACGCCTGGATAAATCCATACAGAGTTAAATCTGTAAACACACCCGAAAAGCTATCAAAGACAAACCCCTATCTAAAAGATACCAAGATAGGAGTTGAGCTTAATTCCGGTATATATCTGAATCCTGCAAACAAGTCTGCAAGGACATTGGTTGTAGAGGGTGTGAAAGAAATAATCGAAAACTATGATATTGACGGAATACAGTTTGACGATTACTTCTACCCTACAGATGCAGGAGATTTTGATACAGAGGATTATAATATCTACTTAAAATCTATAGATAACATAACAAACGCAATGGATAAAAATGAATGGCGTCAGAATAATGTGAACATTTTGATAGCCGATGTATACAGAGCCATTAAGGATTATGACCGTAACATACAGTTCGGTATAGCACCGCAGGGGAATATTGATAACGATTACTCTATGGGAGCTGATGTGTACAGTTGGAGTGGGATTTACGGTTATGTTGACTATATCTGTCCGCAAATGTATTATTCTGTAGACAATCCCGGATTCGGATTTGAAAAAAGTCTTCAGCAGTGGTCTGAGATTAAATACAGAGAAAACATAAAAGTATACATCGGATTAGGAGCATACAAAGCCGGAACTGATGCCGACTCAGGCACATGGCTTGAAAACGACAATGTACTTGCAACAGAACTGATTTTGTTGAGAAGATATAACTTTGACGGATATATGCTTTATGATTACAGTGCGTTGGTATCTGAAACCGCTACGAATGAGCTTGATAATTTCAAATCAATCATCTGAAAGAACACCGATACATCTATCGGCTGACACTTCTAACAATTTAACCTTTGCACATTTGCCGAATAAATCTTTTCTGTCTGTTCTGACAGATATAGGGATGTAATTTTCTGTATAGCCCTCGGGCATACCGTTTTTATCAAATCGTTCAAATAATACGGAACAGGTCTTCCCTACCTGAGACGATAAAAATTCTTGTCGGCGTTTTTCGCACTCTTCTGTCATAATCTTAGCGCGACGCTCTTTTTCGCACTTTGGAAGTTGGTCGGGCATTCTGTCTGCTACTGTACCGCTACGACGAGAATACGGAAAAACGTGAACTTTGGCAAAAGCAATATCAGATACAAATGATAATGAAGAGTTAAATTCCTCCTCAGTTTCACCGGGGAAACCTACCATAACATCTGTAGTAATACTGCAATTATCAAAATATCGACGAAGTCTTTCAACAATTATCTTGTATTCATCACTTGAATATCTGCGATTCATTCTTTTAAGAGTTTCCGTGCAACCGCTTTGTAAAGATAAATGAAACTGAGGGCACAGCTTCTTACATTTGGACATACGGATAACCATTTCTTCGTCTAATAGTTCCGGCTCAAGGGAGCCAAGACGTACACGCTCGATACCCTCTGTGTTCTCTACACATTCAATAGCATCACACAGATTAAGATTGATATCGCTGCCGTATTTAGAAAGATTGATACCGACAAGTACTATTTCCTTGTAGCCGTTGAGAGCAAGAAGACTAACTTCTTCTTTCAAATCCTCAAGATTTTTTGAACGGATTTTGCCCCTTGCATAAGGAATAATACAATAAGAACAGAATCTATCGCATCCGTCCTCAATCTTAAGGAAGGCTCTGGTGCGTTCACTAAAGTCAGATACTATTGTAGACTCAAATGATTCGTTCTTTCTATCGTGGTCTTCAATATCTATAATTTGTGTTCTTTGAGAAATAAACTTACGGATATATTCGGGAATAGCACCACGATTTGTATTGCCTGTAACGATATCACAATCTGTAAAATTATCATATTTCCGCGGAAATGCCTGAGACATACAACCGCAAAGAAGGATGATTGACTCGGGGTTTTCTCTTCTTAACTTATGCAGGAGCTTACGGCATTTTGAATCACTGACAGCTGTTACCGAACAGGAATTAACAATATAAATCTCTGCATCTGAGTTTTTCTCTGTATATTCGTGGCCGTCACTACACATAATCTGACGAATAAACTCGGATTCGTACTGATTAACCTTACATCCAAAAGAAAAAATCTTGAATTTCAAAATGCCTCACCTACATTAAAATTAGAAATCGCCAAATAATGATATCTGGGAGCTTTCGGGTAATCCTTCCAGTGAGCCTATCTCTCTGAGGGATTCTATAACCGCTTTTGTAACCTTAGTTTTTTGCTGTAACTCCTCAACAGAGAAGTATTCACCCTGATGTCCGCACTCTGCAAGAGAAATAGCCGCAGACTCACCAATGCCGGGAATAGACAAGAAAGGAAGTCTGAGTTTGCCGTCTTCTACCAAGAAACGTTTAGAGTCTGACTTATAAATATGAACAGGAAGTAATTCTATTCCTCGTGCAAGCATTTCGTTAATAATCTGAAGTGTGGAAAATTCAGTCTTTTCTTTAGCGGATGCCTCGAAACCTTTCTGAGTGATTAGCTTCATCTTATTAGCTATTGCTTGTTTGCCCTTGAGTGCAGTTGTGCCGTCAAAATCTTCGCCATTCACGGTAAAATATGCGGCATAATATTCTAAGGGCTTGTGTACCTTGTACCAACCAAGACGAAGGGTTGCAATCATATATGCAGCGGCGTGAGCCTTGGGGAACATATACTTAATCTTCATACAGGAATCAATGTACCATTGAGGCACATTGTGATCCTTCATAGCTTGGATATGCTCTTCGGTAAGCAATTTTGTTGCCTTACCCTTACGAACTATTTCCATAATCTTAAACGCCATTGAGGGGTCAAGACCCTTGTGCATAAGATATGTCATAATAGAATCTCGCGTACCGATAACCTCGGAAATTGTGCAGACGCCGTCCTTAATAAGGTCTGCGGCGTTACCAATCCATACGTCGGTACCGTGAGAAAGACCTGATATCTGTAAAAGGTCAGAGAAGGTCTTAGGCTGGGCTTCAACAAGCATCTGCCTAACAAATGAGGTTCCGACCTCAGGCAAAGAGAATGTTCCTGTTTCTGAATCTATGTCCTCGGGAGTAACTCCTAAGGCTTCGGTAGATGTGAACAACGACATAACCTGAGGGTCACTCATAGATACATCCATAACGGGAATGCCTGTGAACTCCTCAAGATAATGATATATTGTCGGAACCTTGTGGCCAAGCTCATCCAGCTTACAGATATTGTCGTGAATTGAATGGAAATCAAAGTGGGTTGTAATGTTATCAGACTCTGTATCATCAGCAGGATGCTGTACAGGACAGAAATCGTATATTTCCATACCCTTGGGCACAACTACCATTCCACCAGGATGCTGTCCGCTGGTACGCTTAACACCTGTAAAACCTGTAGCAAGGCGTTCTTCTTCTGCTTTGCCTAAATTCAAGCCTCTCTCCTGCTCGTATTTTTTGACAAATCCAAAGGCAGTTTTATCCTTAAGTGTTGAGATAGTTCCTGCTTTGAAAACATTATCCTTACCGAACAATTCCTCTGTATATCTATGGGAACTGGACTGAAACTCATCGCTGAAGTTAAGGTCGATATCAGGGACCTTGTCACCTTTGAACCCAAGGAAGGTTTCAAAGGGGATTTCATGGCCGTCACGACGAAGCTCTCTGCCACAGACAGGACAATCCTTAGACGGTAAATCAAAGCCTGAACCGAAGCTACCGTCTGTGATAAATTCGCTATACTTACAGTCGGGACAGATATAATGAGGTGCAAGAGGATTAACCTCTGATATACCGGAAATTGTGGCAACAAAGGAGGAACCAACGCTTCCTCGGGAGCCAACAAGATAGCCGTGTGCCTCGGAATTGGCAACCAGCTTCTGTGCAGTCATATAAAGCACCGAATAACCGTAGGTTGTAATAGCATTAAGCTCTTTATCAAGTCGTGCTTTTACTATTTCGGGTAATGGGTCACCATAGAGCTCCTTTGCTCTTGTCCAAACGATATCCATAAGCTGTTCTTCTGCTCCGTCAATAAAGGGCGGAAAGTTTTCCTTAGGAATAGGTCTGAACTTCTCTATCATATCTGATATAAGATTTGTGTTCTCGACTACAACTTCGTATGCCTTGTCCTCGCCTAAATATGCAAATTCTTCCAGCATTTCTGCAGTAGTTCTAAAGTATAGAGGTGCTTGGTTATCACAATCTGTGTAGCCTTGTCCAGCTTGAAGAATTTTTCTGTATTCTGCATCGTGAGGGTCAAGGAAGTGAACGTCACAGGTTGCTACTACAGGAAGATTAAGCTTCTCGCCTAATGCCACAATCTTCCTGTTGATATCACGAATATCCTCGTATGAAGATAATAGCCCCTTGTTAATCATAAAGGAGTCGTTACCTTCGGGCTGAATCTCAAGGTAATCATAAAATGAAGCTATTTCGATAATCTCTGACTCAGTCTTTTTCTCAAAAATTGCTCTGAATAGCTCACCTGCTTCACAAGCAGAACCGATAATAAGTCCCTCTCTATGCTTATCTAAAACAGAACGAAGGATTCTCGGTCTTTTGTAAAATGTATCAAGATGAGAATAAGAAATTAGTTTATAAAGATTTTTGAGTCCTACTTTATTCTTAGCAAGAATAATCTGATGATAGGATGGAAGATCCTTGTATTTACCGGCATAAATACCTGTATTAATGCTACCTGTAGTATAAATCTTGTAATCAGACTCAAGTCTGCTTGTTAACTGTGCAAATATAAGAAACAGAATCTCTGAGTCATCGGTTGCACGATGGTGATTAAACTCAGGAAGTCGCAGGTATCCGGCTACGGTATCAAGCTTATAATTTTCAATGCCGGTCAGAAGAACTCTGGATAATGCAAGAGTATCAAGGGTTGTGTTATTAAATTCAACGCCTATTCTTGAACAAGCAGATTTAATGAACGAAGCGTCAAAGTCTGCATTATGTGCAACTAAAACTCTATCACCGCAGAACTTGAGAAAACGAGTAACTGCGTCTGCCTCGTCGGGAGCACCCTTAAGCATTGAATCGTCAATACCTGTAAGATTAGTAATCTTTTCTGTTAAAGGCTCCTTGGGGTCCACAAAGGTGGAAAACCTGTCAACAACCTTACCCTCAGATATTAAAACCGCACCGATTTCGATAATTTTATTTTTTCTGGGTGAAAGTCCTGTAGTTTCTAAATCAAAGCAGACAAACTCACCGCTAAAAGGTACATCTGCTGAGCCTTTGACTACATTAACAACATCGTTAACAAAATATGCCTCAGTACCGTATATAACCTTAAAATCTACATCCTTGAGTGCTTCACAAGCATTCATAGCATCCGGAAACGCCTGTGCTACACCATGGTCGGTGATTGCAATAGCAGGATGTCCCCACTGAACGGCACGTTTAATAAGCTCACCTGCAGGAGTAATAGCATCGAGGGAGGACATATTGGTATGTACGTGAAGCTCTACTCTCTTCTTAGGTGCATTGTCACAAACTCTGAATTTCTCGGCGGTCATTATGGATTTGCAACTTATAACATATGACTTCATATAGGGGTCATACTCGTAGTCACCACGCACAACAATTGTTTTTCCCTTGGAAAGAGTCTCAAGAGGTTTGCACTCGTTTATAGGAGCAAAAATCTTTATAAGCACTGAGCCTGTATAGTCGGTAATATAAATAGAAATTATATTTTTATCACCTGACTTGGTGACCTTGGTTTCCATACTGAAGATATCACCCCAGACGGTAACCTTTCCTGCATCAATGGATAATGAATTGATGGGTGTTGTCTTTGCTTTGAATATCCTACCCCATAAGGGACGCTCAGAGCCGGGATAAATTGTGGGGAAAAGAGTTTTATCTTTTCTTATCTCTATATCTCGGGATGGAGCGTTAGGGTCTCTGTGAAGATTATCAGACTCTGTAAAAGCCTCCAGCTCTTGTCTGTGAATAGTTTCTTCGTAATGCTTGATATTTTCGATATAAGCATCATCTTCTGTGGTGAGTTCGGTAAGCCCTGTATATTCAACAGTAAAGCTTTGACCGAATTCGTCTTTAATTATATTGGATAACTCTCTGTCAAAACCAAGAGTAGACAAAGCTGCTTTTCCGCCGTGGAAAAGTTCAACACAGAGAGTGTCACCATTTACTTCTATAACACTATCAGAAACAGTACCGTTAAGGGCAGGAATACGTCTTTTAAGCTCTTTTAAGAGGTTTTGATAATACTCAGGCTTAAAAGATAAATCTTTGTATACAGGCAAAATCTGAGCCTTTTTAAGATTCAAAGCTGAGTTACATATTGTCTTTTCCGCCTCAAAAAGAGCTTCTCTATCTATAATGTCACTAAAGCGTACAGTAACTAACACTGTACGCTTTTCTTTATCAATATTAACTTTTTCTACAATTCCCTTTTGTATATTCTCGGAAATTGAAGATGAACCTGTGATATATTTTTCAAAAATATCAATAAATGTATTATTCATTCGTTCCTCTTTATATCTAATCTTATATTATTTTTTCTATTTCTTCCATCAAAGCATCTACGATTTTATCCTCAGGCACCTTATAGAGTATTTCTCCTTTTCTGAAAATAAGACCGCAACCGTCACCACCGGCAACTCCGATATCTGCTTCTTTTGCTTCTCCCGGACCGTTAACGGCACAACCCATAATAGCAACGGTTATATTTTTATTAACTCCTGAGAGTTTTCCTTGAACATCATTTGCGAGTTTAATCAAATCAATCTTTGTTCTTCCGCAGGTGGGACAGGAAACAAAGTGCACTCCGCCTGTACGGACACCAATGGATTTGAGAAGCTCTATACCGGCCGTTACTTCACGCACAGGGTCAGCGGTAAGAGAAATTCTAACCGTGTCACCTATTCCCTGTAATAATAAAGCACCAAGACCGGCGCTGGATTTAATTATACCGCTGTATTCTGTACCTGCTTCCGTAACTCCTATATGTAAGGGATAGTCACAACTCTTGTGAGCTAACTCATAAGCCCTTACCGTAGTAGAAACTGTGGAGGATTTCATAGATAAAACAATATCTGTGAAATCAAACTTTTCCAGAAGTGATGCGTGATACAAAGCACTATCGCAAAGTGCCTCAGCGGTGGGATGACCGTATTTTGCAAGAATGGATTTTTCCAGAGAACCGGAGTTCACGCCGATTCTGATGGGGATTGAATGTAAACGACAAGCGTCGGCTACAGCCTTTACCCTATCATCACTACCTATATTGCCGGGATTAATTCGAATTTTATCTACTCCTGCGGCAACACAGTCCAAAGCAAGTTTATAATCAAAATGTATATCGGCAACTATAGGAACATTGACTGCCTCTTTAAGTGCAAAAATAAGAGATACAGCCTCTTTGTCGGGAACAGCAGCACGAATAATATCACATCCTGCGGCTTCAAGCCTTTTTGCCTGAAGAACGCTACCCTCAATATCGTGGGCAGGAACGTTAAGCATGGACTGTACAGATACAGGAGCACCTGCTCCGATTTCTACATTACCGGCTTTAACTTTGATTTTAGACATAACTACCTCACACAAATAACATCCAGATATCTTTAATTGAAATTATAAGAATAAATACAAGTAATATGCCGAGTCCCACTGCGTTAACTATAGCCTCAAATTTTCTGGGGACAGGTTTTCTGAATATAGCTTCTATAAGAAGGAACAAGAAGCGTCCGCCGTCAAGTGCAGGGAACGGCAACATATTTACAACGCCAAGATTGACAGAGATAATCATCATTACGTAGACTATATTGAGAACTGCATCACCAAATCCGGATTTGAGTCCTTGCTGAGCCATCTCAACAGTAGCAGAGGCAGCACCTATAGGACCGGAAACATCGGAAAATCCGAACTCGCCCTGTACAAGGGACACCAAGGAGTCCACAACCATACGAACTACTGAAACTGTCTGACTGCCTGTGTTTTTCATTAAAGATAAAAAGGTTCGCTTTTCAGCTGTAGTATAGAAATCTAAGGACATCTGAGGAGTTGAGTCCTCCGCAGTTGTATAGGTGAAGAATTGCACATCCTCCAAGCTAAGCTTTTCGCCGTTTCTATCCACAACAATATCGGCAACAAATCTTTGTCGGGTTTGCTTGATTTCGATTTCGGGGATTATAACCTCTTCGTCAGGGAAATAGGTGTATAAAGCCCTTGCACCGTCAGAAAGTGCCTTATCTGCCTCCTGTGTTGTTTCGCAATCGTTAAGGATATTTGTAAACTCACAGAGGGTATCGTATATCTCTTGGTACTGTTCATCGGTAAAAGCTTCAAAGTTTCCTTTTTTATATTCACCATAGTAAATATTATAAAGAGCGTTACAGCAATCTTGCTTATATACTTGCAAGGTTGTACCGTCAACATCTTCAACTTTAAGCTTTGCCAAAGAATACGAAAGGTCCATGGAGTTGTTAACTTTATATCCGTTAACAGAAACTATCTTATCCCCTTCCTGTAAACCGCAATTAGCAGTATATGACTTAGGGATAAATTGATCTACTGTAGTTGTGGGAAAATATTCTTTGGGAAGCAAAAGTACAAGCATAAGAATAAGTCCGAAAACTATGTTCATTACTGCTCCTGCAATAATGATAATCATTCGCTTGAAGGTTTTCGCATTGTTAAAGGCTCTGGGGTTATCACTATCCTCGTCCTCGCCCTCCATAGCACAATATCCGCCTATGGGAAGGAGTCTTAACGAATAGGTGGTTTCACCTTTTTTGAACGAAAACAACTTGGGTCCCATTCCTAATGCAAACTCATTAACCTTTACACCGGAAAGCTTGGCAGTAAGAAAATGACCGCCTTCGTGAAAAAAGATAATAAGTTCAAACAGCAACACGCCAATTATAATAAGACCGACAGTTGTAAGTATATTGACAACAGATGTCAAATTAAATCATCTCCGAATTTATTGTATGCAGGATGTCACATATTCTCTGGCTACGCGGTCAGCATTAAGGACATCTTCAAGACAAGTGATAGATTTTGAGGGGATATTATCCACAGCCCCTGTAACAAGTTCGCCGATTTCAAGGAAGGATATCTTGCCTTGTCTGAATAAAAGGTTGGCAACTTCGTTTGCACCATTTGCAATTGCAGGAGAAGTACCGCCCTTTGTGAGAGCTTTTTTACAAGCAGACAAGCATTCAAAAGTATCATAGTCAGGCTTATCAAAGGTAAAGGTACCTACCTTTGTTAAATCAAGCTCACCCACAGGCGAGGGAATTCTCCGGGGATAGGTCAAGGCATACTGAATTGGAATTCGCATATCAGGTTCGCCAAGCTGAGCCAGAACTGAATTATCTGTAAATTCAATAAGAGAATGGATTATGCTTTGTCTGTGAACAACAACATCTATATTCTCAGGCATTACATCAAAAAGCCATCTGGCTTCGATGATTTCCAACCCCTTATTCATCATACTTGCAGAGTCAACAGTAATCTTTGCACCCATACTCCAATTTGGATGTGCAAGTGCCTCGGCAACTGTTACATCTTTTAGGTCTTCCCTTTTCTTTCCGAAGAAAGGTCCGCCTGAGGCAGTAAGGATAAGCTTCTTAAGATATTTGCTATCGGGACATGCCTGTAAGCATTGAAATATAGCGCTGTGTTCACTATCAACAGGTAGTAACGTAACACCGTATTCTTTAACTGTATTGATGACAAGATCTCCACCTGCAACAAGTGTTTCTTTGTTTGCAAGTGCTATGTTATTACCTGCTTTACAAGCAGCCAGTGTTGGCTCAAGACCTACCATACCTACCAAAGAGTTAAGAACAGTATCAGCCTCTGTAATGGAAGCAGCCTCGATAAGACCTTCCATACCAAAGAGCACTTTAGTATCGGTATCGCCTATTCTGAGCTTAAGGTCTGCAGCGGCTTTCTCGTCGTACATTACAGCAAGTTTTGGCTTAAACTTTCTGACTTGCTTTTCCATTAACCGGGAGTTGCTATGAGCAGTCAAAGCCAAAACCTTCATATTGCATTTTTCGGCAACATCTAATGTCTGAGTTCCGATAGAACCTGTTGAACCGAGAATAACCAATGATTCAGTCACAGTATCACACCTTTATTTTATCCTGAAATTATAATAATTAGTATTTAAGTAAAGATGAGTCCCCAGTTTTCTGAGATGAAATAGACAAAAGGTGCACAGAAAATTACAGAGTCAAATCTATCAAGCAGACCGCCGTGTCCGGGCATAATTGATCCATAATCTTTAATACCACACTCACGCTTGATAACAGAGAACACAAGGTCACCTATAACAGAAACGACAGAGCAATATACACCGATAATAAGTAATGCCAGATAATTTACTGTAACATCACGATACACAAGGAATTGGAAAACAAGACCTGCAATCATAATTCCGACAACAGAACCGATTATTCCTCCCAATGCACCCTCAACAGTCTTATTGGGGCTAATATTCGGACAAAGCTTACGTTTACCGACAAAGCTTCCTGTAAAATAAGCAGCACTATCCGCACACCAAGGTGCAACAACACTCATAACAAGATAAAAGCTGTTATGTCCACCGTTACAAAGAATAAGTCTTGAAATGCTGGACATACACAGAGAGATTATCATTACACCTGCAAAAGAGAACGTAATATCACCAAGTGTGATTTTTGAACGTAGAAAAACCAGGTATGAGAACATTATCAAGGCGTATAGAAATACGGGCAATGTCCAGAAGTCTGTACAAGCAACAAGAGGCATTGCAATAGAAAATAGTATTGTTGTAATGGAAATAGCCTTGTTGTTCTGTAGGCTCTTTGCGGTAAGAAACTCCATACAAAGCAAAGCGTTTACTAATGTTAAAGCTATTGCAAATATAATCGGGAACATTTCACCGAAAATCATCAACAGTACAACAAGTACTATACCGATAATAGCTGTAATAATTCTTGTTTTCATACAAACCCCCTGTAGCCTCTTGCATGTAATATCAGACTCCACCGAATCTACGGTTTCGTCTGAAAAACTCATTGATTGCTGAGTCTAAATCCTTTGTAGTAAAATCCGGCCAAAGAATGTCAAGAATGACGAACTCAGTATAAGCCGCCTGCCATAGCATAAAATTAGATATTCTGTATTCCCCGCTTGGACGAATAATCAGATCCGGATCAGGCTGACCGGATGTATACAAGGAATCGGAAATCATCTTTTCATCAATATCATTAAGAGCAATTTCTCCATCGATTGCTTTTTGTACAATGGTTTTAGTTGCCATAACAAGCTCATCACGGCTACCGTAATTCATGGCGATATTCAAAACCATACCTGTACGATGTGCCGACTCGGATTCAGTTCGCCTAATTAACTCCTGAAGCTCAGGAGAAAACGCAGTGGTATCACCGATAAACCTGACAACAATGCTGTCATCCTTAAAATCGGTCAAGGCTTCTTCAAGATATTGCTTGAAAAGCTTCATCAAAGCTTCAACCTCGTCACCGGGACGTTTCCAGTTTTCGGTTGAAAAAGCGTACACGGTAAGATATTTTATACCGATATCACTGCAATAACGGGTAATTTTACGGAAATTCTGAGCACCGGCGGTATGTCCTGCACTTCGAGGAAGACCGCGTTTTTTAGCCCAACGTCCGTTTCCGTCCATAATTATGCCTATATGTTCAGGAAGGACGATATTATCGCCCTTCCCTTTTAGTTTACTGCTCCTTGAAGAAAATAAGGACATAACATTAAATCTCCATTATTTCTTTCTGCTTTTTCTGACAAAGTTCGTCAGCAGACTTTGTAAACTTATCTGTAGTTTTCTGAATTTTTTCTTGTCCGACCTCAAGGTCATCCTCTGTAATCTCAGATTCTTTCTTCATCTTCTTGAGCTTTTCAATAGCATCTCTACGCTCATTACGAATCTGAACCTTGGTATCCTCGGCAAGTTTTGCTATATCCTTACCGATTTCTTTACGCTTATCTTCTGTAAGAGGAGGGAAAATCAGACGGATGCATTTGCCGTCGTTCTGGGGATTGATGCCAATATCAGATGTCTGAATTGCCTTTTCGATTCCGCGAAGAACTGATGCATCCCAGGGCTGGATTGTGAGAGTTCTTGCCTCTGTAACAGAAACTGCAGCTAACTGCTGAATAGGTGTAGGTGTACCATAGTAGTCAACCATAACTTTATCGAGAACACCGGGGTTTGCTCTACCGGCTCTTACTCTAGCATATTCACTCTCAAGGTGATCGATACGTCTTTGCATTGTTTCTTCTGTCTTTTTGATAAGGTTGTTCATAATATCCTCCTATGTAAATTAGATTAATTAACAAGTGTGCCGATATTTTCACCACAGACAGCATCGTAAATATTCATAGGTCTGTCAATGCTGAAAACAAGAATGGGGATGTCGTTCTCACGGCACATTGTGGCTGCGGTTCCGTCCATAACCTTAAGTTGTCTTTCGACCACTTCGTTAAATGTAAGATTATCATATTTAACAGCATCAGGGTTAACCTTGGGGTCGCTGTCATACACTCCGTCAACCATTGTGGCTTTCATAATTATATCAGCTTCAATCTCTGCTGCACGGAGAGATGCGGCTGAATCGGTTGAAAAGTAAGGATTACCTGTACCGCATCCGAAAACAACAACTCTGCCCTTCTCAAGATGACGGACTGCTTTTCCGCGAATATAAGGCTCGGCAATCTCACGCATAGAAATAGCGGTCTGAACTCGGGTATCAACACCAAGTTGCTCAAGAGCATCACAAACGCCGAGTGCATTGATAGCAGTTGCAAGCATACCCATATGATCAGCTCTTGTACGGTCCATATTACCGCTGGACCTGCCTCTCCAGAAATTGCCGCCTCCTACAACGATAGCCACTTGTACTCCTAAGTCTACGCATTTCTTGATAGGTTCGCAAATCTTGAGAACAGTGTCAAAATCAATACCATTTTTCTGTTCACCTGCAAGAGATTCTCCGGATAATTTAAGCAAAATTCTTTTGTATTTTGGTTCCATAAAGAACACCCCCAAAATGCTATATATAGTTATTATAATAATACAACATATGAGTTAAAATGTAAAGAAAATATATCTATATTTTTAAGTTTTTAAGAAAATATTTTTAGAATAAAAAAACAGCGCCTGTATTAACAGACGCTGTAAATTATAAATAGAATTACTGAACCATTGCGGCAACTTCAGCAGCAAAGTCATCCTGACGCTTCTCAATGCCTTCGCCCTTCTCATAACGAACGAAACCGGTGATAACGATTTTGCCACCGAGCTCTTTAGCAACAGAATCGGTGTACTGCTGAATTGTCATGGAGTTATCCTTAACGAACTCCTGATTTACAAGGCAGTTCTCCTTGTAATACTTGTTGATCTTACCTGCAACAATCTTGTCAGCGATTGCTTCGGGCTTACCCTCGTTAAGAACAAGCTCACGCATAATCTTCTTCTCGTGATCAAGTACATCAGCAGGAACAGCATCTGCGTTGAGATACTGAGTATTCATAGCTGCAATCTGCATTGCTATATCCTTACCAAATGAAACGAAAGTCTCGGAAGTTGTGTCAACATCTGTGTCAAATGTTACGATAACGCCAATCTTACCACCGGCGTGAACATAACCGATACAGGGAGACTCAAAACGCTCGAAACGTCTGATCTGGAGGTTCTCACCGATTGTGAGAACTTTCT
>CAZRLC010000012.1:0-34631 GCA_964600975.1 uncultured Ruminococcus sp.
AGGGGAGGTGGCACGGCAAAGCCGTGACGGAGGGGTAGTTTTCTCTCCCTCAGTCTTTTGCTTCGCAAAATCCAGCTCCCTCATCAGAGGGAGCTAAGGGAGATTTGTCCTTAACTTAACACAAGCATATGATGAACACATAAATGGTATAAAGCATTTTTATGATTATTGTAGAAAAGGGGTACAAAATGAAAAAAGAAGCTATAAAAATTATTTGTGGAATTTCAATTGTTTTATTTATAATATTTATTACGATAGTTGATGTTTTAGATGCAATTTCATATTCAATTTCACTTGCAGTATTTTTATATTTTGTATATGATAAATTCTTATGGAGATTTGATCCTTTTAATAAAACTCCAAGAATCTATGGCAAATATAAGACTAAAATAGAATCTACATATGGTGGCGGCGTATGTTATGAATCTGATGTCGTAATCAAGCAGACGCTATCACAAATAACTATTACAGAAAAAATGCGCGATGGAGTTTGTGTATCTATAGTATCCTCTCTTTACAAATATACTGATGACGGTCAATGGTTTCTTTGTTATACTTATTTAACACACCCAAAGAACAATGAAGACGATATGCATTTTGGAACATCAATACTATATGTAAAAGACAAAAACACATTAGAAGGATTTTATTACACAAATAGAATTAAACAAACAAAGGGTAAACAGATTTTCACGCGAATATAACTAATAAGAAAAATCCTCAGTTTTCAGGCACATTTGATTTGTGCCGCTAAGTTCAAAACACACAAAAAATTCTCGTTCTTCGGAACGGGAATTTTTTATACATTGCAAAAGCAAGGGTATATCACCAAGGGTAGAGTGTATAAAGAGAAATCCTTTTCCTCTTTTCTATACTTTTTAACTCTCACTCATATTTCTTCTAACTTTTACATATATTTTTGCAGAGTGTGGGACCAAAAATGCAGGAATGATATATGCATAATTGCAAAAACTATATAAAATATAAAAAAATAATAAAAATTCTGCAAGAAGTGTTGACAAATTATGCAAAAGTAATTATAATGTACTCAAACAATAAAGACTGTAATTCAAATTTCTAAGGAGGCTTGTATTTATGTTTACACACAAGGATTTACCCCTGCTGTTACTGGACAACAGCTCTATGATGTCTGTACTTAACGAAGGCGAGTTTAAGTGCTATAACCTTCCCTTTGAGGATGCTAAGCATCTGGTGGATATTTACGATGAGTCCGATATCCTCCGTTGTTTCTCCAACCCCGACATTGAGACTGTAATTTTCGATTATCTCGGCTGTGCCAAGCGTAATTTCGAATACAAGCGTATCCGTAATATGCGTCCCGGTCAGGATGCCATTGTGTTCAAGCTTTACGTTACACCCTCAGAGACTCAGCCTATTATTCAGTCTGACGACGGGGTAGAGGCAAAGAAAATTCAGAATGTATATGTTTACTGCCAGTATCTGAGCCGTATTTCTTAACCTGTTTAATAGTCATTTCCGTATAATTCTAATTGTGAAAACCCGAGGGTAATACCTCGGGTTTTCTATGTGCCTTGTTGTTGATAATATCAAAATGTTGCGATTGCAGGTGGCTTGTGCTATACTTTCTTTGTACTTAATATATATTCAGGAACAGGAGATTGGCTATGATTAAATCTGTTATTTGTGATATTTTAGGAATACAGTACCCTGTGCTTCAGGGCGGTATGGCTTGGATTGCCGACGGAAAGTTGGCAGCCGCTGTGTCCGAGGGCGGTGGTCTGGGTATAATTGCTGCAGGTGGCGGTACAGGTGAGTTTGTCCGTGAGCAGATTAAGATAGCCCGAGGTCTTACCGATAAGCCCATAGGCGTCAATATTATGCTTATGAGTCCCTACGCAGACGAGATAGCTCAGGTCGTAGCCGAAGAGAAGATTGAGGCGGTTACCACAGGTGCAGGTAATCCTGCAAAGTATATGGATATGTGGAAAGAGGCAGGTATCAAGGTTATGCCCGTTGTAGCCTCTGTGGGTCTGGCAAAGCTTATGACCAAGCTTGGTGCCACGGCTCTCATTGCTGAGGGCGGAGAAAGCGGCGGCCATGTTGGTGAGCTAACTACTATGGCTTTGTTGCCTCAGATTTGTGATGCCACAACTCTCCCTGTAATTGCCGCAGGAGGAATTGCAGACGGCAGAGGCGTTGCGGCGGTGTTTATGCTGGGGGCTTGTGGCGTTCAGATGGGCACCCGCTTCCTTGTAGCAGAGGAGTGTTCCATACATACTGAATATAAGAGAAGAATATTAAAGGGCTCTGATCGTTGTACTATGGTAACAGGCAAACGCCTGGGTCATCCCGTAAGAAGCCTCAAGACTCCCTTTGCCAGGGATTATCAGAAGGCAGAGTACAGCACTATGTCTGACGAAGAATTAGAGGCATTGGCTTCCGGTGCTCTTCGCCTTGCAGTAGTAGAGGGCGACAGCGAGAAGGGTTGCTTTATGGCAGGACAGATAGCCGCCATAGTAAACAAGGAGCAACCTGCCGCCGAGATTATCAAAGAAATAATGGATGAGGCAGAGCCTATACTCCGCGGTGCCTCCAAGTTTTATGATTAACGGGTGATATTATGAACAGAACAGAGATAGAGAAAATTCTGCCTCACAGAGAGGGAATGCTGCTGCTTGACGATGTAGAGAAGGTAGGCGAGGAAGCAGTAGCTCACTATACAGTCACAGGAGAGGAGTTCTTCCTCAAGGGACATTTTCCCGATAATCCCATTGTTCCCGGTGTTATCCTTTGCGAGATGTTGGCTCAGTCAGCCTGTGTGCTTTTGCTGGAACTTGCAGGTGAGGGTATGCTCCCTGTATATACAGGGCTTAACAAGGTGAAGTTCCGTGGTATGGTTAAGCCCGGCGATACAGTAGAAATGCGTTGCCATCTTACCAGGTCAAG
Organism: uncultured Ruminococcus sp.; assembly: GCA_964600975.1. Lineage (GTDB taxonomy): Bacteria > Bacillota > Clostridia > Oscillospirales > Acutalibacteraceae > Ruminococcoides. The sequence goes on from CAZRLC010000012.1 coordinate 2,929, forward strand.
GCATCCCTTCTACTTTGCAGAGGGTACTGTTACCTGTCAGGGTAAGAAGTGCGTAAGTGCCGAGTTTTCCTTTGCAGTAACCCAGGCACAGGTTTAATTATTGTAGTCAGGAAGCGACGGTGTTTTGCTGTCGCTTTTGTGATTTTTTTGGAAACTTAAACAGTTTACAGAATAAGTTGCATTTTTCGATAAAATGTGATATAAATATATCGTTAATACCTATTAACAAATTGTTAAAATTCTTCCCGTAGGAAGAGTGGAAAAAATCTATAATAGAGGGGATTAGTATGAACAAATTGACGAAAAAGTGGCAGATTATACTTTACGGCTGTTCGGGTCTGGGAGTTAATATGCTCAATATCATTATGGGTACCTATCTTTGCAGTGCTCTGCTTGTTGGCGGCTTTGAGAAGAACGCGGAACATTGGACCTATCTTAATAAGGATCTGGTTGTTGCGGCGTTGTGGGGTACTCTTATTATAGTAGCCAAGGTGCTGGACGGACTTATTGACCTGCCTTTTTCATCTTTTACGGATAACCTCAGAACCCGTTGGGGCAGACGCAGACCTGCTATTTTAATTGGATATATTCCTATGCTTATTGCTTACGTGTTGTTCCTTATTCCTATTGACACAGAGGCAACTGTTCTCAACACTATCTGGTTTGCAACTTTACTTTGTATCTTCTATGGTACATATACTCTTACTATGCTAACCTACTATGCAACCTTTGCAGAGATTGTCAAGGACGACAAGGACAGAGTCCTTCTCTCCAATGTTAAGTCGATCTGCGACGTTGTATACTTTGCAATGAGCTTTGCGTTAGTGCCTGTGTTTGTAAATATGCAGATGAATATCCGTCTGGTGGCACTTATGTTTATGCCCTTGGCGGCTACAATGCTTATTCCTTTGATTATGATTAAGGAAAAGCCTCTCAACCAAAGCTGCGAAGCAGTTGAGATTCAGGAGAAGGTCAGCTTTGTTACTTCTCTTAAGTATTCCTTCAAGAATAAAAGGTTTATATATTGGCTGAGCATAGTTTTTGTTATGAATATAGGTCTGCAGCTTTTCTTAAGCGGTATCAATGAGTTTTTCTCTACAACGGGAATTGATATGACCTTTGTTATGGCGTCAGCCTTTGCACCTGTACCCTTTACACTTCAGATTTACAACAAGGTTGTAAAGAAGCACGGACTTAAAATCGGCTATCAGTATACACTTCTGACCTTTGCAATCGGTATGTCGCTGATGCTTTTGTGCAGAGTTCTGCCTGAACAGGTTATACTGCCCTTTGCTATGCTTTGCGGTGTTATAGTGTCCTGCTCTATCGGTGCCTTTTTCTCTATTACATACACAGTTCCCTCACAGATGGCTGCCGAGGAAACTGCACGTACAGGTGTGTGTGCGTCCACAATGTACTTTGCGGTACAGGGACTTTTTGAGGCGGTATCAGCAGGTATAGCCTCAGGCGGTATTCTGGTATTTATGAAGCAATCGGGACTTGTCTCTATGATTACGGTTGTGGTTGCCTTCTTCTGTATGGTTGCTTTTGTAATGGCATTTTTCTTGCCCGAGTCTGTGGCACTTATCGGAAAAGAAAAGGTTGATTCTTAATGGCGAATCTCAAAAAGCTTGTGCTTAAAAATTGCACTAAGCTTGAAAACAGCAACAGGACAATTGAAGATATATATAACATCATATTCAGCCATAGTGATAACATTATGGCTGAATATAATCGTGGCAACGGCCCCGAGCAGTGGTCCTACGCTCAGGCACAGAGAAAGATAGAAAAGCTTTCCTCTGCAATCCACCGGCTTACAGGCTATACGGATAAGTACATCGGACTGTATGCAGAGAACTGTGTGGAGTGGCTGATTCTTTTCTGGGCAATACTTCGAAGCGGAAACAAGCCCTACCTTATAAATCTGCGTCAGCCTGTGGGATTTTCAAAAGGGATCATTGATACCCTTGATGTTAAGTTGGTGCTTTACAGAGAGCAGATCGTCCCGTTTGGCATAGAGGCTGTGTCCTATAGCGAATTGGATAAGATTGATGCAGGTGAACCTAAGGAAAGCATTGTGTTCGGCAATGAGTTTGCTATATCCACCAACGGCACAACCCTTAAGGAAAAGATTTGTATCTATAGCGGTAGGGAGCTTTGTGAGCAGATTCTCAATGTTAGACAGATAGCTGATGTTAATCTCGGACTTATTGAGTGCTACAGGGGTAAGATAAAAGCCCTTGCGTTTCTGCCCTTGTATCATATTTTCGGATTTGAGGCAATGTACCTCTGGTATGCCTTCTGGGGGTCTACCTTTGTATTCCTTAATAATCTGGCACCCGAGACCATTCTGCATACCATTAAACGCTATGAGGTGACTCATATTTTTGCAGTTCCCCTTTTGTGGAACTCTTTGGATAAGACACTGCGCAGAACCATATCTGCACAGGATGAAAAAACACAGAAAAAGTTTGCTGCTGCAACTAAGCTTTCTATGAAGCTTCAGAGCGTTTTGCCTCGGTTTGGTACTGCTGTAGCAAAGCTTTTACTCAAGGATGTAAGGTATCGACTTCTTGGGGATAGTGTACGCTTTTGTATATCAGGTGGCTCTGCCATAAAGGAGTCAACTCTGGAGCTTGTCAATTCTCTGGGATATCCGCTATACAACGGCTACGGTATGAGTGAAATCGGTATCACCTCTGTTGAGCTTTCACGAAATGTAAAGGACCGTATCAAGGGCTCTATCGGAGCACCCTTCTCCTCTGTGGAGTACCGCATAGGTGAGGATAGTAAACTGTTTGTCAGAGGCAAATCTCTGTGTAAATCTATTATCATTAATGGTGAGGAGAGCGACAGAGGGGATTGGTTTGATACAGGCGACATTATGCGTACAGACAAAAGAGGCTGTTACTATATAAGCGGACGAATCTCCGACATAGTATTCGGTGATGACGGAGAAAATCTCAATCCCGATTTCTCCGAGGATGCTTTTGTACTTCCCGAGGCATTGAATCTGTCAGTCCTCGGCAACGAGGATAACTCCAGACTGATGCTGGTGGTACAGCTTCCCTCAGATATGACCTATGAGGAAAGACAGAAGATGTTTACAAGCATCATTGCCTGTAACGATAAGCTTTCTCACACCTATCAGGTGAGGGAGTTTAAGTATACCTACGAGCCTATTATGGACGAGCTATCTATCAAGGTCAGCCGTGCCTACCTTAAAAAGGCTATAGCCGAGGGTCGGGTTATACTTCGTGACTTCAGTGAAAAGGATAACACCAAAGCTCAGGATAATTCTGACGTGAGGAATATCCTGAGAGAGCTTTTTGCTAAGGTACTGAGTAAGGATATAGGAGAGATAACCGATACAGGTCACTTTATGAACGACCTGGGAGGCTCCAGTCTGGACTATTTTACCTTGGTAAGTGAGATAGACCGTCGATTCGGAATAACTCTCGGCTTTGACAACGAGCATTTCGGCTATTCTATAATTGATTTTGAGAAGATTATAAAGGAATTGATTAAGTAAATGTACGAGTTTTTTCGCTGGGTTGCGCTTATTACAGGGTGGCCTTTTCAGGCACTTTTTTTCAAGCGGAAGATATACTACGAAAATAAAAAAGAACAGAGCCGTATCATTCGCGGCGGTGCTCTTATAGTGTCCAACCACTACAGTGCACTGGATTATGTAATGAATGTGTTTGTGTTCTCTACCAGAAAACTCTATGTGGTTTTGTCGGAATGGATTTTTCAGCAAAGCAGTTTCTTTAACTTTGGTATGAAGTTCTTCGGCGGTATCAGAGCCGACAGAGACACCAAGAGTATGAGCTTTGTGGACAACTGCATTGCAACATTACAACGCGGAAAAGCAGTGCAGATTTTTCCCGAGGCACACAACACACCTGACGGCGAGATGAAGCCTTTCAAGCCCAGTTATGTGCTGATTGCACTTCGTTCGGGTGCACCTATTATACCCACTATTGTGGACGGCAACTACGGACTTTTCAAGAGAGCACACCTTATAATCGGCAAGAAGATTTATCTTTCTGATTATTGCAGTACAGTCAATCCCTCCCGTGAGGAAATAGAACGACTGAATAACATAGTTTACTCTAAATGTGCGGAGCTTAAAGAGGAACTGCACAGAAGAATACAAGCGGAAAAATAAACCTGATTTTATTGAGGAATATATGAACGAAACTTTACAGATAATACTTACGATACTGTTCTGGTTGGCGGTATCCGGAATAATAATGTGGATACTCAGTTATTTCATCGTTGGTTATATACTGTTTGTTATCCACCTAAAGCGAAATAATAAATCCAAGTGGACCCGCGCTTGTTCAAGCAATCACCCCAGACATCTTGAGATGTACGAGTATGGCAGAAAATGGAGCCAAAAGTACGCCCATACCCGCAAGGATTTGCACATAATAAACGAGGGACTCAACCTGTACGGAGAGTATTACGATTTAGGCTTTGACAGGGCGGTTATACTGCTGTCAGGCAGAACAGAGGGTCTTTGCTACAACTACTATTTTGCAGACAATTTCTCAGAAAACGGCTACAACGTTCTCACCATTGACCAACGTGCTCACGGAGAGAGCGACGGCAAGTATAATACTCTGGGCTTTGATGAGCACAGGGATACCATTGCCTGGGCAAAATATATAAAAGAAAACCTCGGTGTCAAAAGCATTATCCTCAGCGGTATCTGTATCGGCGGTGCCTGTGGATTACAGGCAGTTGTATCGCCGGAAGGTGAGGAGCTTTTTGACGGTTTGGTTGTAGAGGGTATGTATCAGACCTTTAGCCACAGCTTTGCAAATCATATGATAGAGCTTGAGAAGAAGGTTTATCCCACCATATACTTTGTAGATTTATGGATGAAGGTGTTCACAGGACACTCAATGCTCAAGGGTAATATTGATATTATCCACAAGATGCACAAGCCCCTGCTTATGCTCAATAGTCTTGAGGATAAGTATTCACTACCCGAGAAGGCTCAGGAACTCTATGATAAATGTCCTGCCGAGGGCAAGAAGCTTGTGTTCTTCGACCATGGCGACCACTCGATGATAAGATGTGTGGACAAGGAAAAATACGACAACGCCATAAAAGAATTCATAAATAAACACTTCGATTGATATAATACTATTACGAAGCTCTGATGATAAGGTCTCGGACGATGTTCGGGACCTTAATTTTTATATTGTTTACATTTGTATGGTTGATTATAAATATTTCTGTGTGGTATAATGTTTACGGGATAAGATTTATGCATGATACTTATTATATATAAAGGAGATTTGTTATGAGAATTTGTGTTTTCGGCGCGGCATCACCGAAGATTGACCCCGAGTACATTGAGAAGGTCGAGATGCTTGGAGAAGAAATGGTAAAGCGCGGTCACTCCATGGTGTTCGGCGGTGGCGGTAACGGACTTATGGGTGCCGCCGCAAGAGGTGTTCAGATGCAGGGCGGCTATATAGTGGGTGTTATCCCCAGCTTTTTTGAAAACGAGGATATTGAAGCTGTGTTTCCGTATTGCGATGAAGTAATCGAAACAGGTACTATGCGTGAGCGTAAGCAGATTATGGAGGACCGATCCGATGCCTTCATAATTGTTCCCGGCGGTATAGGTACCTTTGAAGAGTTCTTTGAGATTATGACTTTAAGACAGCTTTGCCGTCATAATAAGCCCATAGCACTATACAATATCAAGGGCTATTACAACGAGCTCAATGCTATGATGGGTGCGGCGGTGGACAAGGGCTTTGTCCGTTCTGCCTGTGATGCTTTGTACAAGACTACAGATGATCTTGATGAGCTGTTTGCCTTTATCGAGGCACCTCAGCCCGAAAATCTGCTTGTTAAGGATCTGAAAGACGGCTGATTTAATTTGGAGCCCGTTGTCAGCGGAGGATGATGTTATGAAAATTACCTTTATAGGTGCCTGTCACGAGGTTACAGGCAGTTGTACATTAGTAGAGGTAGGGGGAAAGTTCGCCCTTGTGGACTGTGGTATGCCTCAGGGTGTTGATGTGTATGAGAATGTTCCTTTGCCTGTGCATCCTTCTGAGATAGAATATCTGTTTTTGACTCACGCTCACGTGGACCATTCGGGACATATACCGCTTCTGTACAAAAACGGCTTCAGAGGACAGATTCTTGCTACGGCAGAGACCTGCGATTTGTGTGAGATAATGCTCAGGGACTGTGCACATATTCAAGAGTCCGAGGCAAATTATAAGAGCAGAAAAACCCGCCGTGCAGGTAAGGGTGAGGTAGAGCCGCTGTACACTATGGAGGATGCTGAGGGAGCTCTCAAGCTTATGAGACGCTTTCAGTACGCAAAGACGTCTGTCATCAGCGAGAACATCGCAGTTCGATTTTCTGATATAGGTCATCTTCTGGGTAGTGCCTGTATAGAGCTGTGGCTGACAGAGGGGGATGTTACCAAGAAGGTAATCTTCAGCGGTGATGTTGGCAACACAGATCAGCCTATTATCAACGACCCTCTGCCTGTGGATGGCTGTGACTATCTTGTAATTGAGTCCACCTACGGCAATCGTATCCACGAGAGACATCGGGAGAATACCGTAGAGCTTCTGGCAAATTATATACAGACCACTCTGGACAAGGGCGGTAATCTGATAATTCCCTCATTTGCAGTTGGCAGAACTCAGGAGCTTCTCTACTTTATCCGTGAGATTAAGAACAGAGGAATGGTCACAGGCCACGGGGAGTTCCCTGTATATGTGGACTCACCCCTTGCCAACGAAGCCACAAGCATTTATATGCAATGCAGTACGGATTGCTTTGATGAGGACATAAAGGCGGTTATGCTCAGAGGTGAAAACCCTCTGGTGTTCCCCGGACTTAAAACCTATGTTACCACAGAGCAGTCCAGAATGCTCAACTCAGACAATACACCCAAGGTGATTATATCTGCCAGTGGAATGTGTGAAGCAGGTAGAATCTGTCACCACCTTAAGTATAATCTATGGAAGAGGAACAGTACCGTACTCTTTGTAGGCTATCAGGCAGAGGGTACTCTGGGCAGAAGAATACTTGACAAAGCAGAGAGCGTTAAAATCTTCGGCGAAGAAATTGCTGTTAATGCCCGAATTGCCTCTTTGGCAGGTATCAGCGGACACGCAGATAAACACGGGCTTCTCCGTTGGGTAGAGAGTATGGAGCAAAAGCCCTCTTTGGTGTTTGTCAATCACGGCGAGGATACCTCTGCAACAGAATTTGCACTGAGTCTTAAGCAGGAGTTGGGGCTTGAGGCTATGGCTCCTTTCAGCGGTACGGTTTATGACCTGCATAAAGAAGAGTTCGAGTATATTGCCGAAGGCGTCAGAGTACAGAGAAAGACGTCTGATACTGTATCCTTTGCTGGTGGAAGCGGTTTATTCAGAAAGCTCGGTGATGCATTCAATACCCTCAAAAAGGTTGCTGAGGCTTCTTCCGGTATACCTAATAAAGAATTAGAAGCCTTTACAAAGGACATACTGGCTTTGGCAGAAAAATACAAAAGATAATTTTAATCATTATGTTTTTTTGACAGGCAATCTGTTTTTACAGGTTGCCTGTTTATATTTGCTCAAAAAACACAGACGGCTTCTTTGCAAGGCATTTTCTGCCTTACGATTATACAATCCCTAACTGTTAATAGTATACGTCGATTTTCAACATCAGCGTGTAAGTTTTGCCAAGTTTTGAGCTTTTGCGACCGAGTAGAGAAGAGGATATCATCGTGGGCTAATAAAATACTTGTTTTTTTTGTGAAAAATATGTACAAACGTTAATTTGTATGCTATTATTTTTATGAGTAATAAATTAACAAAAAGGGAGATGAGAAGATGTTCAAAAAGATTTCTTCGATAATGCTTGTCGCTGTTTTGATACTCGCTTGTGCTATAGCGGCGTTTGCTTTAGGAGATGAGTTGGAGATACTTCCTGCATCGGGCTTTAGTATCGGCGATGTAAATATGGATAAGAACGTAAACGTCAAAGACGCCACAACGGTGCAGAAGTTTTTGGCAGATATTGAGGAGCTTTCTGACGATCAGCTCATCCTTGCCGATGCCGACCTTGACACGAAGGTTACTATCAAGGATGCTACATATATACAGAAGCAGGTGGCAGGTCTTGTTGGCCCTATGATTCCCGGAGATGCCACATCACCTAAGGAGACACAGACCGCCGAGACGGATACCGAGTCTGAGAATTCTACTGCTGAGGTGCAGGGCACAACGCCTGACGCTGAGCCTACCGAGGTGCCCGAGAGCACTCCGGCTCCTGTTACCACAGACTCTACGGAATCACTGCCTAATCCCACTAAGGCAGACAAAGAAGATCCCACTGAGACTCCCACTAAGGCAGACAAAGAAGAGGCCACTGAGAAAATCACCGAGGCAGATAAAGAAGAGCCCACTGAGGAGATTACCGAAGCAGACAAAGAAGAGCCCACCACAAGGAATCCAAACGCTCCGATAGAGCTTCCCTTCGTGCCTGTTGGGTAGTTTTATCAAACACGGATATTACAATGGCAAGGCAGCGATGCTGTGATTGCAGATCATGCTTGTTTTTGTACATATACATCTAATTTTACAGGAGGTAAAAGCAATGAAAAAAATCTTGTCAATTCTTTTGACAATGCTTATGCTTGTGAGTGTTGTGGCAATAGCACCCGTAAGCACAAGCGCCGCAGATGCACAGGAAATCTCTGTGTATTTTGAAAACAACTGGCTTTGGACAGATGTGTTTGTTCACACCTGGGGCAGTAGCGTAGGTCCCAACACCGTATGGGGTAAGGGCACGGTTGAGCTGGTTGGTACATCCGAAGAAGGTTTTGAAGTTTACAAGGCAACCATTGGTTCTGATGCAACAGGTGTCATCTTTGCCGGTACTGTGAACGACGGTTCAGGTTATCTCAACCAGACCCCCGATATTACAGAGGGCTTTTATGATGGTGTGTGCTATTCTATGTTATGGATTGACGGCAACCAGGTAGTAGCAAGGGACATTTCTGATGTTTGTCCCGATCTTGCAACTTCCGAGCCCGAGCCCGAGCCCGAGCCCGATCCCGAGCCCGATCCCGAGCCCACAGAGGAATACACAGTTTACTTTGTCGATTATTTCGATAACTTCCCAACTGTATACGCATATGCTTGGTCAGGCGAGGGCGACTCTGCTGTTATTGATACAGCTTGGCCCGGCAAGGAAATGACAGCTACAGGCGAGTCCCTCTCTGAGAACGCAGCTCAGTCAGGCGGTCTTGTTTATTCCTGTACATTTGACACTGAATATGAGAACATCATCTTTGTTGGTGAGTATGAACCTGACTACACAGTGCAGACTGAAGATCTTACATTTGAAGCAGGAAAGTACTGCTACTGGGGAGACGAGGATTGGTATGACAGCATCGAGGCTCTCGAGGAAGCACATCCTGCTGTAGAGACCGAGCCCGATGATGACACAATGACAATCTATTTCCAGAACAATTGGCTTTGGACAGATGTTAGCATCTACTATTGGTATGAAGACCAGAGTAGAGACTATGAGTGGCCCGGCGTAGCTATGGATTATTACGACAACGACGGCACCTACGACATTTATAGCTGCGATATTCCTGTGGATGCTGAGGGCTTTGTAATCAACGGCACAAAGAATGACGGTACAGGTGCAGAAGACCAGACTCCCGACATTACAGAGGGCTTTTACGACGGTATTTGCTACTACATGCTTTGGGATAACGGCAACCAAGTAGGTTCTGAGGAAATTGAAGTAATTCTGCCCGACCATGATTTCGGCGGCGAAGGTGAAGAGGAAGAGGACGAAACCACCAAAGCAACCTTCGCAGGTTACTCTGCATCACTTGAGGGTAACATTAACTTCAAGCTGTATTTCGATATTTCCAACGATGTTTTTGAAGATCCCGATGCAAAGGTAGTTATCACAACTCCCGAGGGTACAATTGAGTATGCTGTTACTGAGTGTGATGAGTACAATGTGTATTACGCTTATTCTGTTCCTGTTCCCGCAAAGGATATGACCTCCACCATCACAGCACAGGTCGTTACAGAGCTTATCGAGACTGAGGAAATCGAGACTTCCGTTCAGGAATATCTTGTTGCTATGCTCAGAAATTACGGCGACTTTACACAAGAGCAGGAGATCGTAAAGGCAATGCTCAACTACGGTACTGCCGCACAGCTTTATTTTGGTTACAACACCGATAACCTCGCTAACGATACAGAGTATATGACAGAGGCTGATAAGACAGTTGCTGCTGTAGACCTTTCCGCTTATGCTCCCGTAATCGAGGGTACAAACGATGGTGATGTGAAGTATATTGGTGCATCCCTTGTTCTCAAGTCTGAGACATCCCTCAAGTTCTACTTCCAAGTAGAAAATGCTGATCAATATGAGAATTTTGGTATCAATGTTAACGGCTATTCCGGTGCAATTCTTGTTCCAAACGGTGATCTTTACGAGTTTGTAATAAACGATCTCTATGCCCATGAGCTTGGAGAAACATATACTTTGGCTACAGGTTGCGCAACTATTGAGTACAGTGCACTGAGCTATGCATATCTTGCACAGCAGAGCTCCAAGACAGAGCTTGTAAACCTGGCAAATGCACTTGCAGCTTATTACATTGCATCCTGTAACTACAACGGTTGAAATTGAGGTTCGCTGTGGATAGACAAGTTTATGTTACTCCCGAACTTGAAGTGAAGAGGTTTTCTGACGATGACATCATCACGGCAAGTACAAACACAACAACTCGAGATCCCAATAAACCCATTGAACTTCCGTTTGTTCCCGCAAACTATTTTTAATAAGGTGATTAAAATGAAGAAAATATTTGAACCCGCACAGATCGAGATAATTTTATTTAACAGTGAAGATGTAATCGTGGCAAGTGTTGATACTCCCGATGCACCTGTCAAAAGTACTACTTACACTCCAGGAGACGATGAAACAGAAATTCTCTGATCAGAAAGATTCTTAACAACAGGGACTTACCATTTGGTAAGTCCCTGTTTTCTTTTTGCGGTTAAAGTGGTATTCAATTTTCGACATTTGTTGACATAAAAATGTAAATGTGATAAAATTGTATCAAATTATGAGAGGGATGTTTGTTATGATATATATTCTGTATAATCCTTTAGCAGGTGGCGGTATGGGAGAGTCCTTTGCACAGGATGCACAGGCTTCACAGACAGAAGCAACTGTACTCAAGTGTGTTATAGATATGGATATGAAATCTTTTATATCCTCATGTACCTCAGATGATAAGGTTATCCTCTGCGGCGGCGACGGTACACTTAACCGATTTGCAAACGACACCTACGGTATGGATTATCCCTGCGATATCTATATTTATAAATCAGGAACAGGTAATGATTTCCTTAAGGATTTAGAGGATAAGGTTCAAAATAATATGCTTCTTGTCAATGACTATCTTAAGAACCTGCCTACAGTTACCGTTAACGGTGTAACAAGAAGATTTATAAACGGCATCGGCTTTGGTATCGACGGTATGGTGTGCGAGGTTGCCGATCAGCTCCACGCACAGGGCAAGAAGGCAAACTACACAATGCTTTCTATTAAGCTTCTTCTTCACGGCTATAAATGTCCCAACGCAACCGTTACAGCAGACGGAGAGAAGCATAGCTTCAAACGTGTCTGGCTTGCATCGGGTATGAACGGCCGTTATTACGGCGGCGGTATGCAGGTTGCACCCTCTCAGGACAGAACGGGAGACAGTCTTACAAGCTGTATCATATACGGCTCAGGAAAACTGAAAACCCTTTTTGTGTTCCCCAGCCTTTTCAAGGGTGAGCATCTTAAATACAAGGATATGGTAAAGGTTCTGACAGGCAAGGAAATCACAGTTGAGTTCGATATTCCTACCGCACTTCAGATTGACGGCGAGACAGTTCTCGGCGTCAGCACCTACACAATCAGAAAATAATTCCAAAGGGAGGGTGACAAGTGAGTCACTCTCCCATAATTTTTGCGATTTTTTGCAGTTTTTTTGATATAATTCTTTTATAGCATTGACTTTATAATAATTGAGTGTTATTATATCTCTAATGAATCTTTAAGAGCGGTACAGAGATGCCGACAAGATTTGTGTATATATATGTCCGCAGTATGCTTGAGGTATATCTGCGAACCCTATGTTACTGTATCTTGTCGTGCGTTCTGCGACAGGATTTTTTTCATATTTTGGGTATTTTTTGAAACTATAAAAATATCATCAGTGCATATAGGAGAGAATTATGAAGTACTTACTTACAGGGGCAAAAGTGTACACCGACGGCGAGTTTATTCAGGCTGATATCCTCGTTGACGGTTCTGTTGTTGTCGCTATTGGTAATGATTTACAGGGCGGCGACGCTGTTGTTCTCGATTATAGCGGATGTGTTATCTTTCCCGGTTTTGCGGATGTGCATGTGCATTTCCGTGAGCCGGGCTTTTCTTATAAAGAGACAATCCTCACAGGCTCAAAGGCAGCAGCACGTGGTGGCTACACCGCCGTATGCACTATGCCTAACCTGAATCCCGTGCCTGACTCGGCAGAGCACCTTAAGGAACAGCTGGATATAATCCAGCGGGATGCGGTGATAAACGTTTATCCCTACGGCTCTATTACGGTAGGACAGCTGGGTGAGGAAATTTCCGATTTAGAGGCTATGGCAAAGGATGTTATTGCTTTTTCCGATGACGGCAGAGGTGTGCAGTCAGAGGATATGATGCGCGAGGCTATGCTAAAGGCAAAGTCCCTGGATAAAATGATAGTAGCCCATTGTGAGGATAATTCTTTGCTTCAGGGGGGATATATCCACAAGGGCGACTATGCCTTAGCCCACGGACACAGAGGTATCTGCTCAGAGAGTGAGTACCTTCCCATTGCGAGAGATATAAAGCTTGTGGAGGAAACTGCCTGTCCCTATCACGTATGCCACGTATCCGCCAAGGAGTCTGTAGAGGCAATCCGTCAGGCTAAGGCCGGAGGAGTGGACATAACCTGCGAAACAGGTCCCCACTATCTGGTGCTGGATGACAGCTTTCTTCAGGAGGACGGACGCTTCAAGATGAATCCTCCTCTGAGAGGTAAAGAAGACCGAGAAGCCCTCATACAGGGTATCAAGGACGGCACAGTGGATATGATAGCCACTGACCACGCACCCCACTCTGCTGAGGAAAAGAGCAAAGGCCTTGAGGGTAGCGCTATGGGAGTTGTCGGTATCGAGACCGCATTTTCCATACTCTATACAAAACTTGTCAAAGAGGGTGTTATAACCCTTAAAAATCTTGTGGATTTAATGAACACCAACGTGCGAAAGCGTTTTGGTATCGGTGGTGTGATAGAGGTAGGCAAAAGTGCCGACCTTACCGTCTTTAATCTGCAGGAGGAATATACAGTAAACCCGGAGGAGTTTTTATCCAAAGGCAGAGCTACTCCCTTCAAGGGAGAGAAGGTTTTCGGTAAATGTCGTCTGACAATGTGCGGCGGCACAATTGTCTGGAAGGATAATGAATAAAAGAAGGATAAGTTGTGAAACTTACCCTATGACACGAAAGGAGTAAATATTATGGCAAAGCGTAAAGACATCAAGAAAATTCTTATCATCGGTTCAGGTCCTATTATTATCGGACAGGCTGCTGAGTTTGACTATGCAGGTACCCAGGCTTGTCTTGCACTTAAGGAAGAGGGCTATGAGGTGGTGCTCTGTAACTCCAACCCTGCAACAATTATGACAGATACCACTATTGCAGATAAGGTATATATGGAGCCCCTTACTCTGGAGTATATTGCAAGAATCCTTCGCTACGAGCGTCCCGATGCCATTATTCCCGGTATCGGAGGTCAGACAGGTCTTAACCTGGCAACTCAGCTGGAGAAGAAGGGTATCCTTGAGGAATGTGGCGTTGAGCTTCTGGGTACAAGCTCAGAGAGTATCGAACGTGCCGAGGACAGAGAGCTGTTCAAGGAATTATGTGAGAGTATCAACGAGCCTGTAATTCCCTCCCGCATCACTTATAATCTTGAGGAAGCAAAGGAAGCTGCCAAGGAAATCGGCTACCCTGTTGTTCTTCGTCCTGCTTTTACCCTTGGCGGTACAGGTGGCGGTTTTGCCAATAATGAAGAAGAACTGATAGAGAAAGGAATCAACGCTTTCCGTCTTTCTCCTGTGTCACAGGTTCTTATCGAAAAGAGTGTTAAGGGCTACAAGGAAATCGAGTTTGAGGTTATGCGTGACTCCGCTGACCATGCAATTATGATTTGCGGTATGGAGAACATTGACCCCGTAGGTGTTCACACAGGTGACTCTATGGTTGTTGCTCCTATTATGTCTTTGAATGACCACGATTTCACAATGCTCCGTGACTCTGCACTAAAGATTATTAAGGCTTTGAAGATTGAGGGTGGCTGTAACGTTCAGTATGCACTCAACCCCGAAAGCTCAGAGTATTACCTTATTGAGGTTAATCCCCGAGTATCCCGTTCCTCTGCACTTGCTTCCAAGGCTTCCGGCTATCCTATAGCCAGAGTTACCGCAAAGATTGCAGTAGGTATGCTTCTGGAGGATATTCAGATTGCCAATACAACCGCAGCCTTTGAGCCTGACCTTGACTATGTTGTAGCAAAGCTCCCCAGATTCCCCTTCGATAAATTCCCCACAGTTTCCAACGAGCTTTCCACTCAGATGAAGGCCACCGGTGAGGTTATGGGTATCGGTTCTACCTTGGAGGAATGCTTACTCAAGAGTGTACGTTCTCTGGAGACAGGGGTTTGCCACTTCTATATGCCTAAATTCGATAAGCTCTCTACCGAAGAGATAGAGGAATACATCTCAGTATTCCACGATGACAATTTCTTTGCGGTTGCTGAGCTTCTCCGTCGAGGATTCACTATTGAAAAGCTACACGAAATCACAATGATTACAGAGCTCTTCCTTGAAAGCCTCAAGAAGATTGTTGATTTTGAGCAGGTAATCAAGGCAAACAAGAATGACATTGCAACCCTAAAGGAAGCAAAGAAAATCGGTTTTGCCGATAAGTATATTGCAAAGCTCTGGGGTATGACTGATGACGAGGTTTTCGCAATCCGTAAGAGCGAAAAGATATTCCCCGTCTACAGAATGGTTGATACCTGTCACACAGGTGCTTACATTCCTTACTTCTACTCCAGCTATCAGGGTGAGAATAAGTCAATCATGACAGATAACAAGAAGACTATCGTACTGGGTGCCGGTCCTATCCGTATCGGACAGGGTGTTGAGTTTGACTACTCTACAGTTCACGCGGTTTCTACCATCCGCAAGTCCGGTATCGAGGCTATCATCATTAACAACAACCCTGAGACAGTTTCTACCGACTATACTACAGCCGACAAGCTGTACTTTGAGCCTCTGACTCCCGAGGATGTTATGAACGTTGTTGAGTTTGAGGGCGCATATGAAGCAATCGCATCTCTGGGCGGACAGACTGCTATCAATCTTGCTGAGCCTATTGGCAGACGTGGTGTCAAGGTTATCGGCACCGACGTTGAGGCTATCGACAGAGCAGAGGACAGAAAGAGCTTCGAGCGTATACTTGCCGAACTTCAGATTCCTCAGCCCAAGGGCACAGCCGTTACCAACATTGAGGACGGCGTAAACGCCGCCAGTAAAATCGGCTATCCTGTACTTGTTCGTCCCAGCTTCGTTTTGGGTGGCAGAGCAATGCAGATTGTTGCCAATGAGGAACAGCTTCGCAGATATCTGCGTACCGCCGTTGAGATTGACGAGGACAAGCCCGTACTTGTAGATAAGTACATTATGGGTAAGGAGGTCGAGGTTGACGCAGTATGCGACGGACAGGATGTTTTCGTTGCAGGTATTATGGAACTTGTTGAGCGTACAGGTGTTCACTCAGGTGACTCTATCAGCGTATATCCTGCATTCAGCATCTCCGACAAAGTCAAGGGCATCATCCTTGAATATGCCAAGAAGTTAGGTCTGGGACTTGGTATTGTAGGTCTTTACAATATTCAGTTTATCGTTGACGAAAAGGAAGATGTTTATATTATCGAGGTTAATCCCCGTTCTTCCCGTACCGTACCCTTCCTCAGCAAGGCAACAGGCTATTCACTGGCTGATATTGCAACAAACGTAATTATGGGTAAGAGCCTTAAGGAGCAGGGAATATTCACTATCTATCCCACAGAGAAGAACCGCTGGTATGTAAAGGTTCCCGTGTTCTCCTTCAACAAGATTAAGGGTCTGGATGCTTACCTCTCTCCCGAGATGAAGTCCACAGGTGAGGCTATCGGCTACGACAGAAAGCTTAACCGTGCAATGTACAAGGCTATTCAGGCAGCAGGAATGACAGTTCAGAATTACGGCACGGTGCTTGTAACTGTTGCTGATAAGGACAAGGACGAGGCTCTGCCTCTTATCCGCCGATTCTATCAGCTGGGCTTTAATATTCAGGCTACCGAGGGTACCGCAGACTTCCTTATAGAGAACGGTGTGCGAACTCATAAGATGGGTAAGATTTCTGATGGCTCCGAGGATATCCCCAAGGCTATCCGAAAGGGTCATATCGCTTACGTAATCAACACCCGTGATATCGGCTCTATGAGTCAGGCTACAGACGGCTACGAAATCCGTACCTGTGCATCAGAGAACAATGTTACTATGTTCACAGCTCTTGATACTGTAAGAGTTCTTCTTGATGTTCTTGAGGAAACAACACTCACAATTTCTACAATAGATGCAGAGTAATAACCCCTACAAAAAAGGAGTTAATAAACTATGAAACAGGTAATTTTTAAGATTCTCTCCAACGAGAAAATCGCAAAAGATGTATACAAAATGACCTTAAGCGGCGACTGCGAAGGCATTGCATCAGGTCAGTTTGTGAATATTCAGATAGAGGGTCTTTATCTTCGCAGACCTATCTCTGTTTGCGAGGTAGAGGGCGATGTGCTGACTATTGTCTACAAGGTAGTAGGTAAGGGCACAGAGATAATGAGCCAAATGGCAGAGGGTGTAGAGCTTGATGTTTTGACACAGCTTGGTAACGGCTACGACCTTGCAGTCAGCGGAGACAGTCCTCTGCTTATAGGCGGAGGCGTAGGAGTACCTCCTATGTACGAGCTTTGCAAACAGCTTATAAGTAAGGGTAAGGAGGTATCCGTTATCCTGGGCTTCAACAAGGCTGAGGAAATCTTCTACGAAGAGGAGTTCAAATCTCTCGGTGCAAAGGTTTATGTTGCAACCGCCGACGGCTCAGTAGGAACAAAGGGCTTTGTTACCGATGTAATGAAGAATTTAGAGGGCTACACATATATTTATACCTGCGGTCCCGAGCCTATGCTGAAGGCTGTCTATAACGAGAGCAAAACCTCAGGACAGTTCAGTTTTGAGGAGCGTATGGGTTGCGGATTTGGTGCCTGTATGGGTTGCTCCTGTAAGACCAAATACGGCAACAAACGAATCTGCAAGGACGGACCTGTCCTTACAAAGGAGGAGATTATATGGTAAGCACAAAGGTTAATCTGTCAGGCTTGGAGCTTGACAATCCTATAATCCCTGCCAGTGGTACCTTCGGCTACGGCTACGAGTTCGCAGAGATTTACGATATTAATATCTTAGGCTCCTTCTCCTTTAAGGGCACTACCCTTGAGCCTCGTTTCGGCAATCCTACCCCAAGAATCGCAGAAACACCTATGGGTATGATTAATGCAGTAGGACTGCAAAATCCCGGTATCGACAAGGTTATAAGCGAAGAACTTCCCAAAATGAGAGAGGTATTCCACAAGCCTGTAGTTGCAAATATAAGCGGCTTCTGTATCGAGGAGTATGTAGCCTGTTGTGAGAAAATCGACAAAGAGGACTGCGTCGGTATTATCGAGGTTAATATCAGCTGTCCCAATGTTCACGGCGGCGGTATGGCTTTGGGTACAGACCCCGAGATGGCAGCAGCCATTACCCGTGCGGTTAAGGCAGTTACCACCAAGCCTGTATATATTAAGCTCACCCCAAATGTTACCAACATTGTTCCCATTGCCAAGGCTGTGGAAGAGGCAGGTGCAGACGGTATAAGTCTTTGCAACACCTTCCTGGGAATGAGAATAGACCTTAAGACAAAGAAACCTGTAATCGCTAACAAAATGGGCGGTTTTTCAGGTCCCGCAATATTCCCCTCGGCACTTAGACTTGTATACCTTGTGTACGAGGCAGTAAATATTCCGATTATCGGTATCGGCGGTGTATCCTCGGCTGAGGATGTAATCGAAATGATACTTGCAGGTGCAACTGCAGTACAGGTAGGAGCCGCAAACCTTGTGGACCCCTATGCCTGTAAGAATATTATCGAAGCATTACCTGCTGTAATGGAAAAATACGGCATTAAAGACTTAAAAGATATTATAGGAGGCGCACATTAATGGGTAAGGACGTAATTATCGCCTGTGACTTCGCAGGTAAGGAACAGTGTCTTGCATTTCTTGACAAGTTCACAGATTGCAAACCTTTCGTAAAAATCGGTATGGAGCTGTTTTATGCAGCAGGTCCCGATATTGTAAGAGAGATTAAGGAGAGAGGCCACAAGATTTTCCTTGACCTTAAGCTCCACGATATTCCCAACACAGTTATGAAGAGTATGGCAGTACTTCGCAACCTGGATGTTGATATGACAAACCTTCACGCATCAGGTACAAAGGCTATGATGGAAGCCGCTATTAAGGGTCTGACCCGTGAGGATGGCACACGTCCTCTGCTTATTGCAGTAACCCAGCTGACTTCCACCAGCGAAGAGGCTATGAAGCAGGACCTTCTCATAGATGCTCCTATTGATGAGGTTGTTATGCACTATGCAAAGAATGCCAAGGAGGCAGGTCTTGACGGTGTAGTATGCTCACCTCTCGAGGCAGGTAAGGTACACGACAAGTGTGGCGAAAGCTTTATGACAGTTACTCCCGGTGTTCGTTTTGCAGACGGAGATGTAGGTGACCAGAAGCGTGTTACCACTCCAGAGAGAGCAAAGGAAATCGGTTCTGACTACATTGTAGTTGGCAGACCTATAACAGCAGCCGAGGACCCTGTTGCCGCATACAAGAGATGCGTTAAGGAATTCGTAGGCTGATAAAAGTATAGATACAGAAAGGATTTATTATTATGGAAAAGAAAGTAGCAAAAGCATTACTTGAGATACAGGCAGTATTTCTTCGTCCCGACGAGCCCTTCACCTGGGCAAGTGGTATCAAGAGCCCCATCTACTGCGATAACCGTCTTATCCTTACATCTCCCCAGCAGAGAAATATTGTTGAACAGGCTATTGCCGACACAGTAAAGCGTGAATATCCCGAGGCAGAGGTGCTTATGGGTACTTCAACAGCAGGTATCGCTCATGCAGCTATTGCCGCACACATTCTGGATATGCCTATGGGTTATGTAAGAGGTTCTGCCAAGGACCACGGCAGACAGAACCGTATCGAAGGCAGACTCAAAGCCGGTCAGAAGGTAGTAGTTGTTGAGGATCTCATCTCTACCGGTGGCTCCGTTATTGATGTTGTTGATGCACTTCGTGAGGCCGGTGCCGAGGTTCTGGGTATCGTTTCTATTTTTACCTATGGAATGCAGAAGGGTCTTGACAGACTGGCTGCTGCAAACGTTAAGAATGTTAGCCTTACAAACCTTGATGCAGTGGCTTCCGCGGCTGCTGAGTCAGGATATATCAAGGCTGAGGATGTAGTAAGACTCAAGAAGTTCAGAGATAATCCTTCTGATGAGAGCTGGATTAGTGCACAGTAATTATAACCATAAAATTTTGTCGTGATACCTGTGGTATTGCTATAGGGGTGAAAGTATGAGAGGACTTATAGATATCAGCGAACTTACAACGCAGGAGCTTGACTCTATGATGGACGTTGCCGAGGATATAATCGCAAATCCCTGGAAATATCGTGAGAGTTGTAAGGGCAAGAAGTTGGCAACACTTTTCTTTGAGCCTTCCACAAGAACAAGACTGTCCTTTGAGGCGGCTATGCACGAGCTGGGCGGTTCTGTAATAGGCTTTAGCGATGGAGATAACTCCTCTGCAGTCAAGGGCGAGAGTGTTGCCGATACAGCAAGAGTTGTGGGATGTTATGCGGATATTATCGCAATGCGACATTTCATTGAGGGTGCTCCCTTTGTTGCTGACCGCAACTGTGTAGTGCCTGTTATTAACGCAGGTGACGGCGGACATCATCATCCTACCCAGACTCTGGCAGACTTGCTAACAATAAGACGAGAAAAGGGTGGCTTCGACAACCTTACCGTGGGCTTCTGCGGTGACCTAAAATACGGCAGAACAGTCCATTCCCTGTGTACTGCATTGTCCAGATATAAGGGCGTTAAGTTTGTGTTTATTTCTCCCGAGGAATTAAGAATTCCCAGCTACCTTATCTATGAGGTGCTGGAGAAAAACGGCATCTCCTACGAAGAGTGTAACTCTCTGGATAAGGCAATGCCTCAGCTTGATATCCTCTATATGACCCGTGTACAGGGCGAGAGATTTGAGGATAAGGCAGAGTACGAGCGTCTCAAGGATAGCTACATACTCACCGCCGACAAGCTCTCTACCGCCAAGAGTGATATGATTATTCTTCATCCTCTTCCCAGAGTAAACGAGATTTCCGTGGAGGTGGACTATGACAGCCGTGCCTGTTACTTCAAGCAGGTGCTCAACGGAAAGTATATGCGTATGGCTCTTATTCTCAAACTCCTTGAGGGTGCAAAGCAGGGTATAAGCGCCGATGCAGTTCGTCCCAAGCCGATGGTGGATGAAGCAAAGGGTAAGTATGTTTGCTCAAACCCCAAGTGTATCACCCGTACAGAGCAAGAGCTTCCTCAGGCATTCAGAATTGTAGACGAGGAAAAAAACATAGTTCGTTGCAAGTACTGTGAAACAAGAGTCAGAGATATCTGATACTTATACAGAATATAACAGAATATAAAAATAAGCGGATACAGTTTTCTGTATCCGCTTTTGTGCGTTATGTAGAATATTAGGATTTGTTCTGTGCATCAACAAGCTCTGCAGCACCGTACATTTCACGAAGCTTGGGCTTTTCGATTTTGCCTGTGGGGTTACGGGGAACCTTGGCAAAGATAATTTTATGGGGACGCTTGTATCTGGGCATAGCCTTACAGAATTCGTTGATATCCTCCTCAGTAGCGGTGAAGCCATCCTTAAGCTCAATAATGGCTGCGGCAATTTCACCCAGACGTTCATCAGGCAGACCGATAACCGCTACGTCGTTTATGGCGTTGTGGCCACGGAGGAAGTCCTCAATCTGTACGGGATAAAGGTTTTCACCGCCGGAGATGATAACGTCCTTCTTACGGTCAACAAGGAAGATAAAACCGTCCTCGTCCTCTTTTGCCATATCTCCTGTGTAAAGCCATCCCTCACGGATAGAAGAGGCGGTAGCCTGTTCGTCATTGTAATAGCAGGTCATAACACCGGGACCTTTGACACAAAGCTCACCAACCTGACCCTGCTCAACAACCTCACCATCGTCGCCGACAATTTTAACAGACCAGCCGTAGCCGGGCTTACCGATGGCGCCAACCTTGTGGATGTTCTCAACACCAAGGTGTACACAGCCGGGGCCGATAGACTCAGAAAGACCGTAGTTGGTATCGTACTGGTGGTCTGGAAAGTATTCTTTCCAACGCTTGATAAGGCTTCGGGGAACAGGCTGAGCACCAATGTGCATCAGTCTCCACTGTGACAGGTCATAGTCATCCTTGTTGAGCTCTCCTGAGTCCAGAGCGTTGAGTATATCCTGTGTCCAGGGAACAAGGAGCCAGACTATAGTGCATTTTTCCTTGGATACTGCATCCAGTATGTATTCGGGTTTTGTACCCTTAAGGAGTACAGCCTTGCTACCGGAGAGGAGACTTCCGAACCAGTGCATTTTGGCACCTGTATGGTAAAGAGGCGGAATGCAAAGGAACACATCGTCTCTTGATTGACTGTGGTGATTTTGTTCGCAACGGCAGGAGTGGGTAAGACTTTGGTGCTTGTGAAGAATAGCCTTAGGAAAGCCTGTGGTACCTGAAGAAAAGTAAATAGCAGCGTAGTCATCCTCAATAATGGGAACCCTCGGTGAGCGAGAGGAGCAGTCCATAGTCATATCGTTGTAGTCCTCTGCAAAGGTAGGACATCCCATACCCTGACTACCTGCAAAAATAAGCAGACGATTACGGCTTATAGTTGCTACAATATCCTCAACTCGTCCGATAAACTCAGGACCGAAGATAAGCGCATCACATTCGGCAAGAGTAAGGCAGTAGTCAATCTCATCGCTGGAATATCTGAAGTTTAGAGGAACCGCCAGAGCACCTGTCTTGAGTATTCCGAAGTAAATGGGAAGCCACTCTATGCAGTTCATAAGAAGTATAGCAACCTTGTCGCCCTTTTTGATGCCTCGGGCAATGAGGGCATTGGCAAAGCGATTAGCCTTTTCGTTAAACACGCCCCAGGTAATCTCTCTGCGAAAGTATTTTTTCTCACTTTCAACAAGGTCATAATCACGCCAGGTAAGTCTGCGGGTCTCGGGCTGACCGGGGTTGATTTCCACCAGCGCCACATCAGAGGCAAACTCTCTGGCATTGCTTTCAAGCATATCTATGATTGTCATTTCCATATCCCCCCAGGATATAATAAAAAAGCTTCAAAAGCACACTCTCTTGTGCTTATGAAGTTTGAGTTAAATTATAGCATCTATGCCTTGTTATGTCAACAAAAGATTTTAGTACGCTGAATAAAAATCCCGAGTGATTGCACTCGGGATTTCATTTAACAATTTGATGTGTAGGGTCTGTCGATTTCGATAACTGCGTTGCAGTTTTCACAGTTTGATTTTATGAGGTCGTTTATTTTTGCTCTTATAACATCATCGCAATCCGTAACCTCATAGGGGATAACTGCATCAAAAATGAGATTGTTATGTGTAGGACCGGGTACCATTCTAAAATCGTGAATAGAGGCATCCTTGTGGATTTCTTTGATAAGCTTTGCTACTTTGTTACGATAGCCTTTGGTGATTTCGTTGTCGGTTTCTATGGGGTCCATATGAATAACCGCCTCTGTACCGAACTTTGTTTTCAGCTCGTGCTCAATGTGGTCGATTTCGTCGTGAATAGCGTATATATCGCCCTTGCCGTCTACCTCTGCGTGAAGGGACAGCATCTTTCTGCCCGGGCCGTAATCGTGTATCACCAGATCATGAATGCCAACTACCACCGAGTGGCTCATTACACATTCTTCTATTTCTGTCACAAGCTCTTTGTCGGCAGGTGTACCCAGCAAAGGCTGAATAGTTTCCACTGCAGATTTGAATCCTGCGAAAAGAACAAACAGGGATACCGCTGCACCGAACCAGCCGTCCAGATTTACGTCCCACACTCCGTCTATAATAACTGACAAAAGAACAAAGGTAGTAGCAATGCAGTCGGATATGGAGTCAAAGGCGGTAGCCTTCATTCCTGCGGAGCCTATCTTCTTGCCAACGGTAAGGTTATAAAGGAACATATAACCTTTAATCAGAACAGATATGGCAAGTATTACAACAGAGATAAACAGGTTTCCGCTGAGGGGCTCGGGATTTGTGATTTTACCTATAGAGGTTATGAGAAGCTCAAAGCCAACTATAACAATCACAAAGGATACTATAAGTCCTGAGATGTATTCGATTCTGCCGTGACCGAAGGGGTGTTTTGTATCCGGCTTCATTCCTGCAAACTTAAATCCAAACAGAGTAATAACCGAAGAACCTGCATCCGACAGGTTGTTGAAAGCGTCGGCGATTATGGCTATTGAGCCCGAGAGAACACCGGCTGTAAGTTTGCCTATGAATAGAAGAACATTCAGTCCTATACCCAGTAAACTGCAAAGTATTCCGTAAGCCCGACGACCTGCATCTGTAGTTATATCTACGCCCTTTAGAAATATTGAAGATAAAATCTTTATCATAATATCACCTGAGGTTTTTGATCTTCAAAGATTATAGCACTATTTTACGGAAAAAGCAAATTTCCCCTGTTTTTTGCAGTTAAATGAAAAATGGTACTGCAGGACAGACTACAAGCCTCGGCGGGTTTGTCTTGACTGCCCTGCAGACCGGGGAGTTATTTTGTTAGCATAAGAATCTGTCCCGGGTAAATCAGATTGGGATTCCCCAGCTTGTTCATATTGAGTATCTCATCGAGAGTCATACCGTAGCGACGGGCTATAGAGTAAAGGGTGTCACCGGGGCGTACCACATAGTACATAGGCGGACGCGGTCTGTCTACGGGAATAGTTAAAATTTGTCCGGGATAAATCATATTTTCAGGTTCAATATCGTTTATAGCTTTTATTTCTTCTACAGTTGTTCCGAACAGATTTGCAATTCCCCACAAGGTGTTTCCTTCCCGTACAGTATACATAATAGTGTCCATTATATAAAACCTCCTTCCTATTAAATAATATCCAAAGGGCTCAGATTGTGTGCGGAATATTACAGCAGTTAATGCAAATGCTAAGAAAAAGGAGGATAAATATGGATTATACAATTAAGCAGATTAAAGCGAGACAGGTGCTTGATTCAAGAGGCTTTCCCACGGTATGTTGCGACGTTATGCTTGAGTCGGGACAGGTAGGAACTGCGATGGTGCCCTCAGGTGCATCTACAGGTGAGTACGAGGCGGTTGAGCTTCGTGATGGTGGTACTCAGTATGGGGGAAAAGGTGTCCTTAAAGCAGTAAGTAATATTAATGGTACTATCGGTCACGCCCTGCTTGGCAGGTCGGCACTGGACCAGCCTACCATAGATAAGGTTATGCTTCAGATGGACTCCACGGATAACAAGAGTAAGCTTGGAGCCAACGCAACACTTGCAGTTTCTCTTGCGGTAGCCAAGGCGGCGGCACAGTATCTGGGTGTACCCCTTTACAGATACCTGGGCAATCCGTTTGTAAACCGACTTCCCGTGCCTATGATGAACATTCTTAACGGCGGAGCACATGCTTCTAACAATATAGATATACAGGAATTTATGATAATGCCTGTGGGAGCAAAGAGCTTCTCTGAGGGACTTCGCCTTTGCTGCGAGGTGTATCAGAGCCTTAAATCTATACTGGCGAGTACAGGCAAGTCCACGGCAGTAGGGGACGAGGGAGGCTTTGCACCTGACCTTGAAAGCGACGAACAGGCTATAGAGTTTATTCTGAAAGCCATAAAAAAGGCAGGATACAACGAAGATATTATAAAGATTTCTCTGGATGCAGCCGCATCAGAGTGGTACAAGGACGGTGTGTACAGGCTACCGAAAAGAGGGGTTCAGAGGACCTCCTCTGAGCTTGTGGAGTATTTTGAGGGCTTGTGTGCAAAGTACCCGGTTGTATCCGTAGAGGATCCCTTGTCAGAGAATGACTGGGAGGGTTGGCAGATTATTACACAAAGGCTTGGCAACAGGGTTCAGCTGGTAGGTGACGACTTGTTTGTAACTAACCCCAAGAGACTCTGTCAGGGTATAGAAAAGGGCTGTGGAAATTCCATACTGATAAAAATTAATCAGATAGGTACCCTTACAGAAACCTTTAAGGCTATTGAACTTGCTCACAGGGCGGGATACACCACGGTTATCTCTCATCGTTCGGGTGAGACAGAGGACACCTCTATTGCTGACATAGCGGTGGCTACTTCCTCCGGACAGATTAAAACAGGTGCACCCTGCAGGTCAGAGCGTACTGCAAAATATAACCGACTTTTGAAGATTGAAGAGGAACTTCACGATGTGTCGGAGTACTATTTTTTTAAGAGATAACACAAAATAATTGAAAATTTGATAAAACAAGTAAAATTTTGGTAATAAAAATTTTTTTTTGCAATGGTTAAGCTCTTTACTTTGATACAGTTTTTGTGGTATAATACACGAGTGTTTTCATTGGAGAATAATATGATATCAAAGGTTCTCCATTTTCGCGAGGGGTATCTATGACAAATTACAAAGAAATTCTTAAGACATCCGGAGCCTCACTCGACAAGTTCTTCTTTGACGGTGAGCTTGGTGCTGTTTATACCAAAGACAGTACAAATTTCAGACTGTGGTCTCCAATTGCCGAAGATGTAAAACTTCGCCTGTATGCCACAGGAAGCGATAGCGAACCTGATGCAAAAGTAATCGGAACCTATCCTATGACAAAAGACGAGGCTACCGGTGTGTGGAGTTATACTGCCGAGGGCGACCTGGCAGGTGTATATTACACTTATCTTGTGTCACACTCATATTTCGGTGAGCGTGAAACAGCAGATATATACGGAAAAGCAGCAGGTGTCAACGGTCAGCGTACAATGGTTATCGACCTTGATACTACCGACCCCGAGGGTTGGGACAAGGATGAGCGTGTGCTCTTTGAAAAATCTACCGATGCCATTATCTGGGAAGTTCACGTCAGAGATTTTTCATATTGCAAGTCTTCGGGCGTCAGCGAGAAGAACAGAGGCAAGTTCCTTGCATTTACCGAGCGTACAACTCTCGGCGGTAAGGGTAAGATTGCTACCTGTGTTGATTATCTCAAGGAGCTGGGTGTAAACTGTGTTCAGATTAATCCTTTCTACGATTTCGGCTCTGTAGATGAGTCCTCTTCTGAGGACCAGTATAACTGGGGCTACGACCCTGTGAACTACAACGTTCCTGAGGGTAGCTATTCTTCTAACCCCTACAGGGGTGAGGTTCGCATCCGTGAGTGTAAGGAAATGATTAAGGCATTACACGATGCGGGTATTGCCGTTGTAATGGACGTTGTATATAATCACACCTATATAGGCGAAAATTCCTGGTTTGATATTTCCGTACCCGGCTATTACTACAGATACAATGCTGACGGAAGCTGGTCCAACGGCTCAGGCTGTGGTAACGATACCGCCTCCGAGCATAAAATGTATCGCAAATTTATGATAGACTCCGTTATGTATTGGGCAAAGGAGTATCACCTGGACGGCTTCCGCTTTGACCTTATGGGTCTTCACGATGTGGATACCATTAATGATATCAGAGCTGCCCTCAATACTCTGCCCAACGGCGAGAAGATTCTCACCTATGGTGAGGCATGGGATATGTTCACCGCCTGTGAGCCCGGTACCATTATGGCTAATCAGAATAATATGCACCATTTACCGGACAACGTAGGTGCATTCTGTGATAATTACCGTGATGCTATCAAGGGTAACGAGTTCGAAAAGCACAGTCAGGGCTTTGTACAGAATGGCTCAAGGCGTGACCAGGTGTTCAGAGGTATCCGTGCAGAAACAGACTTCTGGGCAAGAGTGCCTTCTCAGGCTGTTAATTACTCCTCTTGTCACGACGGACGTACTATGTACGATAAGCTTTGTGTATCCGTTCACAGTGCTCATCCTCAGTATCATATCCGCCACGAGGATATCATTAAGATGAACAAACTTGCCGCTGCAATTATGTTCACAAGCCAGGGCACTGCCTTTATACTTGCCGGTGAGGAAATGGCTCGTACAAAGCTTGGTGAGCATAATACCTATAAATCTCCCTCAGAGCTTAACCGTATTGACTGGAACCGCCTTGTTGAGTACGCTGACCTGGTGGATTACTACAAGGGTCTTATTAAGCTTCGTAAGGCGTTTGCACCCTTCCGTGACAACACTATGAAGTCCATCAGCAAGGGTATGTGGCTGTTTATGGATAATCCCACAGGTGTTGGTTATACCTTGGAGGGTGAAGTCTTCGGCAAGAAGAGATGTATGCTGATGCTGTTTAACGGCTCTGATCATCAGGCAACCTTTGACCTTGCTTCTCACGGACTTGACGGCTGGTGGGATGCTCTGGTAAATAATCAGGAGGCAGGTACAGACTTTATCGGCGAGTATAGTCGCGTTATCTGTGTTCCTGCAACAAGTGCTCTGGTACTTGTTGAGCAGGACGAAATCAACCCTTGATTTTAGGAAACTGTAATTTTAATATTAATTAAAGCTAAGGGACAGACTGTTATCTGTCCCTTATTTATTTTATGTTAAATATGTTGTTTATTTTTAGTTTTACTATAGAAATTTTTGTTTATTTAGTTTATAATGTATACAAGTTAATTTACATTGTCTTTGGAAAAGGACGATGAACACAATAAATAAGGAGGAAATTTCAATGAAACTCAAAAGATTACTCTCTCTTTTGATGGCAGTGTTGCTTATTTGCTCAGCTGTTACAGGTGCTATGGTATCTGTCAGTGCTGAGGACGCCGACACAGCCATTACTCTGCCTGAGGAGTCAGAGTCTGAGACAGAAGCAACAGAGGACGAGGCAGTTCCCACTGCATACCAGATTGCCGCACAGGCTATCGATGCACAGTATGCCTATAGCGGTGATGACCTGGGATGTACATACACTCCCGAGGCTACTACCTTTAAGCTCTGGGCTCCCACATCGTCACAGGTTTCAGTAAACCTCTATACCACAGGTAGTGATGATGAAGAGGGTGCTTGTAACATAGGTACATATGAAATGTCCAAGGATATGGATAACGATAACTGGACAGGTACCTGGTCAGTTACTATTGAGGGCGACCTTAAGAATATTTATTACACCTATACTGCTACCAATACTTCTCTGGTAACAGAAAAGGAAGCAACCTCAACCTTCGTTGACCCTTATGCTAAGGCAACAGGTGTCAATGGTGACCGTGGAATGGTTGTTGACCTGGATTCTACAGACCCCGAGGGCTGGGACAAGGATACACACATTTATGTTGACCAGCAGACCGAGGCTATTATCTGGGAGGTTGTAATCCGTGACTTCTCTGCATCTGAGACCTCAGGTGTATCAGAAGAAAACAGAGGCAAGTACCTTGCTTTCACAGAAGAGGGCACTACAGTAAACGGCGAGGGCTCAATCCCTACCTGTATTGATTATCTGAAGGAGCTGGGTATTACCCACGTTCAGATTAACCCCTTCTATGATTTTGCTACTGTAAATGAGGCAACAGATCTGTCAACTCAGTACAACTGGGGTTATGACCCTGAGAACTACAATGTTCCCGAGGGCAGTTATTCCTCTAATCCTTACGATGGTAATGTTCGTATCAACGAATGTAAGCAGATGATACAGGCACTCCACGAGGCAGGTATCGGTGTAATTATGGATGTGGTTTATAACCATACCTACTTTACAAACACCTCTAACTTCCAGTTGGCAGTTCCTAACTACTACTACAGATTTAACGAGGCCGGTGGCTGGTCCAACGCTTCCGGTTGTGCCAACGATACTGCATCAGAACGTGCTATGTATCGTAAGTTTATGATTGACTCTGTGCTCTACTGGGTAGAGGAATACCATGTTGACGGCTTCCGTTTTGACCTTATGGGCATTCACGATGCCGAGACCATGAATCTTATCCGTGCAGAGCTTGATAAGATTGACGAGAGATTTATTATCTACGGTGAGGGCTGGTCTGCAGCCTCCTCAGTATTTGATACTACTACCTGTACAGGTGCCAAAACCGTTAGTGCAGGTCAGTTCTATTCAGAATATCTCTCTGAGCGTATAGGTCTTTTCAACGACGAAATCCGTGACGCAATCAAGGGCAACGTTTTTGCCAATACCGGCACAGGCTT
Source organism: uncultured Ruminococcus sp. (assembly GCA_964600975.1). Lineage (GTDB taxonomy): Bacteria > Bacillota > Clostridia > Oscillospirales > Acutalibacteraceae > Ruminococcoides. The sequence goes on from CAZRLC010000012.1 coordinate 32,620, forward strand.
TGCACAGGGAGACCGCAGTGTATACAGCGGTATCGCTTATGGTGTACGTGCTAACACAGTAGGTAGAGGAAGCACCTGGACGGCTTATGCTCCGTCCCAGTGTGTAACCTATACATCCTGTCACGATAACCACACTCTTTATGACCGCCTTGTTGCCTCAACCAAGGGTGTAAACTCAGAGTACAGACAGAGATATGCAGACCTGATTGAAATGAATAAGCTTTCAGCAGGTATGGTGCTGACCTCACAGGGTATAGCATTTATGCTTGCAGGTGAGGAGATGGCTCGTTCCAAGGATGGTGACCACAACAGCTACAACTCCTCTGTAGAGCTTAATATGATAGACTGGTCTCTGGTAGTTTCCAATGCTGACTTGGTTTCTTATTATAAGGGACTTATTGATATCCGTAACGCATTCTCTCCCTTTACAGAGAGCACAAAGAAATATGCAAGTAATTATATATTCAATGATGCACTTTCCACTATTGCAGATTGTGTTGCTTATACTGTAGAGAACGACACAGAGGGTGAGTGGAAAAAGGTTGCAGTTATTCACAACTCTCTCCACGATGAGTACAGCACAGTAAAAATGCTTGATGATTCTGTTGACGAGTGGGTTGTTATTGCCAACAATTCTACAGCAGGTCTTGATGCTATAGAGATAGTTAAGGGCAACACCTTTACGGTTGCTCCTTCCAGCACACTAATTGCAGTTGACAGAGAAAGCTACGAAGCAGTAGGACTCAAATCCGGCAACTGTAAGGTTACTGTTAATCATGTTGATACTGAAAGCGGTAAGGTGCTGACAACACAGGTTATTACAGGTCAGGTCGGTAACGGCTACGTTACTGCTCAGGATTCCTCCCTGTCACTTGAGTACGATTATGTAGGTGTTTCTGATAATGCTCAGGGTGTATTCACCGAAGAGGATATCGTAGTAACCTATGAATATGAGCTTTATAAGGCTCCCTCTCTGCTTAATAATGACGTAAACGGTGACGGCAGAGTTTCTGTTAGCGATGCTACTACAATTCAGAAGTATGTGGCAGCTCTCCTTACACTTACCGACGAACAGGTTGCACTTGCTGACTATGACTACAGCACTGCTGTAAACGTTAAGGATGCAACAATGCTCCAGAAACATCTGGCAGGAATGTCTGTTAGCATCGGAACAATAACAACCCGATACTATTACGAGAAAGAAGACGGCACCATAGTATCTCTTGCAACTCCTATAACTAAGGAGTACAGAGTAGGTGCAGATTATGTAACAGAACCTGCAAAGGTAGAGCTGTATTCCGTAAGTGATACCCTTCCCGTGAATGCAAGTGGTAAGGTTCCTGCAGGTGCAAGTTATGTGGATTACTATTACACTTATTCAGGCTCGGGATATAAGATTCACGCTGCACACCTTGACCCTGCACAGACTTATGTTCCTTATCTGTGGGCATGGAGCACTACAGGCGGTAATGCATTCTCCGGTTGGCCCGGCGTGGCTATGATGGATGACGGCGACGGCTGGTTCTCGATTGATGCGGCACTTCCCGAGGGTGAGGAATATAATGTTATTATTTCCAATAACGGTTCGCCTCAGACTGCAGACTACACAGGCATCACAGCTTCTGAAATCTGGATTGTCATCAATGATTACGAAGCTCTGAACAAAGGTGAGTACCTGACGATTTATACCGAAAAGCCTGACCTGGAGGCACTTAACGAGGAATACCTTTCCACCCTTCCTACAGAAGAACCTTTAGATGGGGAAGAGGCAGCAGAGTTCGAATAATCTATGATTAATACAAAAAGGCGGTTGAAACTGAATGTTTCAACCGCCTTTGGTTATGTAAGTCCAAACTTAATTTTTGAGGACTGCGTCCCCTCGGTGCTTCTTAATAGAAAAAACCCTTCGAGATAATCGAAGGGCTTAATCACCGTTTTATTAACAGAGAAATCAGATAGCTCTCTGAACTTTACCTGAACGTAAGCAACGGGTGCAAGCATAAACGTGCTTG
>CAZRLC010000013.1:0-34418 GCA_964600975.1 uncultured Ruminococcus sp.
TAGAAAGTGTGGCGTTGATATTCTTGATATCATTACCCACCTCCTGCAAGGCACCCTCTATGGTAGAACTTTCAAAGCAGTCTCCCTCGTCAGAAACAAGCTTGTGCTCCATTGCCTCAATGGTAATTGTCGAGTTGTTACTGAAGGTAGCCTTATAGCAAACTCCTGTTGTCATATTCTGAAGCCAAGCAGTCGTTGTGTTTAGTAAAAAGCCCTTATACCTACCTGCCGTCATATTGTCAGAGCCTCTGTATGTAAACAGGAATATACAATACCCATAGTCTATGGTAACGCTCTGTGCCCGAGTATATAACATAAATGCCAAAGCTTCTTCACTCGAAATAGAGGTTTTAATAGGATAAGATGTGTCCAGAAACAAATAATTATACATTAGTTTCTCGGGACTGATTGCTCCGTCAATAATATGGTTGTAATCCACTGCTCCGTCTGCAATCTTCTTTGCAGTAATCGCACCGTCTGCAATCATCTCAGCGGAAACTATGCCATCACGGATTGACTTGTAAACTTCATTGAGTGATTTCTCATATTCGAGAAACTCTGTACTCTGCTCCCTCAGATAATCCGCAAACTCCGGACTGTCTCCGACAATAAAGGTATCGGCGTTGGTGTGATATACCACATCATTACCAAGGAATGCCTTAATCTGAGCCTTCACAAGTCCGCTTTTGAAGATATGCTCAATCAAGACGTTCCAGTTAAGCACCACACCCTCTGAGGTTATATCCGAGGGCAAAACAAAATAGTTGACAGTACCGTCGTCAAAGGTAAGGTATAGACGATATATACTGTCTGCCGACACCTCATCGGCAACAAGAAACTTAATACTACGAGCGAGATTATCTCCTGCAAATCCGATAAAACGTTCGCTCTCGGGAATGGTAAGTTTTCCATTCAGAATTGTAATCATATAATTACACCTCCGAAAACAAGCATAAAAAAAGGAAAAATTGCATATATCCATGCAATTTTTCCTGATTTTAATAAATATATTACAGTAATTTTTTTAGAAATTGTCCTGTATAGGAGGTTTCACAGGCTGCCACCTTTTCGGGAGTACCCTCGCAAACAACAGTACCGCCACCGTCACCGCCCTCGGGACCCAAGTCAATAATATGGTCTGCAGTTTTAATAAGGTCAAGGTTGTGCTCAATAACCACAACACTGTTTCCCTTATCCACCAAAAGCTGAAGCACATCAATAAGCCTGTGTACATCTGCAGAGTGGAGACCTGTGGTAGGCTCGTCCAGAATATAGATTGTCTTGCCTGTAGAACGACGGGACAGTTCTGTGGCAAGTTTGACTCGCTGAGCCTCACCGCCGGAGAGTGTAGTTGCAGGTTGTCCTATTTTGATATATCCCAATCCTACATCATAGAGAGTCTGGAGTCTGCGTTTAATCTTGGGGATTTCTGAGAAGAAGGCAAGACCCTCCTCTACTGTCATCTCCAGCACGTCGTAAATCGACTTGCCCTTGTATTTTACCTCTAAGGTTTCGCGATTATATCGTCTGCCCTTACAAACATCACAGGGCACATAAACGTCGGGCAAAAAGTGCATCTCAATCTTTACAATTCCGCCACCCTCACAGGCTTCACATCTACCGCCTTTGATATTAAAGGAGAAGCGTCCCGAGGTAAAGCCTCTCAGCTTTGCCTCCTGAGTCTTGGCGAAAAGTTCCCTTATATCAGTAAACATACCTGTATAGGTAGCAGGATTCGAACGGGGAGTTCGCCCTATAGGGCTCTGGTCAATGTTTATAACCTTGTCTAAATTCTCTATACCCTCAATGGACTTGTGCTTACCGGCTCTGCCTTTGGCTCCGTTCAGGTCGTGGGCAAGTTTTTTATACAGTATCTCATTGATAAGCGAAGACTTGCCTGAACCGGATACACCTGTTACACAGACAAACTTACCCAGAGGAATAGTCACATTCAGATTTTTGAGGTTGTTCTGGGTAGCACCTGTTATCTTAAGCTTCTTACCGTTGCCCTTACGTCTTTTTTTCGGTACAGATACAGAAAGCTCACCGCTGAGATATTTACCCGTAACTGAACGCTGACAGCTCATTATATCCTTAACAGTACCACTTGCCACAATTTCACCGCCGTGGACACCTGCTCCGGGACCAATATCAATAATATGGTCTGCCGATAGGATTGTATCTGTATCGTGTTCAACAACAATGACTGTATTTCCTAAATCGCGAAGACGCTTCAAGGTTGCGAGAAGCTTTTCGTTATCCCTCTGATGGAGTCCGATACTTGGCTCGTCCAGAATATACAGAACACCCATAAGGGAACTTCCTATCTGAGTAGCCAGTCGGATACGCTGACTCTCTCCGCCGGAAAGCGTACCTGCACTGCGGGACAAGGTAAGATACCCCAGTCCTACTGACTGCAGAAATCCGAGTCTTTCCTTTATTTCCTTGACGATTGCACCGCCAATCAGCATCTGACGCTCTGTAAGTGTGTGTGTGTTAATAAACTCAAGGCATTTATCCACCGACATTTCGCAGAACTGTGCAATATTCAGATCGCCAACTGTCACCCCAAGAGACAGCTTGGAAAGTCTCTGACCCTGACACTCGTCACAGGGGATTGCCGACATAAACGCCTCTATCTCTTCCTTTATCCAGTTACTTTGAGTCTGCTGGAAGCGTCGTTCCAGGTTGTTGATAACACCCTCAAAGGGAGCGTAATACTCTCCACCTGCATAGAGTCCGTTTCGAACCAAGCGGATTTTCTCTTTGTCTGTACCGTAGAGTAGCTTGTGAACGATTTCCTCGGGCAATTCATTGATAGGTGTATCAAGAGAGAAGCCAAAGTGCTCAGCCAAACCATTGTAGTACATTGAGGCTATGGTGTTGCCCTCCATAGCCCAACCACCTGCTTTGATACCGCCCTGATTGATGGACTTGCGACTGTCGGGGATTATCTTGTCAGGGTCAATCCGCATAAACACACCTAAGCCCGTACACTTGGGACAGGCACCCTGAGGTGCATTGAAGGAGAACATTCTGGGAGAGAGCTCGTCAATGCTGATGCCGTGCCGGGGACAGGCATAACTCTGAGAAAAGAGGATATCCTCCTGCCCCTCAACCGCTACAATAATCAGTCCGCCCGACATTTTGGATGCAGTTTCTACACTATCAGAAAGACGGGAACGAATGCTTTCCTTCACAACAAGTCGGTCTACTATTATTTCTATACTGTGTTTTTTATTCTTTTCAAGAACTATTTCTTCGGACAAATCATAGATTAAGCCATCTACCCTCACACGGACAAAGCCACCCTTTCGGGCAGAATCCAGCTCCTTTGTATGTTCACCCTTACGGTCTCTGACCACCGGCGACATAATCTGAATACGGGATCCTTCAGGGAGTTCAAGGACTCTGTCCACAATTTGGTCCACAGTCTGCTGGGTAATTTCTTTACCGCAGACAGGACAATGAGGTACGCCCAACCTTGCATAGAGCAGTCGCAGGTAATCGTAAATCTCGGTAACCGTACCAACAGTAGAACGGGGATTCTTTGAGGTGGTCTTCTGGTCTATAGAAATCGCAGGAGACAGACCGTCGATACTGTCCACATCGGGCTTATCCATCTGTCCCAGAAACATTCTTGCATAAGAGGACAGGCTCTCTACATAGCGACGCTGACCCTCTGCATATATGGTATCAAAGGCAAGAGAGGACTTTCCCGAGCCGGACAGTCCTGTCATTACAACCAGTTTATCTCTGGGAATATCCACATCAATATCCTTAAGGTTATGCTCCCTTGCACCTCGGACAGAAATATTTTTTTCGGACATAATAACACCTCCCGGGTGTTTAACAAAAGTAAGTTTAAGTGAGTCAATTATATCCGAACCAGCCTTAATCTAAGGATTTTCTCCTATTTTAAGTAATTCGGATTTGAAAGGGTTAAGGCGGATAACGACATCGCTATCCGCCTCTTAGTGTTTAATTATACTTCTTCGGAAGTCTCTTCCTCATCGTTCTGAGGCTCTGAAGGCTCTACGAAGGTACCGTCCATCATTGCTGCGAAGTCAGCACCCGACATTTTCTCGTGCTTAATAAGATAGGCTGCAACCTGGTGAAGCTTATCCATATTGGAGCTGAGAATCTTCTCGCACTTCTCGTAGCCCTCGGTAATGATACGGTGGATTTCTGCATCAATCTTAGAGGCTGTGTCATCGGAATAATCCTTGACCTGTCCCATATCTCTGCCAATAAATACCTCTGTACCGCCTGACTGATAGTTGATACAACCGAGAAGCTCGGACATACCGTACTTGGTAACCATTGAACGGGCTGTGGAGGTAGCTCTCTCAATATCGTTGGAGGCACCTGTGGAGATATCTCCCAGAACAAGAGCCTCTGCAACTCTACCACCTAAGAGAACAACAATATCCTCTTCCATTCCCTTTTTGGACTGGTAGGACTTATCCTCTGAGGGCAGGTGCATAGTGTAGCCACCAGCCATACCCGTAGGAATAATGGAAATCTGATGAACAGGGTCCTGAGTCTCGCAGACATAGGTTGCAATAGCGTGACCTGCCTCGTGGTAGGCAGTCAGCTTCTTCTCCTTGTCGGACATAACCTTGGACTTTTTCTCGGTACCTACTACAACCTTGATTGTAGCCTCTTCTACCTCCTGCATAGTGATGGCTTTTTTGCCTCTTCTTGCAGCAAGGAGTGCGGCTTCGTTCAGAAGGTTTGCAAGGTCAGCACCTGTGAATCCTGCAGTAGTCTTTGCAACGGTCTTTAGCTTAACATCGGGAGCAAGAGGCTTCTTTCTGGCGTGAACCTTGAGGATAGCCTCACGACCTGCAACATCGGGATAGCCAACTGTAACCTGACGGTCAAATCTACCGGGACGAAGAAGTGCCGGGTCAAGGATATCGGGACGGTTGGTAGCGGCAATAACAATAACGCCCTCATTTGCACCGAAGCCGTCCATCTCAACCAGCATCTGGTTAAGAGTCTGCTCACGCTCATCGTGTCCGCCACCGAGACCTGTGCCACGCTGTCTGCCGACAGCATCAATCTCGTCTATAAATATGATACAAGGTGAGTTCTTCTTGGCGTGTTCAAAGAGGTCACGAACACGGGAAGCACCTACACCTACAAACATCTCTACAAAATCCGAGCCTGAAATAGAGAAGAAAGGCACCCCAGCCTCACCTGCAACTGCTCTGGCAAGGAGGGTTTTACCTGTTCCGGGAGGGCCCACAAGGAGTACGCCCTTGGGAATTCTTGCACCCAAATCGTTATATTTGCCCGGATTTTTGAGGAACTCTACTATCTCCTCCAGCTCTTCCTTTTCTTCGTCGGCACCGGCTACATCCTCAAAGGTAGTCTTACGCTTTTCGTCGTTGGTATCCTTGAACTTTGCCTTGCCAAACTGGAACTCTTTGCCACCCATTCCACCTGCATTCATTCTCTTCATAATGAAGAACCAGAATACAACTGCTACAACAACTAAAATCAGGATAGGAACAAGCTCAAGCAAAAAGGAATTATTGGTAGCGGGAATATAGTCATACTCCAGAGGCTCTTCGTGATTCTCGTTATACTCGAGAATATACCCGTTAACATCAGTATAGAACAAATCTATACTTGCAAGTTTGTAGGTAACCTCTGTAAGTCCGTCATCTTCCTCATCTTTTGAGTTGGTATCAATATTAGGGAAAATCTGGGATATGGGATTGTTGTTTTCGGTCTCGTTCTTTTCTTCGAGAGCCTCAATAGCCTCATCCTTTACCATCATTTCCAGAGCACCTGTACCTACGTTGACAGAAAAACTCTCTACCTGCTGTTCTCTGAAAAAGCCTACGATATCGGAATACTTGTACTCCTTCTTAGCACTGCCATAGCTGAAAGCCACAGACATTGCTACGATAAGAAGAATCGGTATACCGAGATACAGCAAAAGCTTTTTGACTGATAATTTATTCTGCAAATCATTCACTCCTTAAGGTAGTATGGATAGAATACTGTAAATTATAAATAAACAGAGGGCTTCAGCACACCTATGTACGGAAGGTTCCTGTATTTTTCGCTGAAATCAAGACCATAGCCGATTACAAACTCATCGGGGACTTCTCTGCCAACATAATCTACGGGAATATCTACAACTCTGCGGTCAGGTTTGCTGAGCAGAGTGCAAATCTTAACACTGGCAGCATTCTTTGCCTTGAAATATTTAAGTATAAAATTCAGGGTATTGCCGCTGTCGATAATATCCTCAACAATAAGGACATCCCAGCCGTCAAGAGGTTGAGAAACGTCCTTGATGATATTGACTCTGCCTGAGGAAACAGAGCCCGAACCATAGCTTGAAGCACAGATAAAATCTATACTGCAATCAACGGTAATTTCCTTCATAAGGTCAGCCATAAAAAGAACGCTACCCTTAAGAAGTCCTACAAGCATAAGCTTTTTATCCTTGTAATCCTCGCTGATTTTAGCCGCCATATCCTTGACAATGGTACTAATTTCCTGTTCGGATAAAAGTACATACTCACAATCCTTATGCATTATACGATCCCCTTTTTATTTCTATTAAAATACCTTTGGCAGAATCATCGGTGACCATTCCCTGCTGAGATACACCCACATTCTCTGCCCATAAAACCGTAGAGCCCACAGCAATCACAAGGGATGACTGTCTCAGCTCTGCAGGTATTTTCAGTTCGTTTTGAAGCTTTCGCAGAGGCTTGGTGATATTCCTCTTTGGAATAGTAAAGGTATCTCCTTCTCTACGAGTGCGAAGCACGGCACCATTCGTAATTGTATCACAGTCAAGTACCGCACTTGAAAACATTTTGTAAATTTCGTCTTTACAGACTTTTTTTATAGAATATTCCTTGCCGTTATGATAAAGGCTCATAGGAACGCTCAGTTCAAGAGAAAAATCCTCATCAAGGCTCTGTGCATCCCTTACTCTGAACACACCCTGACTGCATTGGGCAACCCTTCCCTTAGGAAGCATTACTGCTCCGCTTTGACGGAGAAGCTCTTCACAAATAGATATGTGAACATTCTCAAAATCCGCACCTGCCTGTCTGAGAATTCCTGCCAAAGTAAACCTCAAAAGTGCAGGATGAAGACCGAGAAGCTTCCGGCTTGAGTATCCGTATTCACAGGCACAATCCTCCATAGCACTCACAGAGCACTCGGTCATATAATCCTCGATACCTGTCAAATCCTCACGGAGTCTGCAAAAATTTCGGTCAAAGCCTGAATTAATGGATTTAAGCGTTGGGATAACGCCCAGTCGGATTTTATTTCTGCTACATATATCCTCGTCAAAGTTCGTGCTGTCCTGCACAAACTGAAGTCCCTCAGATAAGCAGTACTGCTCCACCTGACTGCGGGTAACATCCAGCAAAGGTCTCACCAAATAATCCCTCTTATAGGGAATAGAGTTAAGCCCTCTCAGGGTGGTGCCACGGGTGATATTATATAGCATAGTTTCCTCTGCGTCACTGATAGTATGAGCTGTAGCGACAAAAGCCCTATGCTCCAGAGAAAGTTCTCTGAAGAAATCGTATCTCACTTCTCTGCCACAGAGTTCAACGCTTTTTCTCTGCTCCTGAGCAAGGGAGTCCACGTGAACACTTCTTACGAAAAGCTCCACGTCCCATTTGTCACAAAGATTACGGACAAAACTCTCGTCCCGCAGAGATTCCTCTCCCCTCAGGTTATGGTTAAGGTGTGCCGCCATAATCTCCAAAGGCATAATTTCTTTAATAGAAATAAGACAGTGGAGAAGGGATACAGAATCTGCTCCTCCCGAGAGAGCGACAATTATCCTGTCCCCTGCTTTAACACCACAGATACCTGTCAGGGTACTAAATACCTTATCCCTCACGGCCTGTCTCCACAGAAGTGAATCGCATAAACTCACCCTGCCAATGGAGTTTAACGGCACGTGCCTCGCCGTGACGGTTCTTTGCAACTATACACTCCGCGGCGTTCTGGTCTGCTGTGGGAGATGCCTCCGGAGTACCCTCCTTGTTATAGTAGCCTTCTCTGTACAGGAACAGAACGATATCTGCATCCTGCTCGATAGAACCCGAATCTCTCAGGTCAGAGAGCTGGGGTCTGTGGTCTGTACGCTGTTCACTGGCTCGGGAAAGCTGTGACAGACAGATAACAGGAACATTCAGTTCCTTAGCCATAATCTTAAGGTTACGGGTAATCTCGGAAATCTCCTGTACACGGTTTCCGTCAGAACGTCTGCCTGTGGACATAAGCTGGAGGTAGTCGATTACCACCAAGTCCACCTTGCGAAGGCGTCTTAGCTTTGCCTTCATAGAAGGAACCGTAATACCCGGTGTATCATCCAGGTACATATTCATCTTGGAAAGAATATCGCCACCTGCGATAATACGCTGCCATTCGTCATCGTTGAGTTTACCCGTACGAAGCTTTGTACCCTCTACCAGCGACTCTGTAGACAGGAGTCTGGAAGCAAGTTGTTCCTTGGACATTTCCAAAGAGAAGAAGGCAACCGTACGCTTCTGAGGACCTGCAACGTGCTTGGCTATATTAAGGGCAAAGCTTGTCTTACCCATACCGGGTCTGGCAGCCAAAAGAATCAAATCAGAACGGTTAAGTCCCGTAATAACTCTGTCCAGATCGCCGATACCTGAGGACACAGGCTTATGCTCCGGGTCGTCCTTATTAAGTGAATCCAATCGGTCAAAGGTCTGAAGAATTACCTCATCAAGACGCTGAAGTCCTGCAATATTCTTGCCCTGTCGGATATCAAAAATCATCTGCTCGGCGTTGTCTACCAGCAAATCAGCCTCAAACTCACCTGCAGTCGCCTTATCTATAATTTGTCTACCTGCATAAATAAGCTGACGGACGTCATATTTGTCACGAACAAGACGGGCGTAAATCTCTACATTTGAAGTAGAGGGACAGTTGTCGCACAATCCTACAAGGTAGGTCTTGCCCTCGGTAGGGTCAAAGTTTTTCTCGTGACGAAGCTCTTCGTAAAGAGTTACGAAGTCAATGCTTCTGCCGTGAGTAAACATACTAAGCATTGTGCTGTAGATTAATCTGTGCAAGGCAATATGAAAATAGTCTGCCTTGGGCAGAATTTCTGCAACTCTGCCGATACAGTCAGGCTCAAAAATAATTGCACCCAGCACCGCCTGTTCTGCCTCAGAGCTATAGGGCAGATTCAAGCCGTCATATTCAATTTTCGGAGTATTTTCAGCCATTATACTCTCCTCCGATTATAAATTATTCTATATTAAGCCAGTTCGATAACCTCGATAGTGATTGTAGCAAAAATGCCTGTAAAAAGCTTGATTACTGCAGAGGAGCTTCCGCAGGATTTGATATCAGACATAGAAATCTTGTGTCTGTCAATCTCTAAACCAAACTGATTTTTAATCTCTGTTGCAACATCCTTGTTGGTAACTGCACCGAACAGCTTACCGCTTTTGCCACACTTTGCCTTGATTAAAAGCTTCTTGCCGTCAAGACTTGCCTTAGCCTTCTCAGCAGCGGCAACATCCTGGTCGTGCTTATATTTCTTGGAGTTCTCTGCATTTTTGAACTCACTCATAACCTGAGCATTTACCTCTTTTGCAAGGCCCTTGGGTATAAGGAAGTTTCTCACATATCCGTCAGAAGCGTTTACCATTTCACCCTTTTTGCCCAGAGATTTTACATCCTGTAACAATACAACTTTCATATTATATATCCTCTTTTCTGAATGAATTTGAGCTTAAGCCTCACTATCTATGGCATCTATAAGCCTTCTTACTGCACCCTCAAAGGATTCGTCTTTAAGCTGTGCCGCTGCCATAGCGTGATGTCCTCCGCCACCCAGCTTTTCCATAATAAGCTGAACGTTACGTTTGCCGAAACTTCTGGCAGAGATGTTAATTGTGGTTTCGTCTGTGCGGAACACTACAAAGGAAGCATTAACACCCTTAAGTCCCAAAAGCTCATCAGCAGCCTTGGAGGCTATCAGACGGATGTCGGACATCTCTTCCTCTGCGAGGACAATAGCACAGCGCTTGTAAATTCTTGCGGTAGAAACCAGCTTGTATTTATTGCGGTATATCTCGATTGAATCCGAAAAAAGCTGACGCACAGATACTGTATCTGCTCCGTGCTTTTTAAGGTATGCCGCTGCTTCAAAGGTTCGTGAACCTGAGTTAATAACAAAGTTCTTTGTGTCCAGAATAATACCTGAAAGAAGTGCCTCTGCCTCGGGCTTTTTCAGATTGACATCGGGGAAGCAATCAATAATCTCCACGCACATTTCTGTTGCCGAGGAAGCACTGGGCTCGTGATAGAAAACTACCGCATTCTGCAAATGGTCAACACTCATTCGGTGGTGGTCAATTACAATAACACGCTGACATTTCTCGTAAAGTTCACGGCTTTCAATTCTATTCTCAGACTGTGTATCTACGATAATAAGGAGTGTCTTGGGTGTTATCTCGGGAATAAGCTCCTCCGGAGTAAAGAACACACCCTCTGTGCAATGGCTCTTATATGCATCAATAAGGGACTTAGCCATTGAGGTCTCGTAGTCAACAGCAATATACACATCTCTGTGCAAAGCGGTAGTTATAGCACCGTAAAGTCCTATGGCAGAACCGATACAGTCAAGGTCAGAGAACTGATGTCCCATAACAATAACCTTGTCGCTGTCCTCTACCGCCTCCATTACGGATTGGGCGATAACTCGTACACGAGCCTTGCTCTGACGCTCTCCGCCTGTGGATTTACCGCCAAAGAAACTGAAATCTCCGTCTTTAAGGATAGCTACCTGGTCACCGCCTCTGCCCAAAGCCATATCCAAAGCTCTCTTGGCTGAGGTCTGGCTTTTTCTGAGACCTTGTTCTCCTCTGCCGATACCGATAGATACAGTAGCACCTATATCACCAACGCGGATTTCTCTGACTTTTTCCAGAATGCTGAACTTATCATCCTCCAGCTTTCTCAGTTCTCTTTCCTCAAAGATAACCATATAACGACTGCTACCCATTTTGCGGTAAAGTCCGTTGTACTCTGCTGCCCATTTCTGAAGCATAGATTCTACCTGAAGTGCAACTCTTGCAGGTTCGTCCTCGTCCTCGCCGTTTTCAAAGGACTCACGGTTATCCAACACCACAAGTGCCACCGACTGACGGCTGTCAAGGTACTCCCTCTCTGTATCCTTGTAATATGTATCGTCGAAGAAGTAGAGCACAAATCCCTTGTCCAGGGGATTTGCATATACAGTAAATTTAGTTTCTTCCACCTCTACGTCTGCTCCGTCGCTTGAGCAAAGCTCTGCCACGCTTCTGCCTTTAATAATAGATGATACAGGCATAGCAAACATAGGCACATCTTTTGCAATCTTTGTGGTAAAAGCAGAATTGTGCCAGAGGATTTCCTCGTTCTCGCCTACAACTGCTACAGGAAAACCGAATCGCTCCAGATATCTTTTGTCCAAGCCCTTTGTTCTCTCAACCACAGAGCGAACTATACCTCTCACGTATTTGGTATACCTGATATAAATCAGCAGTGAGACACCGATAGAAACAAGGGCAACTATTGCGTTGATGAAAAATAAATTTTTATCAAAAAAAACTGAAATAACGGCAAAAATCACCATCATTACTGCAAACAGCGTTACAAAGGGTAATATCTGCCAATTTTTCTTTTTCATACTCATCCCTCCGCCATAGACTATATCCTCGTCTATGGACTAAAAACATCTCATCAGACCTCCATCAAAATAGGAAGTATCATAGGATAGCGACGTGTCTGAGCACTGATGTGATGAGATACACCGTCCTTGATTTTATTCTTGATAACTCCCCATTCATGAATGTTCCTGTCTGCACAGTCCTCAAGCACCTCAAGGGCTATACGTCGGATTTCATCCAGCAGAGTCTCGCTTTCCTTGGCATATACGAAACCTCGGGTAACTATATCGGGACCGCTGATAACGTGGCCGTCATATACATCCAAAGAGGCAACAATAATAATAAGTCCGTCCTGTGCCAGATGTCTGCGGTCACGAAGAACAATGCTTCCTACATCGCCGACACCCAAGCCGTCAACAAAAACTTTACCTGCAGGTACATTCCCTGCTTCCTTCATATAATCAGGGTGAAGCTCAACACAGCTACCCACGTCGCCTATATACACATTCTCCTTGGGAATACCCATAGATACTGCCAGTTCACGGCTCTTTCTCAGGTGCTTCTGCTCACCGTGTACAGGGATGAAATACTTAGGCTTGGTGAGACAATGGATAATCTTCAGTTCCTCCTGACAGGCATGGCCTGATACGTGAACCTCATACATAGATTCGTATATAACCTCACAGCCACGCTTGAGGAGTTCGTCCACTACGTTGCCTACTGTACGCTCATTACCGGGGATAGGATTAGCCGAGATGATAATACAGTCCCCTTCGCCTACCGACACCTTTCTGTGGTCGGAATACGCCATTCGAGACAAGGCGGACATAGGCTCACCCTGACTGCCTGTGGTAATGAGTACCACCTGCTCAGGCATAAACTTTGAAAGCATATCAATGTCAATAATAATTCCCTCGGGTATATTTAGGTAGCCAAGCTCTGAGGCAACGGTCATATAGTTGACCATACTTCTGCCCGAAAAGGCAACTTTTCTGCCATACTTCTGAGCACAGTTAATTATAGACTGAACTCTGCCCACATTAGAAGCAAAGGTTGCGATTATGATTCGCTTGTTCATTGCACGTTTGAACAGATTATCAAAGCTCTCGGATACAGTCTGCTCTGTGGGAGTTGAGCCGGGTCGGGAGGCATTGGTACTGTCTGTCATCAGACAGAGCACTCCCTCATCGCCAAGTCGTGCAAAAGCAGACAGGTCTATGGGCTTACCCCAGGTGGGAGTATAGTCCACCTTGAAGTCACCTGTGTGGATGATAGTTCCCGCAGGTGTGTGAAGTGCTATAGCAAGAGCATCGGGGATAGAGTGATTAACATGGATAAACTCTATCTCCATACAACCAAGCTTAATCTTTTGTCCTGCCTTAACAGTAACAAACTGAGGAGGCTTAGGAAGACTATGCTCCTTGAGTTTATTCTCTATCAGACCATTGGTAAGGGCTGATGAATATATGGGAGCATTCACTGTACTGAGGAGATAAGGCAGACCGCCTATGTGGTCCTCGTGTCCGTGGGTAATAACAATACCTCTGAGCTTATCCTTGTTCTGTTCAACATAGGAAAAATCAGGGATAACCAGATCTACACCCAGCATATCTCCATCAGGAAATGCCATACCGCAATCCAAAAGCACCATATCACCCATACACTCAAACAGGGTCATATTCTTGCCTATTTCGTTAAGTCCGCCCAGAAATGCCACCTTAACAGGGGGAACATTTACAGTAGCAGGAGCCGGATGCTTCTTTGAAGAAGATTTTCCCGAGGAATGATAGGGCTTCTTGTGGCCCTTATTCTGATGGCTTACGCTTTTCTTTGAGTTGCTTTTGTGAGAGCCCTTTGCCTTGTAAGAATTATTGTGACTGTTTTTCTTAGCAGGAGCGTTGGGTCTACTTTCTTTTTTGGAATTATTCTGACTCACTTTAATCCTCCAATCCTGTTAACGTTTACTCTTACATTAATTATCCGTTACCGTTTATCGAATACAGGAAGTCGTCCACAAACCACCTGTAAAAAGGTCATAATCAAAGGTCATATATCTATAATAATAAAGATATTCCGAAAAAAAGGATATATGTACCTAATATAGTTATTCAATTTATTTTACCTTTTTATACCTTCTGTGTCAAGGAGTGAAACGCATTTTCAGGTGTTTTTTGGTAATCTTATTATTAACATAAAATAAACAAAATAATCCTCACAAACAGTTGCATTTGAAAAATTCGGTGTTATAATATAGAGTGGTATAAAAAAATACTTGTTAGCACAGGCTAACAGATAGTCCCTATGGGCTTTTGTACCGCTTTTCTATTACATTAATATTGCGAGGTGAGTTTACTTTGAAGCAGGTTGAGATTTTTACCGACGGAGCCTGTTCGGGCAATCCCGGTCCCGGAGGCTGGGGAGCTATACTCCGCTACAAAAACACAGAGAAGGAAATCTCCGGCGGAGAAGCAAACACCACCAACAATCGTATGGAGCTTATGGCGGTTATCAGTGCTCTGGAGCTTCTGAAGGAGCCCTGCGAGGTAACCCTTTACTCTGACTCCCAATATATATGTAACGCTCTGGAAAGAGGCTGGGCTAAAAACTGGCAGAAAAACGGCTGGATGCGTAACAAAAAAGAACCTGCCCTCAACCCCGATTTGTGGGAACTACTCCTGAAATTATATGATACTCACAAGGTAAATATAGTCTGGGTGCGAGGTCACGCAGGTCATCCCGAAAATGAGCGTTGCGACAAATTGGCAGTTGCTCAGTCACAGAAATATATGAATTAAGAGTTTATCTTAAAAATATACAGAGGATTTTTCCTCACAACATAAGGAGAATCATTATGCAGATTTATGCAGATAATGCCGCAACCACCGCATTATCACCTATGGTACTGGAGGCTATGACTCCCTACCTTACTGAAATATACGGCAATCCCTCAAGCCTTTACCGCATTGGCTCTGTAGCCAAAGATGCAGTAGAAGAGGCTCGTGAGAATATTGCCACCCTCATCGGTGCTAAAAACTCCAATGAGATATATTTTACCTCAGGTGGCTCTGAGGCAGACAACTGGGCTATCAAGGGCGTTTGCCGTATGATGGCACAGAAAGGCAAAAAGCACATCATCACCTCTAAGTTTGAGCATCACGCTGTACTTCACACCTGTGAAGCTATGAAAAAAGAAGGCTTCGAGGTAACATACCTTGATGTATACGAAAACGGTATTGTTAAACCCGAGGACGTGAAGAAGGCTCTGAGAGAGGACACAGCCCTTGTCACAATAATGTACGCCAACAATGAAATCGGCACTATTCAGCCTATTGCCGAAATCGGCAGTATCTGTCGCGAAGCAGGAGTAATATTCCACACAGACGCAGTACAAGCTATAGGCAATGTCCCCATTAACGTTGAGGAAGAAAACATTGATTTGCTTTCCCTTACTGCCCACAAGTTCCACGGACCCAAAGGTTGCGGTGCTCTCTATGTTCGCAGAGGTGTCCGTATTCAGAACCTTATTGACGGAGGTGCACAGGAGCGTTCACGCCGTGCAGGTACAGAGAATGTAGCTGGTATCGTAGGTCTCTCAAGGGCACTTGAAATTGCAATTTCCACTATGGATAGCCGTAGAGAAAAGCTGACAAAAATGCGTAACCGTCTTATTGACAGTCTGCTCACCATAGAGCGTTCACGTCTCAACGGAGACCGTGACCACAGACTCCCCGGCAACCTGAATATGTGCTTTGAGGGTATCGAGGGCGAGAGCCTTCTACTCAGACTTGACATTGCAGGTGTCAGCGCATCCTCAGGCTCCGCTTGTACATCAGGAAGCCTTGACCCCAGCCACGTACTACTCTCTCTGGGACTTCCCCACGAGATTGCCCACGGCAGTCTAAGACTTTCATTTAGCGACAACAACACAGAGGAAGAGATAGATTACCTTATCAAGGTTATCCCCGAGATTGTTTCATATCTCAGAAGCTTCTCTCCCCTTTGGGACAAGATAATCAGCGAATAATAATTTTATATAAGGAGGAATATCATGGCATATTCAGAGAAGGTAATGGACCATTTTGCCAACCCCAGAAACGTTGGCGAGATACCCGATGCAGATGGTGTCGGTGAAGTTGGTAACTCCAAATGCGGAGATATTATGAGAATGTACATCAAGGTTGAGAGCAATGTTATCGTTGACTGTAAATTCAAGACCTTTGGTTGCGGTGCCGCTATTGCTACCAGCTCTATGGCTACCGAAATGATTAGGGGCAAGACAATTGACGAGGCACTCAAGCTAACAAACAAGGCAGTTATGGAAGCTCTGGACGGGCTCCCCCCTGTTAAGGTGCACTGCTCTGTTCTTGCCGAACAGGCTATCAAAGCTGCCCTTGCAGATTACTACACAAGACAAGGCATCGACCCTACTCCCATAGTAGGTGTTATCAAGGAATGTGACCACGATCACGGTTGCGGTTGCGAAAGCTGCAGCTAATTACTAATAAGCAAAAATCAAAAGCCGTCCCGCTTAAACACGGGACGGCTTTTTGGTAAGCAAAAATTTATGGCATTACAATTAATGTATTATAATCTTATTTATTTCCTTTGATACGGCTCAGTTCCTCCAGGAAGGTATCTGCATCCTCAAAGTTCTTGTAAACAGAGGCAAAACGGATATAAGCAACCTTGTCTACTTCTTTAAGCTTTTCCATTACAAGTTCACCTATATAAAGAGAGGTAACCTCTCTGTCGTAGCCGCTTTGGAGTGAGGACTCAATCTCGTCTACCATATGCTCTATCTGGTCTACAGAGATAGGACGCTTCTCACAAGCTCTAAGGAAACCGGACATAAGCTTACTTCTATTAAACACCTCACGGGATTTGTCACGCTTAACCACTACGATAGGAACAGTTTCGATAACCTCGTGGGTTGTAAAACGCTTTGCGCAGCTTAAGCATTCTCTACGGCGACGGATACGTTCTCCGTCATCTGCAGGTCGTGAATCGATAACCTTACTTTCCTCAAATCCGCAAAAAGGACATTTCATATTAATACACCCCATATATTGTATACATTTTCTTCTATAGAAATTATAGCACAATATTTAGGAAATACAAGTTACTATTTTTTAAGAATAGTTACAGTCTGTATAGAAATATTTGGTAATTATCAGGTTTGGTTACATTCTTACTGAAATTATAGAAAAAGCCTACAGGAGTCGCTGCACACCTGTAGGCTTTAATAATTATGTATTATTTCTTGTTTTCAAAAAATCCACAAACCCTACTACCGTTACAAAAACAACACCCACAATGCCTAAAATATAGTTCAGTGCAAATCTTCGCAAGGAATAGGACACATCATACAGACTTATCAATTGAACAAACCAGAGCACCGAGCCAACAAGGGTCAGCATTCCATCGGAGCCTTTCATAATTCTGCGGACAAACAAAGCCACCAACAGAACTGTACCTGCAATACCGGACCAGCAGGTTGAAATTACCCCCGAAAAGGTAATCTCCTCAACAAAAACAATCGGCTCATCATTAGAAAAAGGCATACTGCCGTTGATGTAATTAAATAATAGAATTAAAAGCTGAATTACTAAAAGTAAAAGACCTACTGTATAGCAAATCTGACCGAAGTTACTTTTTTTCATAAAACACCTACTACACTCTTTTTCTCTATATTACATCAATATGTAAAATAAGTCAATAATTGTCTGAATAACATCTGACGGATTTTTACCCCGTTTGTTACAAAAAACGGCACACGGAGTTACCGTGTGCCGTCATATCTTCAGTTATTTAATATAAACTTCAGACTATATTTTGATTACTCAGCATTTGTGCCGATGAGAGAGTCAGTAAGGAGACCTGCAATCCACTTCTGGATAGCAGTAGCATCTCTGACGTCAACATTCTTGTCGCCGTTTACATTGGAGGCATCAAAGTCGAACTCTGCTGTCTCAAGACCTGCAATCTGCTTCTGGATAGTAGTAGCATCCTTAACGTTAACAACACCGTTGCAGTCTGCATCACCGATGATGTAGGAACCTGCGGGATCTGTCACTGTGGGAGGCACTGTTGTGGAAGGCTCTGTTACAGAAGGCTCTGTTACAGAAGGCTCTGTTACAGAAGGCTCTGTAGGAGCTGTTGTGTTATCGCTACCACTAGAAGTGGGATTGTAATCATAGAAGGGACAATCCCAGTAGCCGACAGTCCACTTACCCTCTGAGCCGGAGGTATCCTTCATATACATACCTGTGCTCTCAGTAACAGTCAGGTCAATAGTCTGGTTGGAACCGCCGCCGTTACCGTTATTGATGATAAAGCCGGTGTACTCCTCGGGAACATAAGCAACGTACTGTGCCTGACCGTACTGGTTGTAACGAGCAAGTTTCATCTCTCTGCCGGGCCATGCGTACTCGCTCTCAGATGTGCCCTCTTTCCAGCAGTAGTAGTAAACCTTGCTCCAGCCGGAGTTAGAGTCAGCGGAGTAAACGATTGTGTTGTAGCCCTCAACCTCGGGATAGTTTTCGTCGAAGATTTCAACCTCCCAGGGATCAGTGGGAAGCTCGGGGAATACGGGCTCTGCATCCTCTGCATAGTAGAGACATGCAATACCTGTGGAGCCGATTTGACCTGTGAGAATCTGGTCTGTAACCTCGAACTCGTTACCTGTGATAGAATCAATGTATGTACCGTCAGCAAGAGTATAAGTCTTCATGCTGACAGTCTTGGTTGTGCCGTTAAGGTTAACAAGAGTTACACCAAGGCCACCACGCTCAATGGAGGTTACCTTGTCAACAGTCTTGTAATACTCAGAAGCATCACCGAAGAAGTTGTCGAACTGGTTAACAGCTGCAACCTCGGGGCATGTCCAGGATGTGAGGTTAGCCTCGCCGAGGTAAATGTTTGAACAAATAGCCTCGATAGCTGCACGGTTTGCACCTGTAGAATCGTCAGGACGAGCAAAGTAAACGCCTGTAATCTTCTGTCTTGCAGCAGTAAGTGCCCAGATCTTGTTTCTCTGCTGAACTGTCAGAGAAGATGTACCGCCGTCGATGTATGTATCGTGGGACTCGTTCCACTGGATAACATTCTCTTTTGTGAAGTTAACTGTTGTGGGGTCACAGCCCTCTGCCTCAGACTGATAGTAAGGTGTGGGGTTACCGCTGTTGCCGTTGTATACAACAGCATCCTTGATAGACCAGTAAGAGGAGCTATCTGTAACGTCCATAAGCTCTGTATACTCAGAGAAGGGACGACCGTCACCGCACTTGTTGAGGATCTCGCCGTATGCATAGCACTCTTTGTTAGGATAGTTAAGTCTGAGCTTGATGAGAGTATCCTCCCAGAAGTCAGAAGCAAAGTATGAATCGTGAGATGTCTCGATGTGCTTTGCAGCGTCAAAACGGAAACCGTCAGCGCCTGATTCAACAAGCTCTACAAAGTAATCATAGATAGCGTCCTGAACTATCTGTGTCTCTGTAGCAAGGTCAGGAAGACCGGATGTACAATGCTGAGTTAAGTCCTCTTCAATGTCGTAATCTGACCAACCGTCCCAGTAATTCTCTTTATAAGTCATATCAACCCAAGGGCTGTGGAATGCCTTAGCTTCGAGAATTTCTGTCTCGAAGAGCCATGCTCTCTCATTAACGTGATCCATAGGGTCGGTAGATTCATTGTCATATACGCCAACGTGGTCATCATCTGTACCCATGTGGTTAATAACTGCGTCAACAATAATCTTAAGACCGAGTTCGTGTGCTCTGTCACACATCTCGATGAACTCAGCCTTTGTACCGAGAGCGTTGTCCTCGGACTCGTTAAGCTGGAAACCTGCGGGTTGATAGAACATCCACCAACCGTTGGGAGCAATACCATCTACAGCGGGTTCGCAAACCTTAACGTCCTTTGTAGCCATCTTAAGCTCATTGGGAGGAGAAACCTGGATGGTAGTAAAGCCCTGCTCAGCAACTGTCTCAAGCAAAGCAATAATGTTTGCATAAGACCAGTTCCAAGCCTGGATAATCTTACCCTCATTTACAGTTTCTGTGAGACCGTAGTTGTTCTCGGGTTTGATAGATTCCTGGTACTGAGCATATACGTTGTACTCGCTTGAAGCAGACGCTGTGGGAGCAAACGCAATAGCCATTACGCAAGAAAGAACTACTACAACCGCAAGAACTGCGCTAAGTAATCTTTTTGCTTTCATAGTAAAAAGCCTCCATTAATAAAAATTTTGTACCCGTCTGCACAAAATCCGCGTACAGACAAGCGACGGCAATACAGACCGTCACATCATACAAAGGTATTATACAATAAAGCAACAAAAAAAACAACAGTTTTTTGCCATTAAGATGTACAATTTTTATAGAAAGTGATAATTTAAGAATAAAATAAAGAAAAAGAAAAAAACGGAAGAAAATATCTGTGATATATCTCTGCAAAATTTGTTATAATGATTGAAAAAGCACAGAATCTATGATATACTGATTAGTCTGAAAGGCGTGATATTTATGAAAAAATGTGAGTATTGCGGAAAAGAAATCAGCTATCACGATATGCACTGTTGTGATGAGTGCGAAAAAATCTGCAACTCTTACTATGCAAAGCGAACAAATCTTCAAAAGCTTCTGTCTGCTTTTAACATTATCGGTACCTGTCTGATTGCTGTGGGAATTTTTGTGTTCCCTATGCAGAATTTTGTCGGTGCCCTTATGATGGCTGCAGGTGGACTTTTTGTAGGACTTATCACACTTTTGCTTCCTACTCCTACAGACAATATGATTAAAAAAAATAAACTGAAAAAAGCCATAAAGATTGTGCGAATACTGGGAATTGTACTTGTTTGCTTCGGTATAGCTTGTTTAATTCTTGCATTTTTCAGAATGTAAATTTTTTTGAATATAATAAGCTATACGGTCAAAACTAATAGAGCAAATATAAATAGGAGGTTTTGTATATGCTCGACAAATTAGCTTTGACCCTTCTTATTATAGGCGGTATCAACTGGGGCAGCGTTGGTCTGTTTCAGTTTGATATAGTTGCCTGGATATGCGGCGGTCAGACAGGTATTGTTTCAAGAGTAATTTATGCTCTTGTTGGACTTTGTGCTCTGTGGGCGATTACCTTTCTGTTCAGAGAACATGCAGTCACCAACACTCCCGATAAGGGCGAAGCATTTTCTGACAGCATCTGATATATAAAAAGGGCGAAAGCATAGCGCTTTCGCCCTTGATGTTTTTATTTTATTATGCGTTCTTCTCAACAATTGCCTTTGTATCTCTTGCGATAACCAGCTCTTCGTTAGTCTCGATAACCCATACGGGAATCTGAGAATCATCAGAAGAAATCTTACCGGCAACGCCACGACAAGCCTTTGCATTAAAGTCAAGGTCAAGCTTAACGCCAAAGCACTTGAGATATTCGCAAACCTTCTCACGAAGCTGAGGCTGATTCTCGCCCAGACCTGCACAGAATACGATACCGTCGCAACCACCCAGAGCTACATAATAGCTACCGATGAACTTAGCAATCTGATAGTAGAGCATCTCATGTGCAAGGTGTGCACGTTCGTTACCCTCTGCTTCAGCAGCGGAAACATCACGGTCATCAGAGGATACACCGGAAATACCCAGCAGACCACTCTTCTTGTTGAGCATCTGGCTCATTTCCTCAGGAGTGAAGCCCTCTTTCTCTGCGATAAAAGTAACAACAGAGGGGTCAAGTCCGCCGGAGCGTGTACCCATAAGGAAGCCGTCAAGAGGTGTAAGACCCATTGATGTGTCTATAACCTTACCGCCGTCAATTGCTGTAATGGAAGAGCCGTTACCGATGTGACAGGTAATAAGCTTTAAGTCCTTGATGTCTTTACCCAGCTTCTTTGCCATCTCGCCTGATACATAGCGGTGAGATGTACCGTGGAAGCCGTAACGGCGAACCTGATACTTCTCGTAGTACTCGTAGGGAACTGCGTACATATATGCCTTGGAGGGCATTGTGCTGTGGAATGCTGTGTCAAAAACTACAACCTCGGGTACAGAATCACCGAATACAGACAGACAGCCTCTGATAGCCTGTACATGACCGGAGTTGTGCAGAGGTGCAAGGGGAATCAGACTCTCGATACCCTCGATAACCTTCTCGTCAACAAGTACGGACTCGCTGAACAGTGCACCGCCCTGAACGACTCTGTGACCGATAGCCGTAACCTCGGAAAGGTCCTTGATAACACCAACCTCGCTGTCAAGGAGTGCCTCCTTAACCTGAAGGAAAGCAGTAGTGTGGTCGGGCATATCGATTTCCTTGGTCATCTGTCTGCCGTCTGCGGTTTTGTGTCCGATGAAGGAGCCTTCGTTACCTATACGCTCACAGTTGCCCTTGGCAACCATCTGCTCGTTGTCCATATCAATAAGCTGATACTTAAGTGAAGAGCTACCTGCATTGATTACAAGAATTTTCATAATTCTTCCTCCATTTATTGAAATAATCATTATTTACGACTATAATATATAATAGTACAATATGTTAAAAGTTTCAAGTAATTTTTTGAAAGGAGTTGAGTTTTTGATTACTGCTGCCTTAATATGCGAATACAATCCTTTTCACAAAGGGCACAAATATATGATAGATGAAATCCGCAAAGACGGATGTGACTGTATCGTTGCAGTTATGAGCGGAAGTTTTACTCAACGCGGAGACGTAGCAGTTCTGTCAAAATTCACCCGCTCTGAGGATGCACTAATGGGCGGTGCAGACCTCATCATAGAATTACCTACTATATGGGCAGTAGCCTCTGCACAGCGCTTTGCAAAAGGCGGTACAGATATTATCAAGGCTTTGGGAATGGTAGACCGTGTTTACTTTGGCAGTGAATGCGGTGATATCAGCCTTTTGAAGCAGGTGGCTTCTGCTACCAAAGGCCATAGAGTCAGCCAATGTGTGAAAGCTCTGATGAATGAAGGTATGTACTACCCCTCTGCCCTTGAGAAGGCTCTGAGAGAAATCCACGGCGACAAGGTTGCAGATATAGTCACAGAGCCCAACAACACTCTGGCTATTGAATATATAAAGAGCCTTGAGGGTAGCGGTATTGAGGTGCGGACTATCAAGCGAAAAGGTGCCTCTCACGATAGCGATGAGGTTGCCGACGACATAGCCAGTGCTTCTAAAATCCGCAGTATGATTTACAGAGATGAAAACACAGACACTCTTCTCCCCTGTACTAATCAGGGTGTGAAGAATCCTGCATCCATTAGTTTTGGCGAGAGAGCCTTCCTCTATGCTTTGAGGATGCTTACCCCTGAGGATATTGAGAAACTTCCCGATGTATCCGAGGGGCTTGAAAACAGAATATACGAAAGTATAAGAAAAAATTCAACCCTCGAGGATATCATCGCAGATATAAAAACCAAGCGTTACACCCACGCAAGGCTGAGAAGAATCCTCACCTGCGGACTGCTGGGTGTCACCAAAAAGCTTACAGACTCCCCTGTTCCCTATATCCGCATTTTGGGATTTAATCCTACGGGAGAGAAATTTGTAAAGGAAATTACCAAAACCTGCTCTCTGCCTGTAATCATCAACGTGGCAAAGGATATGAAAATTCTCAGCGACAGTGCCCGTGAAGTACTTATGCTGGATATAAAGGCAACGGACGTCCGCACAATATTTGAGGAAACGCCCTCGGACTGTGGCAGTGACTACACAACAGGACTTATAAAAATAAAGCATATCTAAATATACAAACGCCTTCACATGCTCACTTGTTATAAGACAAGGAACATATGAAGGCGTTTCTCATTTATTGTTATTGTTGTTGGAATAAACGTCGGCAACCTCGCTGATTGTGATATATGCTGACGGATCGATTTCGTGAACAATGTCCCGCATTCGTATTACCTGATATCTGTTTACAATAAAGTATATCATCGTCTTATCACGATTTGAGTAACCGCCTTTTGCCTCCAGATGTGTCATACCTCTGCCAAAGGTTTCTCCAAGCACCTTACATATCTCGTCGGGCATTTCGGTTATAATTATGGCACATTTTGCTCTATCCAAGCCCTCCACAATAAAGTCAACGGTTTTCAGAGCAGCAGTGTAGGTTACGATAGAGTATAGCGGCAGTATCCAGCTTTTAAGCACAAATCCGCAAATCACATACAAAATCACATTATAAATCATTACAAAGGTGCCGACAGTAATACCAAGCCTTTTAGCAAAAATAACCGCCATAACCTCTATGCCGTCCATTGCACCGCCATAACGAATTGCAAGACCGCTTCCGATACCGGATATTACACCTCCAAACAAAGCACACAACAAAAGGTCTGTTCCGGCAAGAGGCGAAGCGATGCTAACATCAATGGGCAAAACATCCGTTATAAGCCAAGCAAATAAAGAATAAACGGCAACTGTATATATAGCATAAACGGTAAAAAGCCATCCTTGTTTTTTTAGACCGAATAAAAACAGCGGTACATTTAGTACCAAGAGAAAAAACGATAGTGTTAAATATTCAGGCGATATTTGCTCAAGCAACATTGATGTTCCCGAAATACCACTATCATACAACTTAACCGGCGTTAAAAAAATCGTAATGCCAACAGCATTTACTATTCCTGCTACAGTTAGCATCAACAGATTTACAATACGAATCTTCTTTAACTGTCTTATCAAAACTATTACCTCGCTTATTTTTTTAATTATCTTTATTATAATAAAAAAATATGAACATTTCTACATAAGTTTCAAAAATTCACAAAAAAGAAAAGACAGCACGGCAAATGCCATACTGTCAAAATTCTTAATCTACTCAGTTTAGTGAACATCGCTAACGATAAACACAGCTAATACAGAGTGGTTTGTTTCTTTTGCGGAATATTAAACTCAAACAGGATATGTCTTGTTATTTGTATCAAGCATATCGGAGTTAAGTCCCAGCTGAGACTCCCGACGCTTCTTGAAGAAGTCGGCGGCTACCTTGGGGAACATAGCATAGGAGAGAACATCCTCCTCCTGCTGGGTGTAGGGCGCTGCTTCCTCACGGAGTTTGTCAAGCTCAGGAGCAATCAGGTCTGCAGGTCTGCAGGTTACAGGCTCCATATCGCCGATAATCTTCTTTCTGAACTCCTCGTCAACAGCAACGGGAGTTGTACCATACTTACCTGCCACCATATCTCTGAACTCGTTGGTGCACATCTTGTAGCGTTCACCCATAACAACGTTGAACACAGCCTGTGTGCCGACAATCTGAGATGTGGGAGTAACCAGAGGAGGATAACCTGCATCCTTACGAACACGGGGAACTTCCTCCAGAACCTGAGTGAGCTGATCCTCTTTACCTGCCTGTTTAAGCTGAGAGAGGAGGTTTGACAGCATTCCGCCGGGAACCTGATAGATAAGAGCGTTGGCATCTGTTGCCAGTATCTTGGGGTCTATAAGACCCTCACGGATGTATTTGTCACGGAGAGTCATAAAGTACTCTCTTATTTCAGCCAAAGCAATAAGGTCGAG
The DNA here is from genome assembly GCA_964600975.1 of uncultured Ruminococcus sp. Taxonomy (GTDB): domain Bacteria; phylum Bacillota; class Clostridia; order Oscillospirales; family Acutalibacteraceae; genus Ruminococcoides. The sequence goes on from CAZRLC010000013.1 coordinate 25,221, forward strand.
ACCTGTATCGTACTCTGTGCCACGCAGTGCTGCTACCATAGACTCGGTAGGAGCGTGGGATGTGCCCAGTGCCAGAGGGCTTATTGCGGTATCTATCATATCCGCACCGGCTTCAATACCCTTAAGAAGGCACATAGAAGCAAGGCCTGATGTATAGTGGGTATGAATCTGAACAGGAAGCTGAACCTCTGACTTGATAGCTTTAACCAAAGACTCGGTATTATAAGGTGTCAGCAGAGCCGCCATATCCTTGATACAGATTGTATCAGCACCTGCCTCGGCAATACGCTTAGCGTAGTCAACATAGTATTCATCAGTGAACACAGGGCCTGTGGTGTAGCTGATTGCTACCTGTACCTCTGCTCCTTCTTTCTTGGCAGCTTTGATAGCACTCTCAAGATTTTTGATATCGTTAAGAGCATCAAAGATACGAAGAATATCAATACCGTTTGCAACAGAACGCTGTACAAAATATTCAAGCACATCGTCTGCATAGTGACGATAGCCCAGCATATTCTGGCCACGGAAGAGCATCTGAAGTTTTGTATTCTTGCAGATATCCTTGATTGTACGGAGTCTCTGCCAAGGGTCCTCATTCAGAAAACGAAGGCAGGAATCAAAGGTTGCTCCGCCCCAACATTCCAGTGAATAGAAGCCGATTTTGTCCATTTTCTCCAGTATCGGAAGCATATCGGAGGTGGGCATTCTTGTAGCAAGAAGAGACTGGTGAGCATCACGCAGACCTGTCTCGGTAATTTTAATCTGCTTTGCCATAGGTATCACCCTTAGTTCATTGTAATGAGGAGTGCACCTGTCTCAACATTTGCACCCTTCTCTACATTGATAGAAGCAACAGTACCTGCCACAGGTGCAGGAATCTCGTTTTCCATCTTCATAGCCTCAAGAATAATGAGAGCCTGTCCCTCAGCAACCTGCTGTCCAACCTGAACATTAACTGAGAGGATTGTACCGGGCATAGGAGCAGTAACCTGTGTACTGCCCTGAGCTGCTGCTGCCTTGGGAGCTGCAGGAGCAGGTGCAGCCGAAGGAGCCGGAGCCTGAACAGGAGCTACGGGAGCAGAGGATGCGCCAAGCTCCTCTACCTGTACATCATAGGAAACGCCGTTAACTGTAATACGAAGATTTTTCATTGTGAGACCTCCTGATTATATAGTGGAATGTTTCTTAGGCAGAGAGGACTCTCTCTTACCTGCAAGAATATCCAGATAATTTATTAGTTTAGTGCGGATTGAAGTATTGTCGGCAACATCATCAATGTAACCTGCCTTTGCGGCATTCTCTGCAGAAAGCTCTGTGGCAATATACTCGGCAATCTGAGCGTCCTGCTCCAAAACTGTACCTGTCAGCTTGTCGCAAAGTGCAACATAGGCGGCAGCCTCGGGCTTAATGGGAGAAATAACCGCACCCACCATACCGATAACTGCGTCTGCACGGCTACCCTTACCTGCCAGAGCCATATATACGGGACCTACAGCCTTGCCTGTGATAACGGAAAGCTTAACAGTAGTAGCCTCAGCATAAGCAGAGAGTACGGTCTTTGCACCCTTGAGGCAACCAAACTCAGCAGCTCCAACCTGTGTTACAACAGGGATTGAAAAAGCATCACAGAAGCGGACAAAGGAAGCAATTTTCTTGGAAGATTTGCAGTCAAGCTCTGCACCCAGAGTCTTAACGCTGCCTACTACCTTGCCACCAAGTCTGCAAAGAGAAACCTCTGCACCCGCGCCTGTTTTCTCGTAAAGCTTAAGCTCACTGTCTGCATCGAAAAGCTCACCCTCAGCATATTCCCCAACAGGTGCAGGAGATAGATTATTTGCAGGAAGATAGGAGATAAGCTCTGCAACCTTATCTACTGCCTCAGCGATATCCTCTGTGATAATTGCTGCATTTGAAATACCACAGCACTCGCTATCAGCAGAAAGAGAAAGACGAGCACCCTCGGTCATAAGAACAAAGTCTGCATTAGAAGCAAGAAGTGCGGTAGAAGCCACACAGTCACCCAGCACAACGGAAATCTGAGGAACAACACCTGAAAGTCTGCCTGAAGATGCAAGTAAATCTCCAAGTGCATCCATAAGCATATTACCCTCTGTAACCTTGGCAGAGCTACCCATATAGAAACCTATGACGGGGCAACCTGTTTTGAGTGCCAAAGCATAAAGCTTCTTAAGTTTCTCTGCCTGTGCAACACTCATAGCACCACCGCATCTGCCCTCGCACTGTGCGAAAGCATATACCTGCTGACCTGCTACTCTGCCACAAGCGGCAATAGCCTCTGCAGGTGTGTCCACAGACTGTGCCATAGGCAGAAGCTCTGTGTAGATACCGTCATCAAACAGCAGAGTTAAAAGTTTCTCTGCAGGAACACGGTTTTTGTCGTTGTTTGTATTTCCAATGCCCATAAGAAATCCTCCCGAAGCATTTTTATAAAATATCCACTTTTTATTATACAATTTGCAAAGCGGAATTACAAGTCAATATTCGTTGTTTTTCTCTCAAAAATCCAAAAGAAAAGAGATAATTTTACTCTTTTGCACCTGAGCAACCTTTACATCCCGAGCAACCCTTTGCGAAAAGCTTACTCAGATAAAGAATATAGTAGTCTCCGTGCCTAAAAAAGCCGAACTTTTCAAGCAAGGGCAGGTAATCCTCCCTCTTGGTACAAAGGGTTAACACACCCTCACTAAGAGCAATAGCACCTACTGAACGGATAAGAGCATCAGCGTGGATAAAAAGCTCCTCGGAAACTTCACCCTCTGAGGAGTCCTCTGCTCCTGTTTCCATAGATAAAATCTCCAAGGCAGACCGGTTTCTGCAGTACGCAATGTGTCCGCGCTCTATTTCGTTGTCTTTGTAAATAAGCAGTGTAGTACCCTCGGGAAAAGCCTTGAGCTTACTCTCGTCACTGCAGGGCAATATAGAAAACATACTCTACCTCAAAAATATACAGCCTATCCTCACTGAATGTGACGTGAGGGGTTAGGGTCTGCCATAAGTTTTTTTACTTCCTCAGGTGTAAGGTCTCGCCAGTCGCCTTTTTTGAGCATTCCTAATTTAACCTGTCCGATAGCGGTTCTGCGAAGTCGTGCAACCTCAAGTCCCAGCATTTCGCACATACGACGAATCTGTCGGTTTCTGCCTTCACGCAGAAGTATCTCAAGGACAACTCTGCCCTCCTGACGGGAGATTACACGAACCTCTGCGGGAGCAGTCTTTCTGCCGTCAAGCATCATACCATTCTCAAACTGAGCAATCATATCGTCAGTCACCGCAGGTCGCACAGTTACACGATAAACTTTGTAAATATCCTTCTTGGGGTGCATTACCTTGTTGGCAAAGTCGCCGTCATTGGTAAACAGAAGCATACCCTCGCTATCTCTGTCAAGCCGACCGACGGGATACACTCTCTCCTCAATGTCAGCCACCAGCTCAGCCACACACTTTCTGCCACGCTCGTCACTCATGGTTGTAACATAGCCACGAGGTTTGTTGAGCATTATGTAGCGATGCTTGGGCTTTGCACTTCCTGTTACACGGCGTCCGTTTACAAAGACCTTGTCCTTATAAGGGTCAACCTTGTCCCCTATTTCAGCTCTGACACCGTTAACCTTAACGGCACCTGAGCGTATCAGTTCTTCTGATTTACGTCTTGATGCAACACCACAGTCGGCAAGCATCTTCTGTAGACGTACATAGTTACTCTTCGCCATAATAATTCCTTTACCGAATAATTAATAGTGTATAATAATATATTCAATCAAAAAGCCATAGCCATAATCTTCCTAAAAAAGATTTCTCCACAGCCTCTACGTCTTCGTTGACGGAGATTGTATTTTCAAGGATAACCTGACCGTCAATCCTATAGGTTATCCTGCCCATATCCTGACCTTTTTTCAAAGGCACATCCGCCACAAGGGGTAGTGTAATGGTTGTTTCTACCAGCTTCTCCTCATCAGGCATCAGCAAAGCTTTCTTGTCCTCTGCAACACATAGCCCAAGCGTTCTTACGCTATTGTCAGAAAGAAAAAGGTCTATAGAAAACGTTCCTTCTTCTGACACAAGAGCCCTGTATCGAGAGAAGCCGAAATCATAAAGAGCTATATGGTCCTGCCAGTCATTGCGGTCGTTGAAGGTTACCGCCACAAGACGGAGTCCGTCCTTTTCGCTACAGGTCACAAGACATCTGCCTGTGCTGATTGTGTAGCCTGTTTTACCGCCTATGCAGTACTCATATCGGGAAAGAAGACGATTGTGGTTATAATATGTAACCCTGTGTCCCCGGGGATACAGGAAATCCACCGTCACACTTTCCTTTGCGGTCAGTTCTTTGAACTGCTCATTTTCCATAGCGTATGACATCAATATCGCCATATCAAGGGGTGTTGAGTAGTGGTCGGTATGAGAAAGTCCGCTGGGAGTCACAAAGTTTGTGTTATTCATACCTATCTCTTTTGCTTTGCGGTTCATCATCTCGGCAAAGTTTTCGATACTTCCGCCTATGGCTATAGCCGCCGCATTTGCAGCATCATTGCCTGAGACAGTCATCATCCCTGCCGCTAAATCAGAAAGCCGTACTTTGTCTCCTACCTTAAGGTACATAGAGCTTCCCTCGGCTATCATTTCCTCGGTAAACTCCACCTCTTTGTCCAAGACAGCCGCCTGTTCCAGAGTAAGAAGCGCGGTCATAATTTTGGTGGTACTTGCCATACCCATTTGAGTATTGATATTACTACCTGCAAGTATCTCAAGGCTATCGGCACAATATAGCACATAAGCTGAAGCCGAGGTTGCAACAGATACATTGGTATCAGATGCAGAATTCGTTGACGCAAACGCTTCTGTACAACCTGCCAAAGCCAGAAATAAAGTAAAAATAACAACTGAAAAATATTTCATAAACACACACCCCGATACAAATTATGTTCGGGGTATGGGGTTTATTCATCAGAGTATCTCGTCGTCTCCAACCTCGGGAGAAGCAGACTTCTCTTTGTTAAAAAGCTCCTTAACCTTGTCAAAAAGCTCGGGTACCATACCCACAATACGGTCAGCAGGACCGTCATACTTGGTAACAGGAATGAACTTAACCTCGCCCTTGACAATAGCAAGGAAGCCTACCGGATTAATGGTAACACCTGCACCTGAGCCGCCGCCGAATCCGGGAGGAGTATTCTCTTTCTTTGCTCTTATATCAGAGCCACCGGATGCAAAGCCGTAACTCACCTTTGACACAGGGATAATAATTGTGCCGTCGGGAGATGTGATAGGCTGTCCGATAATGGTGTTAACATCCACCATACTCTTGATTTTTTCCAGTGTTGTGTCCATAAGACCGTTAATAGGATGTTCGCTCATTTTGTATTCTCCTTTTCATGTTTGGGATTTTTACTCAGTACAAGAAGCAGATTCTCTGCCTCGACTCCGCTTTCTACAAGCATACCAATAAGCTTGTAGACTTTAATGGTAGCCTCGGCACCTGCCTCTATCATTGATTCAGCACCCTCTGAGTAATCAGGGGTAAGCTGAACATTGTAGTCCTTATACTCGGCAACATTATCAAGTATGGCGCCGACTATGGGATATACTATTGAATTTGCCCAGCCGTAGATGATTGCAGTATCTGCAGCATCCTCACCTACTATATTGAGCTTTATATCAAGCTTTCTCAGGGTTGCCCTTTTGAGAAAGCTAACAAGCAGATTCCATGTGTTCTGAAAGGTAAGCTTCAACACCTGCAAAAATCCTACGAGACCTTTTTCCTCATAGATACCCTGCAGGGTAACCTCATCCTCCCAGTTAAGTTTCTTACCTTTTTTAAGGAGTTTTTCTTCTTTAAGGTATTTTGTTGATTCCTCTGCAGGAGCAAGTACATAGGTCAGCCAGAGATAATGTACTGTACAACGTATCTCCTGCTCTATATCATCGTAATGGGCTCTTACTGTTACATTAAGGTTAAACAGTAAAACTATCAGCCCTATTACTGCCGCTACTGCAATCAGTGCATATATCAAGGGCATCCTCCCCTACGAAAAAATTACATCAGAGCTCATTCTGCATCTGAGTCAGCATAAGGCTTTGTGGCTTCTTCTATTATCTCACCGACTGTGGCAGCAATCATAGCATCTTGGACATTCTCTTCAGAAGATGATGCCTCAGTCACCTGTGCCTCATCATCACCCTTTGAGAAATCACTCTGGAAGATGCTCAGCTGTGCGTCGTCGCCCTCGTCCTCGGGGGCTTCAACGGTAATATCCGCCGCACCTGCAGGAATCTCAGGAAGCTGAGATAAGTCGCTGATACCGAAGCATCTGAGAAAATTCTCGGTTGTGCCGTAAATAAGCGGTCTGCCGGGAAGTTCCAATCTGCCTTTTTCTTCAATAAGGTCCTTGGCGGTAAGGCTTCCGATTACACCTGAGCAGTCAACACCTCTGACCTGCTCCACAAAAGCCTTGGTTACAGGCTGGTTGTATGCAACCACAGCCAGAACCTCCATAGCCGCCTGAGAAAGAGGTACGTTTCTTCTCAAATCCATTGCAGTACGAATCTGGGGAGCGTACTCCTCACGAGATACCATCTGATAGGAATCGTCCAGTTTTATTATGCTTATTCCACCCTGACGGTATTCGTAATCCGATATAAGCTCTTCAATATATTTTTTAGTTTCTTTCTCTGTTAATTCCAAAACAGAAGCAATTCTTGATACAGGTACAGAATCACCACTGGCGAAAAGTATTGCCTCAATTGCGTTTCTCATATTCTTATCGCTCATTGTCTGTCCTCCTCTATCATTCTAACGTTGGCATCAGCACCATCGCCGTCTATAATTACTCTCTTACCCTTAACCAGCTCAAGTACGGCAAGGAAGGTTGCCACCAGGTCACTCTTGCCCGAACAAGCCTCAAAAAGCTCTGAATATCTGACACTTTCTTTGTGCCAGAGGTTTCTCATAACACGGATAATTCTGGAGCTGACAGAGATTATCTTCTTCTCCACAATACCTGAGAACGCCTCCCTCTTGGGAGGGAGCTTTCTCTTGCCTCTGCCTACTGCATTAATGTAGGCTTTGACTATATCCACAGGGGGATGTATACGGTTGTATGTAAGGTCAAACTCCACAGGCGAAGGCTCACGATAGAATCTGTCAAAGGACACCATAGGCTGAAGCATTGCTGCTACCTGTCTGCAAAGCTGATATTCTATAAGCTGACCCTGAAGTTCGGTTTTGAGCTGTTCTGCCTCCTCCTCGTGCTTGGGAAGAAGGGATACAGACTTGATATATACAAGCCTTGATGCCATCTCCAGAAACTCTGAGGCTATGTCCATATCCTCGTTCTGCATGGCGGTTATCTGCTCCATATACTGCTCTAAAAGCACAGATATCTCAATATCGCATATATCAATCTTGTTCTTGGATATAAGGAGCAAAAGCAAATCCAAGGGCCCCTCGAAGACGGGCAATTTATATTGTAACACTGCAGTATTTTCCATTACCCGACCCTCCTTTGGCGGCAAAATAAAAAATCAAATCAAAGTGTAAAGAAAAAGCAAAGCTTAACCAAAAAGCTTGTAAGTGTACCCAGCACCCCACTGAGAGACCCTGAGAGAATAAGCACGTAAATCAGAATAAAGAACACACTCTGATATCTGTAGCAAAACTCCACAGCCTTATTGGGCAGGAATATGAACATAACCTTGCTTCCGTCCAGAGGAGGAATGGGAAGAAGATTAAAAACTGCCAGAGAAGCATTTATATTCACATAATAGTAAAGGAAATAAAAGATAAAACTACCGACTCCTGTGGAAAACACTACCGGAGTAAAGTGAAGCATAAACAACATCAAAGCTCCGCCAAGCATACCGCACAGGATGTTGGACACAGGACCTGCCAGAGCAGTAAGTCCCATATAAAGCTTGGGCTTTTTGAAGTTACCGGGATTAATGGGTACAGGCTTTGCCCAACCAAAGCCCAAAAGCAGCATACAAAGGGCACCCATAATGTCGATGTGCTTAAGGGGATTAAGTGAGAGTCTGCCTCTGTACTTAATAGATTTATCACCTAAAAGATACGCCATTCCTGCGTGAGCAAACTCGTGGACAGGCAGTATCAGAAATATCATAAGTATGATAACTGCAATATGCGAAAGGATATAATCCAGTCCCACATTACCTTTGAGAATATCAAACAGCATTAAAATACCTCCAAAATGTTTGGATAATTATCAGACCTCAGCAATACCTACAAGCTCATAAAAGTATTCTCTTATGCCGACAAGTATATCATTTGCTAAACTCTGGACAGCACCATCGGGAGCACCTATGGTAAGGAAAAGCAGAACAAAAACAAAGAAACCTGTCAAAACCTCATTTTTGTATAATAATTCTTTTATGTTTCGAGGCAAAAAAGAAAACAGAAAATCGCCAAAATCACAGGGAACAACAGGGATGATACTAATAACAGCAGAGGACATTGCGGTAAACACCGTATAATATAAAAACGCAAAAAATGCGTAATATGCATAAACATACCACTGTGTATCCGCAGGAGGTACAAAAACAGAACTCACACCAAATATATTAAGGGCTTTGAACAGTGAATACAGAATAAATACGAATAGGCTTGTAAAAAAATAAACTCCGGAACCTGCTAAACACATAAAAAAGATATTGAGTTTAGGAGAGTTAAGACGAGGCTCCTTAATCTTAACAGGACGTGCAAAGCCCATATTGAGAACTAAAGCCGAAAAAAATCCGATAATATGAAAGCCCTTTTTAGGTCTTAAAGATAAATAACCCTTTGCTTTGATTGAGGTATCTCCGCATTTGTAAAGCACCAAATATTTGATATAATTATGAAGTCCGTTTATGACAAAAGAAAAAAACAGGGATGAAGCCACAAGCCCCACAATTAAGGCTATCAGACTGTTTATATCAGAAAGATATGAATCTAAATAAATTATAATTCTATACAATTGTATTTCCTCCTGAGAGCACACACTTTTCCAGTATTAATACTATATCGATTATATTATATAATATCTAACGAGAAAAAACAAGAAAAGTTTTTCAAAAAAACTCTTGCATTTTGCTGACTTTTCTGTTATGATAACAGAGTTACAAATGAAACTATGTCATTAAGGAGGTGCAGAAGCATGGCAAAATGTGATTTCTGCGGAAAGG
>CAZRLC010000014.1:0-34215 GCA_964600975.1 uncultured Ruminococcus sp.
GTCCTCAGGGTCCTGTGGGTGCAACCGGTCCTATAGGTCCTCAGGGTCCTGTGGGTGCAACCGGTCCTATAGGTCCTCAGGGTCCTGAAGGAGAAACCGGTCCTATAGGTCCTCAGGGTCCTGCAGGTGGTGTGCTTAATTATGCAGATTTTTACGCACTGATGCCACCTGATAACGCTGCTACAGTAGCCCCCGGAACTGATGTCAGCTTTCCGCAGGATGGACCCAATAGCGGTTCTGACATTTCCAGAACCGGTGCAGCTGCATTTAATTTGGCTCAGATTGGAACCTACCAGATATTGTTTGAGGTGAGTGTAGACGAGGCAGGTCAATTAATATTAACCTTAAACGGAAATGATCTGGCATACACTGTAGTTGGAAGAGCTACCGGTGCTTCACAAATTGTAGGAATGGCAATTGTATCAACTACTGTCATTAATTCAATTTTAACCGTTAGAAATCCTGCCGGAAACGCAGCCGCACTTACTATTACACCACTTGCGGGAGGAACACGTCCGGTTTCTGCACATCTTGTCATTACGCAGATTGGATAATTCTTTGCAGATAAACTTTAATTTAGAATTTTGGGTACAACCCTAAAGGTGAAATTTTCCTACAAATTAAAGCAAATTGTTTCAAAGCAAAGAAGTGGCAGTGCAGAGCAATTTACTCTGTACTGCCACAAGAGTCTAATGTGAATTATCTTTGATATATAACAAAGGATTATTATAGAGGAAATCACCTACCTCGTATGCTAAGGTGTGCAGGGTATAAAAGGTATCATCATCGCGGCGGCTTAAAAACAGTCCGCAGGACTGTTTTTACCTTCGATTTTCGCTGACGCTTAAATCTTGGCACAGCCTGTTCAAGTCCTGTTACCCTGCACTTGCTTGTATAAATAAAAACAAAGGGTACCTATTAAGGTACCCTTTATTTTTTAGATTCCGCAAAAACTATTTATAACAAACCCAAAGGATTCCAAAATAAGATTACTTTAATTGTCCACAAAAAGCTGAATTTCACCATATTCATCAGCAGCTTCTTTGAAGACTTCAATAATTCTTTGAATCTCATCTGATAATGCAAGTGCAGATTTCTTCTCTGGTTTGAATACAATCTTTATATTTGCAGGAGTCTGCATAACTCCTGCGAGGCAGTCCCACAAAGCATCGAGATTACATCCATACCATTCGGGTAAATTCAACTGTTCTTTTATAATCTTGTGCACCTCACCTAAATAATCACAATCAGAAAAGTTGAGGGTTGCTTCAAAAATATCTTTGTTATCCATTACATATTACCTCCTTACTCTACTTGCACAAAAGTCATATAGTGGTCGTATGTAGCAAAAATCAACCCATCGTTAGAATATAACAATCGGTGATGATTTCTATATCCAAAATCATAGTTTATATCAGCCTCGTACCAAATACGACCGGGAGCGTTGGGCAAATGACCATTTCTGTTCTTGTAAACATCTCCGCCAATAATCATTCCCGGTGCAACTGAGCTTAGATTACCTAAAAAACTAATCCATCCGAGATTTTTAGCATGATGTTTATTTATGTAGTTCGATGGCAAAACTCCTGTGATTTTAACTATATAATCTGCGCCGTTAAAACCATCTTGTGTAGCACTACCTGCATAAACAGCATTTATGTTTTTTATTTGGCATCTGCAACTATCATGTAATGGTGGTTCTTCAAAAACCACCTCGTTTTTCAAATATATTTTACCATGGTTCAGACGGCAGTTCAAACAAGTTTTTAAGTCTAATATTGCAATCCAGTTCCTATAATCTTCACTTTCATGAACAACAGGCTAAAAAAACTCTATTAAATCCTTTAGTGTTATGCTGTTATCATTAATGTATGTCTTTTTAACAAATATAGTATAACCTCCTATTTATACAAAATTGCGAAGATCTCCATATATAATTATGGAACATCTGTTCGCTGTTGTCGAGACCAAGTATGAATACCCCAAAAAACAAAAAGCTGAACAGACTGCAATACACAAAGTATAAAAGTCCGATAAAATCGGGCTTTTTGTGGTTCAAGTAACAGTGATTTATTGTTAACAAAACACCTGCCTCGTATGCTAAGGTGTGCAGGGTATAAAAGGTATCATCATTGCGGCGGCTTAAAAACAGTCCGCAGGACTGTTTTTACCTTCGATTTTCGCTGACGCTTAAATCTTGGCACAGCCTGTTCAAGTCCTGTTACCCTGCACTTGCTTGTATAAATAAAAACAAAGGGTACCTATTAAGGTACCCTTTATTTTATGGTGCAGGTAACAGTGATTTATTGTTAACAAAACACCTACCTCGTATGCTAAGGTGTGCAGGGTATAAAAGGTATCATCATCGCGGCGGCTTAAAAACAGTCCGCAGGACTGTTTTTACCTTCGATTTTCGCTGACGCTTAAATCTTGGCACAGCCTGTTCAAGTCCTGTTACCCTGCACTTGCTTGTATAAATAAAAACAAAGGGTACCTATTAAGGTACCCTTTATTTTATGGTGCAGGTAACAGTGATTTATTGTTAACAAAACACCTACCTCGTATGCTAAGGTGTGCAGGGTATAAAAGGTATCATCATCGCGGCGGCTTAAAAACAGTCCGCAGGACTGTTTTTACCTTCGATTTTCGCTGACGCTTAAATCTTGGCACAGCCTGTTCAAGTCCTGTTACCCTGCACTTGCTTGTATAAATAAAAACAAAGGGTACCTATTAAGGTACCCTTTATTTTATGGTGCAGGTAACAGGACTTGAACCTGCATGAAATTGCTTTCACATGGACCTGAACCATGCGCGTCTGCCAATTCCGCCATACCTGCGATTAAAATCTCTCTTGATTTTTACACGGCAGAGAGTGAGCCGAGGTAGAACCATATTTCAGATAAATCTTACTTTCAGTTTAACCCACTATCGCTGACCTTTCGGGTCAACGGTAGATATTATATCAAACCAACAGATAAATGTCAATGCTATAAAATAAAAAATCTCAACCCATCTTCAAAATAAAACAATCGGATACAACCATTATACTTTGATTGCATCCGATTTATTACTTATGATTTAATTACAAGTCGTACTTAAGCTCTTCCTTGGCAAAATTCTTGAAGCTCTCGTAGTAGAAATATGAACGGAGCGTCTGCAAATCCTCAGGAGTAGTAACCTTGATATTCTCTCTGATACCCTGGAAAATATGCACGGTTTCACCCAGCTCAATCAGAAGTTCTGAAGAGGAGATAGGATTGGTGATACCCCTTGCCTCTGCCTCATCGTGGGCCCACATAATCTTTCTCATAGTATATCCCTGAGGTGCCTGAGTAATGAACATCTGCTTTCTGGGAAGGGATTTACAGCAGGTCTCTCCGTCAGGAGACTCAAGCACGGAGTCAATACTGGGAGTTACGGGAACCGCAGTCTCGTACTCTCTTGCAGTGTCTATACAGTCAGAGATAAGTTTCTCGGAAAGCATAGGACGAACGCCGTCGCATATAAGCACGACATCCTGAGGTGAGGAGTGCTTCTCCACCTCTACCAGACCATTGTGGATACTCTGATGACCGTTAGCACCACCGGGAACAATATTTACAACCTTATCTATGCGATGCTCCTTGATAAGTCCCCAAAGATAATCAATCTTGTCGGGAATACAGGAGACAACAATGGTATCCACCTGAGAATGCTTTGAGAAATGCTCCAGAGTGCGGATAATAATAGGCTTACCGTCCACATCAATAAACTGCTTGGGAATATCAAGTGACTTCATTCTTGCGCCGATTCCTCCGGCAAATATCATAGCGTGTACCATTTTGTACTTCCTTTCTATAAAAGGTTTAAGGTCTTATTTTTTTGCTTTATCTTCTTTGTAGATGCTCAGTGCTTCCTCGGCAGGGCCGTCAAACATCAGCTTACCCTTCTTCATATAAATAGCACGGGAGCACAACTCTTTTACTGAATCTGCACTGTGGCTAACATAAAGAACTGTAACACCACTTGCGATGGTGTCGGCAATTTTCTTTTTACACTTTTTCTTGAAGGTGGCGTCTCCTACGGACAGAGCCTCGTCAATAACAAGTACGTCGGGCTCGATGTTAACGTTGATAGCAAAACCAAGACGCATCTTCATACCGCTTGAGTAAGTTCTTACAGGCTGGTCGATATAATCGCCAAGTTCTGCAAAATCAATAATACGCTCCTCAAGACGCTTAATCTCGTTGTCTGTAAGTCCGAGAATATATCCTTTGAGATATATATTCTCTCTGCCGGTCATTTGCATAGAGAAACCAGCAGTCAGCTCCAACAAAGCCGCAACCTTACCCTCAACATGCACCTCTCCCTCTGTGGGGAATGCAACACCTGTGATAAGCTTGAGCAATGTAGACTTACCTGCACCGTTATCGCCGATAATACCTACTGCCTCACCTTTTCCAATCTCAAAAGAAACATCAGAGAGTGCACGGTTTATCTTTGCCTTTTTGCTTTTGAAGAAAAGAGCCTTGAAACGTTCCTGGTCGTTCTTATAAAGGGTGTACTCCTTGGTGACACCCTTAAAGGTAATAATAGGATTTTCCATATTCTTACCTCCTTAAAGCACGTCGGGAAGTTTCTTGCGCAGACGGTTGTAATTGAAAATTCCAAGCACAAAAACTATGACAAATTCTGACAGGAATATAATAAGCTCAAGTTTGTTCTCGAAGAACCAGGTGTTATAGAGGAATGCGTTACGATAGCCGTTAGCAAAGAAGTTGATAGGATTAAAGAGCATAATAGTCTCAAGAACCTCGCTATCAAGGTTATAGGAGTTGTAGATAATACCTGTCAGCCAGAAGATACCTGCCATAATGGAAACTATCATATTCTCGAAGTCCTTGGAGAAGGCTGCCATAGGTGCAGTTGACCAGGTAAGAGCTACGAAGAACATAAACATCAGCGGACAATACAGGAAAAACTGCAGATTATAAACCGTGGGCATATATCCGTAGCATATGAGGATCACATACATTATAATCGACAAAAACAGATGAACAAATAACCTTGCCAATGCAGTAAAGGTCATAATAGTCGACACAGGGAATGAAACCTTGGTGACGAACTGTTGGTTCATCCTGATAGACTTGGCTCCCAGAGTTATGCTGTCCGTAATGAAAAACCAAGGGATAAAACCTACAAGCATAAAGACGAAACGGGGAAATACCTGTCCTGCCCATGCTACATCACCGGCACTTTTAAGTCCGATGGCAAATGCAAACCAATATACAAACAGTGTAAAGGCAGGTTTGATAACTGCCCACAGAGGACCGATAGCGGCACCCTTGTATGTTTTTTTCAGGTCATTAACGGCAAGAAGCAGTATCTGTTTGCCAAAATGCCTGTGTTCTTTGAATATAGTAAACAAGCGTAATCCTCCTCAGAGTGATATAGCGTCTTAATATGAACATAATAATCCATAATATAACACTTAACATTATATATCATTTTGGGAATTTGTCAATGAAAGTAAAGGTTTTGATACAATTTAACAAATGAGATTAAACTTTGCTGTTAAAACAAAAAACGGAGCACACCGAAAAGTGTGCTCCGCAGATATTTTACTGTAATTACTTATTGAAGATAGACATAATATCGTAGAAGTTGTCGTCATCCTCGTCACTTGCCTCGGCACTTCTCTGAGCCTCAGCCTCAACTGCAGCAGCCTTGCTCTTTGACTTGCCGTCTGTAGAGAAGCCTGTAGCAATAACTGTAACGCTGATTTCGTCCTTCATATCTTCGTTAACAACAGCACCCCAGATGATGTTTGCATCCTCGGCTGCCTTTTCGGAGATAATTGTGGAAGCAACGTCGATATCGTCAAGACTTACGTCGGGGGATGCGGTGATGTTGATGATAACACCCTGTGCACCGTCGATAGTAGTCTCGAGGAGAGGACTGGAGATAGCAGCATCAGCAGCAACAACAGCCTTGTCCTTACCGGAAGCTCTGCCGATACCCATATGAGCATAACCTGCATCCTTCATAATTGCAGTAACGTCTGCAAAGTCAAGGTTAACAAGACCGGGAACAACGATAAGGTCAGAGATGCTCTGTACACCCTGACGAAGAACATCGTCAGCAATAGTAAATGCGTTCTGAAGAGTGATGCTCTGGTCAGAAACAAACTTGAGTCTTTCGTTGGGAACAACGATGAGAGAGTCTACACAAGCAGCCAACTGCTCGATACCCTGCTCAGCCTGTGCCATACGCTTCTTACCCTCAAATGCGAAGGGCTTGGTAACAACAGCAACTGTGAGGATACCCATATCCTTGGCAATCTTAGCAACAACGGGAGCTGCACCTGTACCTGTGCCACCGCCCATACCGGCAGTAACAAATACCATATCGGTATCCTTAAGGATAGCAGCGATTTCCTCTCTGTTCTCCTCAGCAGCCTTCTGGCCAACCTCGGGGAGAGAACCTGCGCCCTTGCCGCGTGTTACCTTCTCACCAATCTGAATCTTCTGAGAAGCCTTGGAAAAACGAAGAACGTGCTCGTCGGTGTTTACAGCAATAAACTCAACGTTGCGAACCTCCATCTTAACCATTCGGTTAACAGCGTTACCGCCGCCGCCACCGACACCGATAACCTTAATTACGGGTAAATAATCAACGAACTCTTTCTCTAACTCAAAAGCCATTTACTTGTCCTCCTTGAAATCATCTATATAGATTGCAACTCTATTTGAAAATCCGTGTGGATACAGATACACACTATATTCCACTCTATAATAAGGTAACATATTCAGCGGATAATTTCAACACTTTTTTGAAATTATTTGGAGTTTTTTATATTTTCATATAATTCTGAAGCAAAATTCTTTGAAAATCCCCTTAATACTGAACTGTTATCGTCTCCTCAGTAGGCTCTGCAGTCTCCTCGTGAGCAGTTACATTATCTGTCAGCAAGGAATACTGATTGAAATAGGATTTGCTTGTATCATAACACATAGACACATCCAGGTCACCTGCAATCATTGTTCCGCTGACCTCCAGTTTTTCCTTGATAATAGTCTGAGCCGTGCGAACCTTATACGCTAAGTGCTCAGGAATTCCCAGATAAACAACAATACGGTTATCATATACGTACTTCAGCTCTACCGTATCGTTCTCTGTGGACACATTGACAAGGGTGATGCTCTCTGCATCAAGCTCACTCAGAGTTGAGAATATCTCCTGCAATGCAAGGCTGACGACCTCGCTGTCATAGTCGATAAAATCACCTGCCACCTTGCCACCTGCCTTGATGCCCTCAACTACAGGCACTTCCAGCTCATCCACGGTTGCCGAAACCTCCAGCACCTTACCCTTGTCGCTGACTATATAGTAGCCGTTCATACCATCTACCACACAGGCAGCCTCTGCTAAGGTTATATCAATATTAATTGTGTTGGGAAATACGCTGTATACATCTGCTTTTTCAATATAAGGGAATGCACTTTCCAGCTTATCCTCTGCCCTACCCTTGGGTGAGGTGAAAATATTATCACCTATGATAAGTCCGCTCTCTGCAATAATATCTTGCTCTAAGTAATCACCGCTGCCATTTACTATAATCTGCTCGGTCTTGAACATAACAGTAAGGGACAGAATAACTCCAACGAGCATTACACACAGGAAAAGTCCCAAATAGATGAAGAAGTTTCTGAACTTTCTTGCCCTTGGACTGAGAGGTTTTCTCGGCTTCTTCTGAGCTGTTTTTGATGCAGGTGCTACAGAGCTCTTAGCCGATTTTTTCTGAGAATTATTTTTTCTCTGTGTTCTCTGAGGCTGAGAGTTGGAAGCAGGACGTCTGCCTGTCGGCTCTGAGGAAGGACGCCTTCTCTGTGTGGAGGATGCTCTGTGATTTTCATTTTTTGAGCCACCGACACCGGGACGGTCATATTCTGCAAAGCGGTCAAAATTATACTTTGACTCTCTTGAGGATGTACTGCGTGTTACCTCTCCTGCCGAATTAATCGCTGTATTGTGGGCGTTGCGCTCTCTGGCATATGTATGGGGAGCAGAAGACTGTTTTCTTGAGGTGGCTGCTCCCGATGAAGTTTTATGTTTTTGAGTTGTTGAGGCAGGTCTGCGATTGGAAGAAGCAGAGGTCTTTTTCGCCGAGTTTTGCCCTGTTTTACTGCTTGGTGCAGGTGTCTTTTTCTTTTTGGGAGTCTCCCTCAGTTGAGCACTACGGCGTTGCTGACCCTTGGTCTGCATTGTGCTTGTGCGATTGGTCTGAGCAGAACGCTCTTTTCTTTGTTCACTAAAATCCTTTAATGATGGAATAGGTGCAGTTTTTTCATCCATAACGCCACCTCCTTTTACTTCCTTTTATCTGATGATTTCTAATCTTATATGTTAAACTTTATACTTTTCTGACTGATGCTCCAAGACTTGTTAGCACTACGTCAAAGTCCTCGTAGCCACGCTCTAAATATCGGGTTGTGTCAATCTCTGTATTGCCCTGAGCTCTCAGAGCAGCTACAGTCAGCGCCGCAGAGCCTCGCAAATCCATAGCCTGAAGGGATGAGCTGTACAGCTCTTTGACACCCTCTACTATAGCGACTCTTCCCTCTGCCTTAACATTTGCTCCAAGGCGGAGAAATTCTCCTACGTGCTTGAAACGGCTTTCAAAAACCGTCTCAACAAAAACGGTAATTCCGTCACAAAGAGTTGCCATTGCCATTACAGGTGCCTGAGCATCTGTGGGAAAACCGGGATAGGGAGTAGTCCTTACAAGGTTAAAGGACTTAAGCCTTTCAGGACAGGATATGAACATTCTGCCCTCTTTGCATTCTACCTTGCAACCTGCTTCCTCAAAAACAGGAATGACTGCACCCAGATGTCTGTTTATTACACCCTTAAGGGTTATATCGGAGCCTGTGACCGCCGCGGCAGACATCAGAGTTGCCGCCACAATTCTGTCGGGGATAATTGTGTGGGAGGTGCCGTGCATTGAGGATACCCCCTCAATGACTATTGTACCCTCACCTGCTCCGCTGATTTGTGCTCCGCATTTTGTAAGGTAATCTGACAAATCCTCTATCTCAGGCTCTCTGGCTGCATTGGTTATAACCGTAGTACCCTTTGCAAGACAGGCGGCTATCATTATATTCTCTGTAGCACCAACGCTTGGAAATGACAGGGCAATGTTTGCTCCTTTAAGCCCCTTTGGTGCTGTACAACTGATTATTCCGTGATGCTCCTCTATATCTGCACCCATTTTTCTGAGTGCATCCAGATGCAGGTCTATGGGTCTTGGACCCAGCTCACATCCACCCGGCAAGGTCATAACGGCACTTTTGCATCGGGTGAGGATTGCACCGAGGAATATTATAGAGCTTCTCATCCCTCGCATAAGGGAATCGGGAATTTTAATTCCACTCAAATCAGAGGTATTTACCACAAGAGTATGACCGTGACGGGTAGCCTTGCATCCCAGATACCGCAGAATGTTTATTGCCGTATCTATATCCGAAAGGCAGGGACAATTATGTAAGACGTTTTCGTCCCTGCTGAGAATTGTTGCCGCAAGTATAGGCAGGATACTGTTTTTAGCACCTTGAACCTCTACTTCACCGCTGAGTTTTCTGCATCCCTCTACAAGCAGTTTAGCCACACACTACACCCTTTCAGCATGTATTAATTTATCCTATGCCGAAAAATTATATGTGTGACAATTGAGGTTATGACCCCACGCCCTTTATTTTAAGGACCCGAGCACCTCTATAATTGCATTATATATTCGCCGGTTTGCGTCTGTTATTGCCATACGTTTTGCATTTTCCGAGTACTCTGTTAGAAGCTCACCACTTAGGAGAAGCCTGTCGATTTCCTCTGTGAGTTTTTCCTCGGTAAGGTCTTTTTCCTCAATTACAGAGGCAGCTTTTCTCTCTACCAAAGCCATAGCATTATGATACTGATGATTCTCTGCTACAGTAGGAGAAGGGATAAGCACCGAGGGTTTACCCATAATCTGCAATTCTGTCAGCGTTATTGCACCGCAACGGCAAACTACCAAATCAGCCGCAGACATACACAAATCCATATTGTCTATATATTCACGGATATCCAGATTAGAGGCTCTGTCAGGGTCTGTGCCCTTTTCTCTGATTAAATCGGGAAACCACAGGCCGTATTTACCATATGCATGAATGTGCTGATATTTTCCGTCTTTTCCGCTACGAGCTATGACACCGGCCATACTTTCGTTGATTTTTCTGGCACCCATACTTCCGCCAAAGGAAAGCACCACGGGTCTCGAGTCAAGGGATAGCTTCTCTCTTGCGGTCTTTTTATCTACAGTACACAGTATCTGTGCTCTTACAGGATTGCCTGTTAGCACGAAATTACATCTCTCATCAAAGTGTGTCCGTGCCGCATCCATAGCAAGTAAAACCCTATCCGCTTTCTTAGAGAGCATCTTGTTGGTAACACCGGGAAAAGCGTTCTGCTCGTGAATAAGTGTGGGGATAGAAAGCTTCTGTGCTGCCTGTATAACAGGACCGCTGACATAACCACCTGTGCCGACACACACATCCGGAGCAAAATCCTTTATTATTTTCTTTGCTTTAGAAGAAGCAGAAACCGCCTTAAAGGCAGTGCCGATATTCTCGATTATTGCCTGAGGCTTAAGGCTTCTTCGAAACCCCTGTACAGATATAGTCTTTATGTCAAAGCCCTGAGCAGGAACAAGAGTTTCCTCAAGTCCACCCTTGTTGCCGATAAAGAGTATCTGAGCCTCGGGATTATGCTGTTTTATAGTCTGGGCAATGGCAATAGCAGGGTTGATGTGTCCTGCGGTGCCGCCACCTGCAAGTAATATTTTCATATATATCTTCCTTAAAGAATCAGGTTTTTTCCATTTTTGAGCTTCTGGATACAGAGAGCACTACGCCCATCTGTGCCAGAAGCATTACAAGAGATGTACCGCCGTAGCTGAAGAAAGGCAGTGAAATACCTGTATTAGGAAGCCAGTCGGTGATAACCAAAATATTGAGTATAACCTGCAGACCAATCTGTGCAGTCAAGCCACAGCCTAAGAGTCTGCCGAAGGTATCCCCTGCTCTCTGGGACAGATATATACCTCTCCATACAAGAAGTCCGAAGAGGATAAGGATTGCGATAGCACCGATAAGTCCCAGCTCCTCGCAAACAATAGCAAAAACAAAGTCGTTCTGAGGCTCGGGAAGATAGAGATACTTTTGCCTTGAGTTACCAAGACCCAAGCCCCATACACCGCCTGAGCCAATAGCATAGAGAGAGTTTCTTGTCTGCCAGGTAGTCTGCCACATAGCCTCATCTGTATAGATAAGAGCCTGACCCCAGCCATCCATTCGCTTCATAGCATAGCCCAAAAGTCCTGTAGCCCAAGCAATGAGAAACGCTGCTACTGCTGCAGAAATGATTACTACAAAGTATTTACCGGGAAGTCCCCCCAAATACAGCATAAACAGTACCAGGAAGAACATAATTACGATACAAGAATAGTGGGGCTCCAGCAGAAGAAGTCCTGCTGTAGCAATAAACACCAATGCACCGGGAAGAAGTCCGTGCTTGA
Source organism: uncultured Ruminococcus sp. (assembly GCA_964600975.1). Taxonomy (GTDB): domain Bacteria; phylum Bacillota; class Clostridia; order Oscillospirales; family Acutalibacteraceae; genus Ruminococcoides. Next base: position 11,588 of record CAZRLC010000014.1, read on the forward strand.
TATACTTCATTTTATCTGCATTTTTTGTGCAGATGTATGCCATAAATACTATAACGCAGAACTTGGAAATTTCTGATGCCTGAAAGGAAAAGGGTCCTAAATAAATCCATCGGTGTATACCTGTATCAGACGGCATAAACAGTACCAATATAAGGAATACAAAGGAAACAGCAAGAATAATCTTAGCCGCCATATAGTAGATACGATAGTTTACAAAGGAAAGCAGAATCATTGCAGCAATTCCAACCGCTGCAAATATCAACTGACGAACAAGATAATAGTAGCTGTTGCCCTCTTCTGCCAAAGCTACGGGGTAACTTGCAGAGAACATCATAAGGATTCCTATTGCAAGAAGCACAAGAACAAGAATGAGAAAGGGCATATCAATACCCATGCCGACTTCCCATACATTAAAGTTTTTCTTTTTCCGAGACTTTGCGGTACTTTGCACAGAGCTTTGAGCTCTGGGACTTTGATAGGAACCCCCGGAGGCTTCTCCGCTATAATATCGAAGATATGCTCTGTCGGGATTTGTCTGAGTATTTGAAAAACCTCTTTGCTTCATAGTATCCCTCCAATCACAAGGAAGTTAAAAAGTATAGTCAAAATCAGGGTGTAAAATTAACCACGCCAAAATATACAATTGCAACTGCCACAATTCCTGCAATAGCAGTCACCAAGCTGAACACACATACAATTTTTACCTCTGACCAACCGCACATCTCAAAGTGATGATGTATGGGGCTCATCTTAAAGAGACGTTTGCCGTGAGTCAGCTTGAAGTATGTAACCTGCAGCATAACAGAGAACATTTCTGCAAGATAAACAATGCCGATAAGAATAACCAAAACGGGAATATCCAGAGCAAAGAGTATAGAGCAAATCATACCGCCCAGAAAAAGTGAGCCTGTATCTCCCATAAACACCTTTGCAGGGTGGAAGTTCCAAACTAAAAAGCCTAAGCATCCACCTGCCAGAGCAGCACTCTCAATTACGCCACCTGCGTTTGAAATCATAGCGGAAATGAGCATCATAAACACTGCCGCAAAGAAGGTTATGGAGCCGTCAAGTCCGTCAATGCCATCGGTAAGGTTGGTAGCGTTAACAACACCAACTATTACAACGGCTGCGATTATATAGTAGAAAAATCCCAGTTCTACAGTACCTACAAAGGGTATTACCGTAGATGTAAGTCCTGTGTCCTTTACTCTGAGAGCAAGAAGATAGAGAATTGCAACCGCAAACTGCATTATAAGTTTCTGAGGAGCTGTAAGTCCCAGATTACGCTTTTTGACAACCTTGATATAATCATCAATAAAGCCGATAATACCATAGCAAAGAGCCATCACAAGTCCGACACAGATATTCCACTGTTCTTTCTCAAACACAGCTGATGTAGTCCAAATACAGATAAGATAAAACACAACCGTAGAAACAAGTACACCTATGATAAACATTATACCGCCCATTGTGGGAGTGCCCTGCTTTTTCTTGTGCCAATCGGGACCGATATCAAGAATTGTCTGTCCGAACTTAAGCTTATGAAGATAAGGGATAAGCACCTTACCTAAAACTGACGAAATAACAAAGGCAACTACTGCCGCACCCAATGCCCATAAACAATTTTCCATACTATGTCCCGTCCTTTATTTTTCCAGATTATTGTTAATAACTTCCACTATTTTTTTTACATCTGCACCCAGAGCTACCAGCACCGCCGCAGATATGAGAACCTGCCTTGCGGTATAGTCATTGCCGTTGGGGATATAAACCCTGCCCATATAGGGTTTGTATAAAAGCTCAAAACAACTGCAGTTTTCTCTACGCTGAAGATTAAGGGCAGATACTGTTGCGCTGCTGTCTGTCACAGAATAGGTAACTTTGTTCACATCATCTGAGAAAATCCCCTCTGTACCAAAAGGAACAACTGCTGACAAGCCCTTATGGGAAGTAACATCAGACAAAGACTCCTCGTTGGTAACAACAGCCAACTTGGTACATCTCAGTTCCAGAGAATTACTGCATTTATTCACAAGGTTGCCGATAGCCTCGGCATCTTTCATATCACCGTAAAATATCAAATTGTCAGAAATCATATTTCCTCCTCGCCGTGGCTTAGTCGCTGTGGCCTCCGGCAGTAAATGTAACCTTTATAACCGTACCGGGAGATACCATAGTACCCGCCGGAATACTCTGAGCCGATGAATAGCTCAGCGCTGAATCGGTTACACCTGTAATACTGATGTTTATATCATATAGTGTGCTTAAATAATTAACGTCGTAAATGCTGTAACCCGTAAGGTCAGGAACCTCAACCTGGAGGGTTGCACTTTCCTCATCGGTATAAAGCACCACGTTGCCGTTTTTAGGGATATTGGTACCTGCTGCAGGAACCTGTGCAAGAACAGTATCTCCGCTACCCTTTACAGAAGTGGTAAAGCCCTCTGCCTCAGCACTGCGACGTGCCTCGTCAACGGTAAGTCCTACATAGGTACCTGCGGTCTTATCCAGCTCTGCCAGTTCCTCTTCTGTATACTGGGTAGCCACCTGCAGATAAGGCAGTACCTCTGACATTATCTGTGCAAAAACAGGAGCTGCTACCTGGCTTCCGTAGTAAGCTGCACCTGTAGGAGTATCAAAGAACACAAGGCATACAACCTCTGCATTCTCTGCAGGAGCAAAACCACAGAAAGAAGCGATATAGTCGTCTATACCGTCACCGTTGGAGTCGTTCTTTTTCTCGGAGGTACCTGTTTTACCGGCTACTCTGTATCCTGCAACATAGCCGTTTTTACCGGAGCCTGATACGGCGTTTTCCTCAAGAATATCTGCAATCAAAGTGGTAGTCTCGGTAGAAACCGCCTGACGCTTGACCTCTGTAGAGGTGGTGGAAATAACATTACCGTCACCATCTGTAATCTGAGATACCACATGGGGCTGAACTATATATCCGCCGTTTGCTATAGCACAAACCGCTGTGGCAACCTGTATAGGTGTAACTGCAAAGTTCTGTCCGAAAGAAGCAGTTGCCAGGTTTACAGGAAGCATTGTACCGTCGTCAGAGAAGAAGATATCGTTACCTTCACCGGGAAGGTCAATGCCTGTTTTCTCAGAAAATCCAAACGCCTGATAATACTGCCAGAAAAGCTTTGCACCAATGCTCTCGCCTATCTGCATAAAAGCAGGGTTACAAGAATTTTTGATGCATTCGCGGAAGTTCTGTGTTCCGTGACCGGAACGCAGGTGGCAATGCATGGTCTGACCTGTTACGGTATATGCACCTGAACAGTAAAAGCCGGAATTTTCAGAAACAAGATTTTCTTCCACCGCCATGGCAGCAGTAAACATCTTGAATACAGAGCCGGGATAATAGGTATCGCTTACCGCCTTATTTCTCCACATTTTTGAAAGCTCTACGTATTCCTGCTCAGCTTGTTCCTCCTTAGGAAGTTTACTTATTTCCTCTTGGATTGTTTCGGGAAGTGTAAAGGGGTCGTTAAGGTCAAAGCCTCCTACAGAAGCCATCGCCTTAACTGCTCCAGTGTCAACCTCCATAATTATACATACGCCACGATTATATACAGAATGCTCAATAATTGCCTGTTCCATATACTTCTCGGCAATAGACTGGATAGTTTCGTCAATGGTGAGAGTCAGGTTATAGCCGTCTATAGCATCTATGTTCTGACTATACTGAAACGGCATCGCCGTGCCATGGGCATTTATAGCGGTAATAAGTCTGCCGGGTGTACCCGTCAGCTCATCATCATATTGGTACTCCACGCCGGAAAGTCCCTGGTCGTCAGAACCTGTAAAGCCGATAACAGCGGAAGCCAGATCTCCGTAAGGATAATACCTCTTGTAGTCTTCAATAAGGAAAATACAGTTTCCGTTAATATCGTGCTCATCCGTAATTTTATCTACAAACTCCAGAATTTCTTCTCTTGTATCGCTCTCTATCTGACGCTTAATCTCTACATAATAGCTTTCCTTCTGGGATTTCTCAAAAATAGTGTCCTCGTCAACACCGAGAATTTCTGATAATCCTTCGGCTACTATGCGACGCTCCTCGTCAGTTTCAAAGTAGACAGGAGCAAGAACAACTCTCCACACTGATGCAGAGGTAGCCAGTACCTTACCGTTAGCATCATATATTGTACCACGCTTGGCGGATATTACTGTATCTGCAAGTTGCTGGTCAACAGCTTTCTGCTGAAGCTCATCTGCCATAAATATCTGCAAATAGCCCAGTCTGCAAATAGCCGCACCAAAGCCCAAAATAAGGATTATAGCCAGTAAAGCGTTGGATCTTTTCTTAAAGGTTTGTTTCACGCCTTTTGCCATATATGCTAACTCCTTCCGTACAAAAATCTATCAAAATGGAAGCATTGCCTCCAAAAAAATCAACCTTAATAATAGCAGAAAAAGAGTTAAGACTAAAATCTCAACTCTCATCCTCACATAACATACTTATTACAAAAACGGGTATGTTATGACCACAAAGAACTAAAGAACTCACCCATTTGAGTAAATACCGTTCTGTTGCTCTCTGTATATATTTCAGCCTTGTCGCCACCGCTAAGGCTGATGTATTCCTTCTGTTGGTTGGTAGCCTTGGACATACCAAGCTCCGTACGGGCGTACTCCTCTATAGCAGCAGTAGACAGAGAAGCCTCCACCTTAGCCTGCATCTGAACATAGTGGCTCTTTGAGTAATTGAGCTCAGACTGAGCAGTTGCAATATTCTGATTAAGTTCAGCAAGTTGAACCTGACCATGAATAATAATTCCAATCACCAGGGCAATCACGGTTGCCATAACAAAGCCTACTACCAGAGAGCCAACGTTGTGCTTTCTGCGAGACTCCTTACTATATGTAATTTCGGGCAGGGTAACAATGTTACCCACACGCTGCTTTTTCTTTTGCTTCTGAGGTGCCATAACCTTAGCAGAGGTTCCGCTTGTTTCAAAGAGGCTCAGGTCATAACCTCTGTCCATATAAGCACTGTAAGCCATTTGAATTTCCCCTTTAATAAAATTCTTTCATACACCTTAACTGTACACTCACAGTTTTTCACATACTCGAAGCTTTGCACTTCTGCTTCTGGGATTGAGGCTGAGTTCCTCTTCTCCCGCTACCACAGGTTTTCGGCTTATAAGCCGTGCCTTTGGCTTGTTGCCGCAAACACAAACAGGGAAATCCGCAGGACAGGTACAGCCTGTACACCACTTCTGCATTCTCTGTTTTGTGATTCTGTCTTCTATAGAGTGGAAGGTTATCACTGCAAGTCTACCGCCGGAACGGAGCATTTCAAAAGCTGAGTCCAGTCCCCTCTCCAGTTCTCCGAACTCATCATTGACTGCAATTCTGATTGCCTGGAAGGTCTGTCTTGCAGGATGGCCCTCTCTCCTGACACGCTGAGGAACGGCACTCTTGATAATCTCTGCCAGTTCCAGCGTTGTTTCTATTTCCTTTGTTTCTCTGTATCTTACAATCGCCCTTGCTATAGAGGATGCATATTTATCCTCACCGTAGGTGCCGATTATACGGGCAAGTTCTCCGTAAGGCAGGTTGTTTACCAAGTCTCCGGCAGTTTCGCCCTGCTGACTCATTCTCATATCCAGAGGAGCGTCCTCGTGAAAAGAGAAGCCACGCTCTGCGGTGTCCAGCTGATGGGAGGAAACTCCTATATCCAAGAGGACTCCGTCCACCTTATCGACGCCTCTTTCCTGCAGAAGCTGCTTCATATCTCCGAATCTGCCCTGAACGATTTGTGAGTCAGGCTCGTCCTTGAATCTTTCGGTGACTGTTCTTATGGCATCGGGATCTCTGTCTATAGAGTAGAGCTTACCGCCACTGAGTCGTTTGAGTATCTCCGACGAATGTCCGCCGCCACCGGCTGTGCCGTCAACGTATATACCCTGAGGCTTAATATTAAGACCCTCAACAGTCTCGGTAAGCAGAACAGGTAAATGCTTAAACTCCATATCAGTACAGCCTCAACAGTTCCAGAGCCTCGGAGAAGGATTCCTCCATACTCTCTGCCATAAACTGTTCGTATGTAACCTTGTCCCAGACCTCAATACGATTATCCATACCAAGAACTACAATGTCCTTATCAAGCTTAGAGAGTTCTCTGATTGCCTGGGGTATCTGAACTCTGCCCTGTGCATTGGCAGATGTGCGGGATGCGGGAGCAATAAAGAAGTACTGAAACTTAAGAGCGTTATCCGCCGTCATATTACGAATTTGGTCACGGATATTCTCGAACTGTTGCTCTGACATAATCTGTACACAACGAAACTTTCTGTTGAAGCCGTTGGTAACATAGAAGCTCTCGCCCAGCTCTTCACGGAAGGAAGGGGATAATATAACACGGCCTTTGCTGTCAAGACTCTGATTTGTGATGCCTGTAAACACTATTCCCCACCTCCTTATAAAATCGACTTAAATCGAGTCATTTTTTGACACTCGTAGTCACCAAATGACACTGTATGTATATTATAGCTGATTAGTTTCAAGATTGCAAGACATTGATTACGATTTTTTTACCAATTTTTACGACAATTTTTGAAGCATAATATACAAAAAGAATGACCTTTTTGCCCCAAGCCCCACCTTAATGGGATTTTTAGAACGCCTGTTCGAATTTTGTAATTATTTGAGAAAAGGTTACAAAGATTACAATATCACCCTCTACAGACGCAAAAAGGACAGGCACAACTATGTACCTGTCCTCGATATATTCTGTTCAGAATTCAGAAGCACGTGCAGTATAGGATGTAACACCGAGTATTGTCTCTCCGTCAATCTGCAAGGCGACTGCTCTGTCAAACTCAACCGTAATCTCTTTGCCTGTATGTATATGTACCATATCGGTATGCTTAATATGTTCTCCCTTAAACAGTCCCGGAAATCTGATAAGAGTTTTTAATTTGCCTGTGCCGTGGAGCACCATCAACGATAGGCTGCTCTTGTCATTTCTGTCTCGGGCAGGTGTGGGCATCATTCCTCCGCCATAATATCTGCCAAGCATAGTAGGTGCAATCCAGACCTTATCGTATGTATAGGTTTCCCCGTCAACAGTAACCTTTGCCTTGGTAGGCTTATAATGAAACAAAAGCCCCTTGATAGCAACAGAGGTATAGTTTACCTTTTTGTCTGAGGTTTTCTTTATCTCGTCTCCCACCTGACAGCAATAACCGTCTATACCATAGCCTACACCGTTTATAAATCGATAGCTTTTTTCCTTTACGGTAACTGTTGGCAGATTCTTAATCTGCTCTGTTATCTCAAAGGGCACACAGCCCTTTTCGTGTCCCATATCTGTAGCGAAGTCGTTACCTGTACCTGTGGGATAATAATATACCCTGTTCTTAAAATCTATTTCCTCTGTATTATTTATAAACCGGTTCAGAGTACCGTCTCCACCGCATATCACCAGGTAATCCTCTGCACTCAGCCCATCCAGAAACACCCTGTAATTTTTCACATCTTCAATATTTACCAGTTTAAGCTCATCGTCATAGACGAGCCCTATTACATCCAGCTCCTCTCGGGTCATCTTATATCCTGCCTTAAGATTATAAAGTACATATCCTGTTTTCATTTTCTTATCCCCTTTTTAGCATCTGTTTTATCTATTCAACAATTCATAAATTATTTTTGCTGAATTAGGCCTACCCATATTTTGAAGTGCCTTTTCCATTTCGGCATATTTGTCTGTATTGTCCAGAAGTTCTTCACAAGCAGACATAATATCCTCGGGATACTTACCCTCGTAAGCGACACCCGATTTCACGAAAAAGTCCTTGTTATAATCCTCACAACCACCTACTGCATCCACAAGCACCATAGGCAGACCCTTGATTAGTGCCTCCGTTGTGCTTATGCCACCTGCCTTGGTTATATACAAATCTGCACTGTCGAGCATCAAAGACATCCTTTTTATATATTCACATATATGTATTTTTGAGGATAAACTATATTTTTCGCTCAACTGGTCATACAGTTTTTTATTTTTTCCGCATAAAACGGATATATCCAGATCTGTCCTGTCCCGTTCAAAAAGCAGCTCTATCAACTCCTTGATAGGACCGCAGCCCATACTGCCACAAGCAACAACTATATGCTTGGAATCCTCAGGCAGATGAAGGGTTTTTCTGGCAATACTTTTCTCCTTTTTTTCATAGAACATCTGCCTGACCGGAATACCACTTACACACATCTTATCCCGAGTGATATTTTCGCATTCAAAGTCGTCCACAAGGCTCTCTGAAGGTATAAAGTACACATCAAGGTCACTGTCCTTAACACTTGGGCTACAGGTATAATCTGTCGCCACGAAAGCTGTTTTTATAGAAATATCATATTCCCTTTTGACTTCTGTCAGCATTATGGCAGTAAAAGGATGGGTACATATTACAGTATCAAAACCCTCGCGGGTTATATATTCATACAGCTTACCGCATCCTCTTGCAAAAAAGCTGTAAATCACAGAGTCCTCACTGAAGCTATCGGGCAATTCCTCTGCCAGATGATATCCCTTGTCAAACAAAATAGGCACGTGCTTATACACAAAGGAGTGTCCCTTGGATAAAAATCTGGAGGTCTTATCAGAAATAAACCCGAATCCGTCCTCGATTACACAGTCCACACCGTAGATATCATATATTTCCTTTATGGCTTTTGCACAGGAGTTGTGCCCCTCCCCAGTGTTACCGCTTAAAATCAGCACTCGCATATTATATAGTCGCCTCGCTCCGTTGTTTTACTACTATCTCTGAGTTTTTTATACACTCGCATAAGTCGGGGTCTGTTGTATCTCTGAATAATTATAAACGGCAGATTCAGCAAAAAGGCATTTATGCAAACTATCAGTACTCCGCCAAAAGCAGGATACATATAAAGGCACAAAAGACCTCCTATCAGGTGCAGTTTGTGTATAAACTCGGCAATACAGGTTTCCCGAAGCATAAGAAGTATGGTTTCCTCATTAACCGCCGACATATTCTTTGAGGGCATAAGTCTGGGAAACCATCTGCTCATATCAGGTACTCTATGCTGCCAACGGCGAATTTTCATCTTATTATATATGTTTCCGTTTTTCTCAAACTTATATGATTTATACGGAAACTTATCGGGACAAAACCAACGCTTCGGAAGTATCCTACCTAATAGAAAATATATAACCGCCGTTGCTGACAAATACCAAAAGCACTTCCAAAATTCACTCATACAATCACCTCAGAGGTCACTCTCAATAGATTATACGCACACAATTGTCGGGTGCTTACCCTTGTCTATGATATATCCCACCGATACTACCAAAGCACCGAGGGTCTCTACCAGCATATCCGTCATAGTATCAATCAGACCTATGTCAATATATCCCCCTGTGGGAAGAATCTGACCGTTTACTATTACCTCATCAATATTGTTAACAGAGCCTCTGACTCCCACGGAGTCTCCCAGAAGATAAGAGTATATAGAGGATATTACCCTGTCGTGCTGCATATCTGCACCAAACAGCATATCCATACCAAACTCTACGAACTCCCACATTGCCGACAAGGTTACAGACAGGCACAGAGCAAATACCGCCGTCATCACAATATGTTTTTTGTCGTTATCCAGGAACTTCTGAAATAGAAACACACCTAATATTGCAAATATTATGCCTCCTGCAGTATGAAGCAGTTTATCCCACCAATTCACTGTGTAGTAAAGACCGTAGCAATCTCCCATAGTAGGACCTAAAGCGTACAGCATTACACACAGGTACATACCTATACACATTTTGCATTTGAATATTTTTTCAAATAACGCAGGAATTAACAGAAGTAGCATTCCCATTAAGGTTTGCAGAATGCAATCGGGTCGTCCGATTCTTATGCACCAATAAATGGTAAACACCTCAAACAGCTCTGCAAGTATCAATATAGTACTGCGGATTATTTTTTCTGACTTTTTCATCTGAGCACCCTTTATAAATAATTTCTCAAATTATAGTATAAAATTAAAACTGCAACTCTACTTCAACTAAACATCAACTTTTGTTGAAAAAAGAGATATCAACACGAAAAATGTCGATATCTCTTTCCTTTAGTTTTCTTCTATTGTTACTGTAACCGTACATCCTCCCGAGGGATTGTTGGCTGCAACTATTTCTCCGTCAACAATACTCAGAATTCTTTTAACAAGTGCAAGTCCCAGTCCGTTTCCCTCTTCCTTATGAGAGCCATCCTCCTGATAGAACTTATCGAATATATGCTTCTGTGCTTCCTCGGAAATTCCGGGACCTGTATCAGAAACCGAAAAAATAATCTTACCATTCTCTTTTTGGAGTGTAATCCGTATTCTTCCCGAGTCAGGGCTGAACTTCACCGCATTACCGATAATATTGTCCCATATATGATGCATGAGGCTCTCGTTTCCCGTGTAGTTAACTTCTTCCATAGAAACGTCGAACTCAATATTCTTTTGCTCCCACTGAGGCTCAAACACAAGTATAGACTGCCTTATCTGTTCGTCTATGCTGAATCTGATACGGTTGGTCTGGATACTTTGATTTTCTATCTTGGAGAGAAGAAGAATATTGCTCACAAGGGACGAGAGTCTGCGGGTATTGAAGAGAATTTTCTCTATATACCAATTCTCTGTATCGTCTATGTTGTCCGTTCCCTGAAGCAAGGTGGTGTAACCCTCTATGGCGTTGATGGGAGTCTTGAACTCGTGGGACACATTGGATACAAAGTCTGTCTGAAGAATCTCTGTGGAACCCAGCTCCTGTGCCATCATATTGAAACCTGCATAAAGCTCCTGTACCTCTACTGACGAGGAGGCAGTTTCAAGCCTTACATCAAAGTTACCGTCTGCCACCTTCTGCATACCTTCTCTGACCTCTTTGATAGGGTCAATGAAAATTTTAGAAAAGAATCGGGTGGCAATCATAGCCGCAAACAAACTAAAGCAAACGAGCCTAACAACAAAGGGAATACCCGTTAAAGAAGGAATTACCCAATCTAAAAGCTCTGTAATTCCAATAGCTATTAGGAAGCTTCCCAAAACAATTGCGCCGACTACGAAAGTCATCCTCGTTTTCAGGGAGAAAAAGCCGATTCTTTTTTCTCTGATTTTATCAAAGATTTTCTTCTCTTCCTGAGGATGGGCAGCAAGTCTTTCTTTTTTCATAATTTGACCACCTTGTACCCTACTCCACGCATAGTCACAATTTTGAAATCGTTATTATTTCTGAAGCGTTCTCTGAGTCTGCCTATATGTACATCTACTGTATGGGTATCACTGTCCGAGTCGTATCCCCACACCTCATCCATAAGTTGTTGACGGGTGAATATCCGCCCGGGATAACTGGCCATTTTGTATAGAAGCATAAACTCCTTCTGAGGCAAAACCATGCTTTCGGTGTCAGTATAAACAGTAAAGGTGTCGCACTCCAGAGTAGTGCCTCCTATGGTCTGCTTACGCTCACTAATCATTTGTGCACGACGAAGAAGTGCCTGTACCCTCAGCACCATCTCGTTTACATTTATGGGCTTTACCATATAGTCATCGCTGCCCGAAAGGAATCCCAGCCTCATATCATCAAAGGCATCCTTAGCTGTTATCATCATAACAGGTGTGTTATTCCCCGAGTCTCTCAGTTCACGGACAAACTCGTATCCGTCCATTACGGGCATCATAATGTCAGAGATAATCAAATCCATATATTCATTTTCCAGAGTTTCAAGAGCATCCCTGCCGTTTGTAACCTCTTTTACACTATATCCGTTTTTAATCAGAACGTGTGCAAAAAGTCTTCTCAGTTCCCTGTCATCTTCTACAATCAATATCCTGAGCATTTCTATTTCCTCCGATACATAAGCATTATATATTAAAATATACATTACACCATTTTGATTTTAACAAAGATGCTTCGGCTTTACATCAATTAAAATTCAACAAATCTTGAACATTTTATAACTAAAGAGAAAAGGTGCACCGCTTTATGCGACGCACCTCCCTATACGAAGATTTTATATGTTCAGTTTTCTTCCTGCTCGGCTTCAGTCTTATCCTTTTTATTCTTTCTTGAAGCAATAAAAGCAACTATATCCAACACAGCCGCTACTATCAGAGTAATACCGAGAAATTTCCACAGTACTAAAATAGATGTAAAGGGATTTACGATAACCAATACAGCAACCAGTACGGTAACTACAGCACTGAAGAACATAAGCCCCCAAGAGCCTCTTTTAAGTCTTAGAATATCAATAGCACTCTGAAGCTTTGTAACACCTGCGACAAGAATCATTATTCCGTACAAAACTGTAATTGTCGGAAATGTTGCCAGAACCCAAGCTGAGTTAAATGTACATAAGATACCCACTAAAGCAAAAATGAAACCCTTTGCAAAGTCCCCCTGTCGAGCAGCCACATCAGGTTTCACACTGAAGTATCTGATTATCTTGTATAAGCCCAGCACCATAAGTCCTACGCCCACGGCTATAATAATACCCTTGTTGAAGGCAACAGGATTAATCAGAAGCAACACTCCCACAATAAGTTCCGCTATACTGAGAATTACACTTGAATTATTAATAGTTTTTTTCATAATACACACCCTCTCTTTTACATTTTACCAATAATTGCTTATAGTTTACCTCTCAAAACTCAAATTTATATCAACTTAAGTTCAACTTTCATTGATATTAATAAATAACCGCCTCTTAGGTAGAGACGGTTTATATTATTTAGTTTATATTACATATTTGTGCCTGTGCCGGTTTTCTGAGTCATCTTAATATTCTGGCGGGTCTTTCTCAGTTCTGTGAGCTGAGCGGTGATTGCCTCGTCAGTCTTCTTCATAACTTCCTCAACAAAATCGGAAGCTGCCTTACGCATATCGGCAGTCTTAGCCTTGCAGTCGTTCATAATCTCGTTAGCCTGAGCGTGTGCAACACGTACAATCTCGCTCTGGTCAACCATCTGCTTTTTCTTTTCCTCAGCCTGACGGATAATGTCATCTGCTTCTTTCTTAGCCTCTGCAATAATCTGAGATCTATCGGCTACGATATTCTTAGCCTGACGAACCTCTGAGGGAAGTGAATCGTGAATCTCGTCCAAGATATCCATAATCTGCTCGGTATCAACCAAGGATTTACCGCCTGTAAGGGGAACTGCCTTAGCCTCCTCTAAAATACCCTGAAGCTCGTTAAGTAATTCTTCTACTCTTTTCATTATATATCGCCCTTTCCTATGTTAATATCTGATAATACACCTTTATTATTTCATATATTCTGCAGTCTGTCAACTATTTTATCGTGAATTGTTTCCGGAACAAAGTTGCTTATATCTCCTCCCAGGGAAGCAATCTGCTTTACAACGCTTGAACTGAGATACATATATTCCTGACTTGTATTGAGGTAAACCGTCTCAACCTGAGAATACAGTTTCTTGTTAATCATAGACATCTGAAATTCGTATTCAAAGTCGGATACCGCCCTGAGACCTTTTACTACAGCCACGGCTCCCTTTTCCTTTGCATAGTCTACAAGAAGTCCGTCAAAGCTGTCGATTTCCACATTATCATAGCCCCTTGTAACTTCTCTGAGGAGTTCCATCCTCTCCTCTACGGTAAAGCTGGGATTCTTGTCCATATTGCAAAGCACCGCAACTATAACCTTATCAAAAAGCCCTGATGCACGGGATATAATGTCCAGATGACCAAGGGTAACAGGGTCAAAACTACCGGGACAAATTGCAATCTTCATAGGAGCACCTCCAAGATATCAGTCCTCTGTGGGACGTCTGTATATACACACCTTTATTTTACCATAGCGATAAGTTCTGTCAAGACAGAAATCCCCTGTTTTCTCGGGAAGTTCCTCATCGAATGCCGCCTCACAGATAATAGTGCCTGTGGGATTCATAACGCTTGGCAAAAGCTCCAAAGCTTTCTGAGAAAGCCCCTTGTTATAGGGAGGGTCAACAAACACCAAGTCAAAGCGAATATCGGTTGTACGCAGAAACATAATAGAATCCGCACATCTGACCTCTGCTCTGTCCTCAAAGCCTACAGAGGAAAGGTTCCTTCTTATAACCGCTGCTGCATCCTTTCGCAAATCAAGGAAACAGGCAAACCTTGCTCCTCTGGACAAAGCCTCTATTCCCATTTGTCCCGAACCTGCAAACAAATCCAAAAAGCTTCTGCCCTCAATATCGAACTGTATAGCAGAGAACACCGCCTCTTTCACCTTGTCTGTAGTAGGACGAACCTCATCACCCGACAAAGTCTCAAGTCGTCTGCCTCTGGCTGAACCTGTGATTACTCTCATATTATGCCTCGATTCTTTACTATATGTTAAATATCTGTATCTTTACTTTTTTCGGGATGAAAATATCTGTACACCGCCATAGCCGACGGCTTGGTCATTTTCGGAGCATTTTCCAGTTCCGAAAGCTCTGCCACAGAGATATTCTTAATTGTGCCGAAGTGCTTGAGTAAAATTTTTGCCCTCTCTACGCCAATACCGGGAATATCCGTCAGAGAACTTCTGAGCATTGAGGCGCTTCGTCTGTTTCTGTGGTAGCCGATAGCAAAGCGGTGAACCTCGTCCTGAATAGAACTTACGAAGTTATACACCCGCTTCATAGAGCTGATGGCTATTTCTTCTCCGTTGCTTGTAATGGCACGAGTGCGGTGCTTGTGGTCCTTGACCATTCCGAACAGAGGAATATCCATCGAGAACTCCTCAAGCAGAGGCTTAACAGCTGACACCTGTCCCACACCGCCGTCAAGAAGTATCAAATCGGGAAGTCTGCCGAAGCCCGTTCCCTCATCCTTGTGAGCATAGTATTCCTCAAACCTGCGTCTGAGCACCTCATTCATAGAGGCATAGTCATCCTGCCCCTCAAAAGATTTTATCTTGAATTTTCTATAGGCCTTCTTTTGAGGCTTACCGTTTTCGAACACTACCATACCCGCCACGTTCTCTGTGCCTGACAGATTTGAAATATCGTAGGATTCTATATAATAGGGAATTTTTTCGAGCCCCAGTACGTTCTGAAGTTCCGAAAGTACGGATAACTCCCGTCCTGTACTACCCTTAAGCTGAGCCACTCTCTCGGCAGCGTTCTGTCTGCACATATCACAGAGCTTTTTCTGATTTCCCTTCTGAGGAATTGTGATATATACACGATGTCCGCTTTTTTCCGTAAGCCAACGCTCAAGCAGTTCTGTATTCTCTACATCCGAGTCAATGGTAATGTACTTTGGTATACGCTTACCGCTTGAATAGTAGCTTGTGATAAACTCTTCCTTTTCGGCAGCCTCGTCCTCCAGCACGTCCACAAGGAAGTCCTGTCGGTCACAGAGTCTTCCGCCCTCAAAGGAAAACACCTCGAAGCAACCTTTTTCTTCATCACAGAAATAGGCAATAACATCCTGGTCCTTAACGTCTGAGTGAATAACCTTCTGCTTCTGGGCTAATTTTTTGATAGCATTTATACTGTCACGAAGTGTGGCGGCACGTTCAAAATCCAGATTATCCGACGCCTCCTGCATCTGGGACGTCAGCTTTCTCAGGGACTCTGTACTGCCTCCTGTAAGAAACTCCAAAGCACTCTCCACCTTTTCGTTATAGGCAGAGAATTTCACCTTACCCGTGCAAGGCGCACAACATTTTTTAATATGAAAATTAAGACAGGGTCTGCCCTTACCGAAATCCTCGGGGAACCGTCTGGAGCAGGTGGGCAACATAAAAACCGAGTTTGCCTCCTCTACCGCCTGTTTTACAAGGTAGCCCGAGGTATAAGGGCCGATATATCTGGAACCGTCCTCTTCCTTCTGAAGAGCACAAGAAATCCTACGCCACTTCTCACCGCTAACCTTGATATAGCTATAGCCCTTGTCATCCTTAAGGAGAATATTATACTTGGGACGATGCTGTTTAATAAGACTGCATTCCAGAATCAGTGCCTCAAACTCACTGTCGGTAATTATATATTCAAAGTCCTCTACAAAGGACACCATCTGCCGTACCTTTTGGGGATGATTATTCTGTGAGCCGAAGTACTGGCTGACACGATTGCGAAGCTTCTTTGCTTTACCTATATATATAATGTCACGGCTTTTGTTCTTCATAATATACACGCCGCTTTCCATAGGCAGAGCCATTGCCTTTGCCCGAAGATGCCTCAGCTTTTCACTCACAGTATCACCTCCTCAAAAAAATTCACAGAACCTACATATAACAAAAAAGGGCGGAGAATGTACTCCGCCCAAAACAAGTTCATTGATTACTCGGAAAAACCGGACTCAACGAGAGTTACAAGACCCTCAACTGCCTCTGTCTCATCAGAGCCGTCAGCAAAAATCTTGATGGTTGTGCCACCGAGGATACCCAGCGACAGTACACCAAGGAGACTCTTAGCGTTTACTCTTCTCTCTTCCTTCTCAACCCAGATTGTAGATTTGAACTCGTTTGCCTTCTGAATGAAGAAAGTTGCCGGACGGGCATGCAAACCTGTTTTATTCTGAACTAAAACATCCTTACCGTACATGGAAATACCCTCTCTTATCTTACCACAAAATTTCTTTTAGCCTTGAGATAGTGACTCTGCAAGGTCTACAGAATTGTTTATTTTTTGTTATTATATCCACAAAAACATTAGAGGTCAACACAATAAAAACATTTTTGTTTTGATATACATTTGCAACAATTCCAAGGCTACAATTCTTGTGCAAAATAACAATACAAAATTCGGCACATTAACTGTCGCTATTTTCTTTAGCAACAATGCTGTCGGCAAGAGCCTTTTCTTTATCTGTAAGGGACGCTGTCGATAGCATATCGGGACGAAGTCGGGCAGTGGCTATAACCGCCTGTTCACGACGCCACTTCTCTATATTGGCGTGGTGTCCGCTGAGGAGCACCTCGGGGACTTTCTCCTCTCTCCAAACCTCAGGTCGGGTATATTGAGGGTACTCCAAAAGTCCCCCGTAATGACTCTCAAGCTCAAAGCACTCATCGTTTGAAAGCACTCCGGGGAGCATCCTGCACAAAGCATCTGCAAAAACTACCGCAGGAAGTTCGCCGCCTGTCAGCACAAAGTCACCGATTGAAATCTCCTCGTCCACAAGGGCATCCAGCACACGCTGGTCCACGCCCTCGTAGTGACCGCAGAGAATACACACGTTCTGGTGCTCTTCGGTTATCTCACGGACAACCTGCTGATTGAGGACTCTTCCCTTTGGGGACATATATATGAAATGAGGCTTTTCGCCAAGTTTATTGCATATATCCTCAAAGCACAGGGCAATAGGCTCTGCCATCATAAGCATACCCATACCGCCGCCGTAGGGAGCATCATCCACTCTGCGATGCTTATCAAAAGCAAAATCTCTCAGCTGATGACAGACTATTTCTACCGCACCGCTTTTTCTGGCTCTGCCTATGATACTTTCAGAAAGCACCGCCTCGCACATTTCGGGAAACAGTGTTATTATATCAATCCTCATCGTCAAATATACCTTTCATAGGTGTGATAAGTACATAGCCCTTGTCGGGGCACACCTTGTTCACCACCATAGGAATAACAGGCAGGTAATAAGCCTTTCCCTGCTCGTCCTTTACCTCGTAAACATCGTTTGCACCTGTTTTCAGCACATCGGTAATGGTGCCGTAAATCCGGTCTGTGTCTATATCTTTAACCGAAAGTCCAATCAAATCCTGTACAAAGTGGCTACCCTTGGGAAGTTTTGCATCTTTGCGCAGCATATAGAGCACCTTACCTCTGAGCAGTTCTGCCTGTTCAATGGTGTCAACGCCCTTGATTTTTACAAGGGCTATATTTTTGTGAGGTCTGGCTTTAACCTCCAGCTTTTTTTCACCTTTGTTCAGGTACAGATTCTTAAACTGTGCCACAAACTGAGGTGTGTCGCACCAGCACTCAACCCTGAGTTCACCTGCAATACCGTGAGTACCCACTATTCTTCCTATTTCAAGAAATTCTTTCAGCATAATTTATCACTCATCCAAAGGATTAATTCTTTTTCTTATTAGCCTTTTTATCAGCCTTCTCTGTCTTCTTTTTATCTCTTATCTTCTTCTCGGAGATTGCAAAGTAGGTGTAGAGTCCGCCGATTATAACTGTACAGGACGCCACAATGATAATAAGAGCAACTACGGAGTTTTTGTTAGAGAACCACTTACCCTTTACATTTCCTTCGGAGTCGGTTTCCAGCTCCTTTGCTATGCAGGTTTCTGCATCGGGAATTTCATCGGGAGTAGGATTCTTGGCACGAACCTTATAGTCAAGCTCATACGCCTTGGCGTAATCCTCGCCCAGCGTACCCTCGTTTACATAAAGCACAAAGTCCTCGACTGTATTTCCGCTACCGTCTGAATTAACAGAGGTATATCCGAAGGAATATGCACCCATATAATAAACTCCGTCAGGAATAGAAGCACCCGTAAGAGCAGGACAGTTGTAGAATGCATAATCACCGATAAACATTACCGAGTCGGGGATTGTAACATAAGTGAGGGTCTGATTATGAGAGAAGGCGTTACCGCTGATACCTGTAACCCCTGTGGGGATGGTCACGGCTTCAGCACTTCCCTGATATTTATAGAAAATTCTGCCTCCAAGGATAATTGAGTTGTTATCCTCAAATCTGGTAATCCACAGAGTATTATCAAAAGCAAAGGCACCCACATAGATAAGCTCTGAGGGGATATTGACAGTAGCAAGATTGTTGCAACCCTCAAAGGCGGCATCAGAAATCTCAATAACACTGTCGGGAATAGAAATTCCTGTCAGAGATTTACATCCCTGAAAAGCTCTGGCTCCGATATACTCCAGATAATCAGGCAGGTCCACGGCGGTAAGGTTTTCACAATACCAGAAAGCCTCATCACCGATAGCCACAACCGACTTGTCATCAATAGTATTGGGAATAGAAACATCTCCGCCCTCGCCTGTATACTTGGTGATGCAGACTCCGTCTGTATCAATTGTATACTCAAAGTAGCCAAGAGTGTTTGTTTCAGAGTCCGAGGACACGGTAGTTTCCTCGGCATAGGTGCAAACCGCACCTGCAAAAGCCATAGAGAGCAAAAGTGAAATCACCAGCAGTATAGAGAGGACTCTGCTGACTGCCCTATTATCTTTATAAATTGACATAAGAACACCTCATTCAAAGTATTTCTCAATTTATCAGTATATACAAAATCCCCTCCATTGTCAAATTACACTCATAAAAGGAAAGGGCACATAGCACCACAAAGCGTAAAGCTTTATAATGCTATATGCCCTTAAATCTCTGTACCTTGTATCAATCAGTCGATTTCAACCTGTACCTTAACATCCTTGCGGATGGCTGCAGAACGAACCACAGTACGGATAGCCTTGGCGATTCTGCCCTGCTTACCGATAATTCTGCCCATATCGTCCTCTGCAACATGGATGTGATATACAACAGTGCCGTCCTCAAGAGGCTCGTCTGCTGCTACCTCTACCTGCTCGGGAGCCTCAACAAGACCCTTTGCGATAATTGTAAGTAATTCCTTCATTAAAGTTCTCCTGCAATCAGATGATGCCGTTTGCCTTGAGCAGAGCCTTAACCTTATCGGTGGGCTGTGCGCCGTTAGCAATCCACTTCTTAGCTGCCTCAGCGTCAACCTTTACCTCTGCGGGTTCTGCAAGGGGATTGTATGTGCCGATTTCCTCAATGAAACGACCATCTCTGGGATAACGGGAATCTGCAACAACTACACGATAGAAGGGTCTCTTCTTAGCACCCATTCTGCGAAGTCTGATTTTAACTGCCATGGTGTTTACCTCCATAAATAAAATAAAAATAATATATATTATAAGCCATTATCGGCAATATAACCTGAATGCTTTATGGTATCAGAAGCCTCCGAAGCTACCTGTACCGCCACCGCCAAAGCCACTCATGGGAGGGAATCCGCCTTTGCGACGTTTTCCGTTTTTACCCTTTGAGTTCATCTGTCGCATAAGCTTCTGCATCTGCTCTAACTGTTTGATAAGGCGGTTGACCTCCTCCACGGAACGGCCTGAACCTGCGGCTATACGGCGTTTTCTTGAAGGATTCATAAGTGCGGGTTTTTCTCGCTCTGCAGGGGTCATCGAAAGGATAATCGCTTTGCACCAATCAATCTGCCTGTCGTCGATGTTTGCATCGTCCAGGTGCTTTTGGTTCATACCGGGAAGCTTGGAGAGGATGCCCTTGATGGGTCCCATCTTGCGGATTTCTTCGAACTGAGAGAGCAGGTCGTTAAAGTCCATTTTGTTTGCCATCATCTTGTTGGCAATTGCCTCTGCCTTTTCCTGGTCAAGCTTTGACTCTGCCTGTTCAATCAGAGAAAGCACATCGCCCATACCAAGAATACGACTTGCCATTCTGTCAGGGTGGAAAACCTCTAAGTCAGAGAGTTTCTCGCCTGTACCGGCAAACTTAATAGGCTTACCTGTAACAGCCTTGACGGAAAGTGCGGCACCGCCACGGGTATCACCGTCAAGCTTTGTGAGAATAACGCCTGTTATATCTAAAAGCTCGTTGAAGCTTTTTGCAACATTAACTGCATCCTGACCTGTCATTGAGTCAATAACAAGTAAAATCTCAGAGGGGTTTACTGCGTTCTTTACACGCTCAAGCTCACCCATCAGCTCCTCATCTATATGAAGTCTACCTGCAGTATCCAGAATAACTATATCGTGGCCGTAGTCACGGGCATGGCGGATAGCAGCCTCGGCAATCCTCACCGGGTCCTCCTTGCCCATCTCGAATACGGGAACCTCTGCGGTTTTACCTACTACCTTAAGCTGTTCAATAGCAGCAGGACGGTAGATATCACAGGCTACAAGCAAAGGTCTGTGATTCTGAGCCTTCAGCATTTTTGCAAGTTTACCCGAGTGGGTAGTCTTACCTGAGCCCTGAAGACCGCACATCATAACAACTGTGGGAAGCTTGGAGGAAAACTCAATACGGGTGGACTCACCACCCATAAGATTTACCAACTCCTCGTTGACGATTTTAATAACCATCTGTGCAGGAGTAAGGCTTTCCATAACCTTTTCACCAACTGCACGTTCGGTGATTTTGTTAGTAAAATCCTTGGCAACCTTGTAGTTAACATCCGCCTCTAAAAGTGCAAGTCGCACCTCTCTCATAGCGGCTTTAACATCGCTCTCTGAAAGCTTACCTTTATTTTTAAGACGTTTGAATACGCCGGTAATTTTCTCCGACAAATTCTCAAATGCCATAGTTATGCCTCCTGCTCAATGAGCCTGTCAGTAAGAGTTATAATTTCCCGTGCAACAGAGCTTGTGTGCTCATCCTCGCTTTTGGAAATATCATCGGCAAGGGTGCGTATACCACGGGCATACTCACCGATTCTCTCAAACCTGCCGTAAAGTCCCAGTTTTTCCTCGTACAGGTAAAGCTCACTCTCGCTACGCTTCACAAGGTCCCTTACCCCCTGACGGGTAATGCCCATAACCTCAGAAACCTCAGACAGCGACAGGTCGTCGTTATAATAAAGAGCCACTGCCTGTTGCTGCTTGGGACTCAAGAGTTGTCCGTAAAAATCGAATAACAGAGAGATTTCTATACTTTTATCCATAGCAGCCTCCCTGAAAAAAATCAAAGAAAAGTGTATTTCCCCGACCCTTTCATAAGCCTTGGAAGCACTTATCTGTAAAGTTTTTTTCTTTACACCTTTGCAATTATACACAGTTATACCCCTCTTGTCAATAGTAAAACCCAATAAAAATCCAAGTTTTTGCTTTCTGAGTTCCAATTTTTCAAACAAAAATCGGTATATGCTTACCAAGTTTTGCGAAAAATACTTAATATTGCACAAAAATACAAAAAATTAGTGATTTCCGAAAAACTATATGTTATACTTATAATGTATAATTAACTTGTATAGGAGTAATTCATACGGAACAGATAATTAACATTGACAGAATGGAACAGGCGGTTGCCCTGTTCGGAAGCTTTGACGAAAATATCCGCCTTATTGAGCGTGAGTACGGCGTATCCGTTATAGGTCGTGACAGCGAACTGAAAATCAGCGGTGAAGCCGAAAGTGTGCTTAAGGCATGTAGAGTTATTGAGAGTCTGCTGATGCTTGTAAACCGCGGAGAAACTCTTTCAGAGCAGAATATACGCTACTGCATATCCCTTGTAAATGAGGGCTCAGGTGAGAAGATAGAGACCCTTGTTGGCGACTGCATCTGCATAACCGCCAAGGGTAAACCCATCAAGCCCAAAACTCTGGGACAGAAGAGATACTGCAAGTGCATCGCCGACAATACAATTACTATCGGCGTAGGTCCTGCAGGTACAGGTAAGACCTACTTAGCGGTTGCTATGGCGGTTACCGCCTTCAGAGCCAAGCAGATTAACCGAATCATCCTTACCAGACCTGCCGTTGAAGCAGGAGAGAAGCTGGGCTTTCTTCCCGGTGACCTGCAGAGTAAGGTTGACCCCTATTTGAGGCCTCTTTACGATGCTCTCTTCGATATGCTGGGAGCAGAGACCTATCAAAAATACGTAGAAAGAGGCAACATCGAGGTGGCACCCCTCGCCTATA
>CAZRLC010000015.1:0-27425 GCA_964600975.1 uncultured Ruminococcus sp.
CATAGATACTACTGACATGTTTATTCCTCCTAAGGTTAAACCTCCGACAGACTTTGGGATTTTGCCCTTGAAAATATCCCTGGGGATACACCGAAAGAGCAAGTCTATCGTGCGTAGTGCCTCAAAATAATATCAAAAAGTCCAGTATTTGTCAAGTGTTTTCATACTTTTTATTAGTAAATATTTTATATAATATATATGTATTATATTATTGCACAATAAACCGGTAAAATTATTCCGGCATTTAATATATTTTATACTTAAAAATAAAAAAACAGCCACAAATTAATGTGACTGTTTTGTATTACCATCTGTCAAAAAATCTATGGCCGTTATGCTCTACAACAAACTCCTGTGACTCGTGGAAACCACTTACACATACAGAAGGTGCATAAAAATATACAATGTTATGCTGAACAGCTGCACCGCCCTGATCAAAGATAAATGCTACTGCATCAAGTGCATCCTGATTAGGGGTGTTGGAAAGTGAACCGTAATAACCCATACTGGTTCTGAGAGCCTCAACAGACTTGTATCCATCGGAAATCATTGTATCTCTGATTGCCTGAGCAACAAGGCTGCAACCAATAAAGCCTTCGCCACCTGCTTCACCCATTACAAGGCGTTCCAAAATGTCTCTGTCATAATCAGAAAGAGATATGGAATAGCTGACATATGAAGGATCGGGATTTGAAATATCAAGAAGATATTTACCGCCGGAAGAAACTGTAGCACTGAGGTTTGTGGCCTGTGCAGATTCTTCAGCCTTCTGCATTACCTTTGCAGTATTCTTTGCAGATTCCTTTGCATCTTCAAATGACTTTGCCTTCTCAACAGTTGCAGTATCCTGCTTGTTGGAAAGGTTCTGATCATCTACGTAAGATTTTGTTACTCTGTTTGTGTTTACTGATTCGGTTGTGCTGGTATCGAATGTTGTGCCTGAAACTGTCTGTGCATTAGCAAAGAAAACGGCACAAGGTACGATGATGATTGTAATGATAAGAGAAAGCGATACTACAGCAGCCAACCTTTTGAATGTTCTAATCAAAAATTCGTCCTCCTTATTTCCAGGTACAGCAAATAAGTTGCATTGTGTTGGTCATTATCTTTAAGATAAGGCATTCACAGTACCCTTGGACAACTCAGCCGAAAATCTCACTCGGCAGGACCATACCAAGAACTCCCTAAGGCGGAATCATAAATTTTGGATATCCATACCGATTTTCGAAAGCGTTGTTTTTAAGCAGTAATATTTTGCTTAATCACACAATCTCAGGTGTTATTTAAGCATACTTTTTTAATTTTTGCAAAAGTTACAAAACGGTTACATCTTTCTTTTAGAGAATTATATTCGAGTTATTATTCCTTATAAGAACTATTATTCGTCATTATGCATAAATTATTCACCTAAGTTTCGTTACTGTTGCTAAATGCCACAAACTTTTTTGTTCGTCATTTCAACCAAAGGACTTGGGAAATTTGACTCTTTTTTGTTGATATGTCACATTTGTTGATACAAGAATTGTATCTTGGCCAATTAATGAAATATCGCACCAAGGAATGATAATGTCGTCATATTTTCCGAAAAATCCAAAAAGTTTACTATGTCCAAAAATTATTATTGAACGCACCTGAGATGTGACTGTATCAATCTCCACATCATCAACATAACCGATTCTGCAACCGTTTGAGCTATTTATAACCTCTTTATGTCTAAGGTCAGCTACTCTGCAAATCATAGTGTTCCTCCGAAATATTTATATTACAATATACTAAGCGTAAAGGTAAGATATTACATTTGACAAAAAGCAAGTCCAAGATTTTCAAATGTGTATTTTATCTTAATTTTTTATATATTGTATTGAAAAATAACTGTATTATGATAAAATATATATTAGTTTGGAGTTGATAAAATGTTATCTATGAAAATTGACAAACCTCAGTTCAAAGAAAACTCTAAAGCACTCAGAGTTATTGTACTGATACTCGCTATACTTTCTGCCATAATTATCCTTATGCCGGTGGTGGTATGTTTTATGAGTAAATTTACACTTACTCCGTACACCGGTGATAACATATACTATGTTTTAAGAGGAATGTTTGCAATTGCTCTGATTTTTGCATCGGTTATTGTACTTATTAAAAAGGACATATCGTATACAGTCATTCCGTCTGGTATAGGATTTGCAATGCTGCTGTTCCCTTTATACGATATTGTTCAGAGCTTTACCGGTGCATTATCAAGAGCCAAAGCCTTCTCTATGTCTGTGGACTATTCCTCATATCTGATTCAGATTGCAATGTATTTGATATTTGCCGTACTATGTGTGCTAACCTTTTTGTACTCAATAGGAAAGTTCAGATTTGGAATTATAATAATGGTTATATCCGTTATATCTTGTCTTTTTTCTGCTTTTATTGCAGGAGAAAGATACATTACCTATCTGATACCTCTTTATGAGGTTGTATGCTTCTCGTACTCAAGTATAGTAAGTTTAATTCCCTTTTTGCTTGTGATTTCCACGATAGCCAAATCAAAAGAGTCGAAGGAAAAATATATACCTAAGAGGATGAAATAATGAAAATTGTAAGAAACGCTGTTCTGAAAGAAAGCAAAAAAATCCCCATAATTATGATATGTATTTCTGTGCTGATACTTATACTTTGCTTTGTTAATATAAACATCGATTTTAGCACAGATGCTCCCATTATAAGCATAGAAACATTTAATATATGGTCATCTGTTATTTCTTTGTTTCCTTTAACATGGGCTATATGTACTGCATTGCTAATAAAAACAAAGAAGGTTATTTTCTCAAAAATGCCCTCGTATATTATATGTTCTATTGTTTTACTTGCATTAATACTTTATTACATAGCCTCAGGTAACGGCGATGTTGTATCAACTATCCTCGTGTTTGCCGTGGCGGTACTACTTGTTTATCCCTTTATCATAGCTACGCTGACTATTGAGGGCAGAATGTACAACCGTGTATTTGCAACGGTATTCAGTGTGATGCTGATGACCATGTGTGTTATAGCTGCAATTGTGCTTTGCGTAGTATTAAAGACTATAATGGTTTCTGTTATAATTCCGGCGTTAATTTATCTTGAACTCACCCTTGCGGTATTCTGTTACGACCTTGAAAAAATCAATAAGACACAGTCTGACGAAAAATCAAATATTATTACACATTAAAGTAAAACACCTCTGTGAGATAAATCCCACAGAGGTGTTTTTATACGGGGTTCATAACATGAACTCAAATTTTTTAATAAACAATCAGCATCGAAAAGTTATGCTCCAGCATACTTCTTGTAACATTTGTGAAGCTACTGTCTGTAAGGTCTATAGCAACATAAGAGTCTATGACCTTTGATGCCTGAATTTTCATTGTGCTGTTAAGGTCCAGCTCCTTTACCCTATCGTCTACAAGGGACATAGCTTCAGACTCTGAATCATAAGAGTATATATAAATCATATGCTCGATATTACCCGTATCACCGAAAAACACAACCCAGGTATAAGCATTATAATAATTAATAACGAGTTTATCATCATCAGTTACAAGATTTTTAATATCTTCTGTTGTATTAAGATTATTTTCAAGAAAATCGTAATTATTTTCGTGACCATAAACGGTAAATGTACCGTTTGAACAAGCACAACCACTGAGTCCGAACATAAGTAATATTAGAAACAGAAGCAAAATGGAAGTTGTTAAAGAAGTATTATTTTTCATATTGCTCACCAAATGTTGAATATATTAAACCGACTACCACAACACATTGTGAAAGACGAGATATTTGAAAACAAAATGTCAGAAAATCCCATAAACACTGGATTTTTCACAACTTAGTCTATTTATTGTACTGAAGAGTTTATCATCAAAATGCCAATAAATCAAACAACAATATTGTAATAAAAAATGACGCGGATGTTACCGAAACATCTGCGTCATTTTAAGTTGAAATATTAATAGCCGTGTGATTTTTGAAGAACCATATCCTTGACCTTCATAAGTCGGGTCTGAGTGGCTCGTTCGTTTTCATCCAGCTTCATTGTTATATATCTGATATTAGCCTGTGTCTCGGGAATCATAACGTGCTCCAGAGCGTTTACTCTGCGACGGGTCTTCTCGATTTCTGCAGAGAGAAGCTGACAGGATTTTTCAACCTCAGCAAGACGGAGCATATCAGGAAGAATATCAGAGAGAGATAATACTGCATCATCTAAATCCGAAGAGGTAAAAGCAAGGCCATAACAGAATATATCGTTTTTATCTGAGGTTCTTGTTTTTACATTATATACAGGGATATCTACGCTCATAACGTTCTCAAAAGACATATCAAGATATACCTGTTGCTTGGGAGCGAGTAATGCAGAGGAAAGTGCCTCGGAAGACATAGAAGCACTGGCAAGAACAAAATTCTTGTTGGCACTTTTGATAGCACTCTCTACTTTTTCCCTAAGTTCACGATTAAGTTTTGCCATATCCAGAAACTGCCGCATAAGCTCGTCACGCTTATCCTTAAGAAGCTTGTGACCACGGGTAGCGGTTGCAAGTTTCTTCTTAAGCCTTGACAGTTCCATTCTGGTTGGATTTATTTGTGTTTTTGCCATTATATCACCGCATCACTTTTTATCGTAATACATATCAAGATACTTATCGTCAATACGCTTAAGTTCTGAACGAGGCAGAATACGAAGAAGCTCCCATCCTAAATCCAGAGTTTCCTCAATGCTTCGGTCTGTGTTATATCCCTGAGAAACATACTTGTTTTCAAACTCTTCTGCAAACTTAGCATACAGTTTATCTATATCGGTAAGGGCCGCCTCACCAAGAATAACCATAAGCTCCTTGGCATCTTTACCTCTTGCATATGCAGAGAAAAGCTGGTTCATAGTGTTTGAATGGTCAGCACGGGTCTTGCCCTCACCTATACCCTTATCTTTAAGTCTTGAAAGTGAAGGAAGAACGTCAATAGGAGGAGCAATGCCCTTACGGTAAAGCTCACGAGAAAGAATAATCTGTCCCTCTGTAATGTATCCGGTAAGGTCAGGGATAGGATGGGTTTTGTCATCCTCGGGCATAGTAAGAATAGGAATTAGGGTGATAGAACCGTTTTTGCCCTTTTGTCTACCTGCACGTTCGTAGAGACCGGCAAGGTCTGTGTACATATATCCGGGGTAGCCACGTCTACCGGGGACCTCTTTTCTTGCGGCTGAAACCTCACGAAGAGCATCAGCGTAGTTGGTAATATCCGTAAGGATAACAAGTACGTGCATATTCTCTTCGAATGCAAGATATTCAGCGGCGGTCAGAGCCATACGAGGTGTAGAAATACGCTCGATAGCAGGGTCATTGGCAAGGTTTATGAACATTACTGTTCTGTCAATAGCACCTGTTTCACGGAAGCTTTCTACAAAGAAGTTGGACTCTTCAAAGGTAATACCCATTGCTGCAAATACAACGGCAAAGGGCTCATCCGTGCCTCTAACCTTTGCTTGACGAGCAATCTGTGCCGCAAGATTTGAGTGAGGAAGTCCGGATGCAGAGAAGATAGGAAGCTTCTGTCCTCTAACAAGAGTATTAAGTCCGTCAATTGCAGAAATACCTGTCTGGATAAATTCCTGAGGATAGTTTCTTGCGGCAGGATTCATAGGAAGTCCGTTAATATCCATACGCTTAACGGGAAGAATATCGGGACCGCCGTCCATAGGTCTGCCCATACCGTCAAAAACTCTGGAGAGCATATCGGGTGATACTGCAAGTTCCATACTACGGCCTAAGAATCTTACCTTGCTATCGGAAAGATTGATACCTGCTGCTGAATCAAAAAGCTGAACCAGTGCATCGGATCCGTTTATCTCAAGAACCTTGCAACGACGAACTTCGCCTGAAGCAAGTTCAATCTCACCAAGCTCGTTGTAGCTAACGTTCTCTACACCCTGTACAAGCATTAGAGGACCTGCTACTTCCTGAATAGTTCTATATTCTCTTGGCATAATCAGTCCTCCCCTTTGCTAAGAATTTCAGCAATCTCTTTTTCAAGTGAGTGCATAATATCATCATACTGAGGTTTAATTTCATCTACGGGAACATACTTAAAACGACCGATTCTCTCACGGATATCCATAGAAACAAGGGCGTTGATATCCGCACCCTTATTAAGAGCATCCATAGAAAGGTCATAGAATGCAAGTATAAGTTCCATCATAATAAGCTGTTTCTCAAGAGGAGTGTAGGTATCTGTTTCGTGGAAAGCATTCTGATGAAGGAAGTCCTCACGAATAGAACGGGCTGCTTCAAGCTTAAGTCTGTCCGGATATGAAAGTGCATCCATACCAACAAGCTTAACGATTTCTTCAAGCTCTGCTTCTTCCTGAAGGAGCTGCATCATTCTTGTACGGCTCTGCATCCACTTGGGAGAAACATTTGTGTCAAACCATTTTTCAAGAGTGTCGATGTATAGAGAGTAACTTGTCAGCCAGTTTACTGCAGGGAAATGCCTCTTGTACGCAAGAGAGGAATCAAGACCCCAGAAAACCTTAACAATTCGAAGGGTTGCCTGAGATACAGGCTCGGAAATATCACCACCGGGAGGTGAAACTGCACCGATTACAGAGAGGGTTCCGATTCTTTCATCTGCACAAAGAGTCTCTACCTTACCTGCTCTTTCGTAGAACTGAGCAAGACGAGAACCAAGATATGCAGGATAGCCTTCTTCACCGGGCATTTCCTCAAGTCTGCCTGACATCTCTCTCAGAGCTTCTGCCCATCTGGAGGTGGAGTCTGCCATTAACGCAACAGAATATCCCATATCACGAAAATATTCGGCAATTGTAATACCTGTATAGATAGAAGCCTCACGAGCAGCAACAGGCATATCGGAGGTATTGGCAATAAGAACAGTACGCTCCATAAGAGACTTACCTGTTTTGGGGTCGATAAGCTCGGGGAACTCTCCCAGAACATCGGTCATCTCGTTTCCACGCTCACCGCAGCCGATATAAACTACAATATCAGCCTCTGCCCATTTAGCAAGTTGATGCTGAACAACAGTTTTGCCTGAGCCGAAGGGTCCGGGAACAGAAGCAACACCACCCTGTGTTATGGGGAACATTGTGTCGATAACACGCTGACCGGTTATAAGGGGTGCATCGGGAGGAAGCTTTTTCTTATATGGACGCTGTACACGAACAGGCCACTTCTGCATAAGTGTAAGAGACTTTTCGTTACCGTTTGAAAGCTTGATAACAGCAACGGTGTCCTCTACTGTATACTCACCTGATTCGATAGAACTAACAGTACCCTCTGTGCCGTAAGGCACAAGAATTCTATGCTCTACAACAGCGGTTTCCTGTACTACGCCAAGGACATCGCCGCAGACGACCTTGTCCCCTGCTTTGACCTTTGCTGTAAACTTCCATTTTTTCTCACGAGAAAGAGAAGGTACCTCAACACCTCTCTGGAGGCTATTGCCTGAAACACGCATAATCTCTTCCAGAGGACGCTGAATACCGTCATAAATATTAGAAATAAGACCGGGGCCTAACTCAACGGAAAGAGGTGCTCCTGTGGATTCAACAGGCTCACCGGGAGCAAGACCTGAGGTTTCTTCGTAAACCTGAATAGATGCCGCATCACCGTGCATCTCGATAATTTCACCAATAAGACGCTGGTTAGATACACGAACAACGTCAAACAGGTTTGCATCACGCATATTATCAGCAATAACAAGAGGTCCTGCTATCTTTCTGATAGTACCGCTCATAAGTTATCATCCTTTCGCTTGGATAATCTAATTAATCGTTAAATACTATGTCTGAGCCAACTGCTTTTTCTACAGATTTCTTTACGGCTCTGATGCCTTCGCCTGTGTTACCCTTGACACCTGGAATGAGAATTATTGCAGGTGTAGGTTTGTAACTGAACTTCTCTATCTCTTCACTTAAATGTGAGGCAAGTTGTTCTGTAATATAAATAACAGCATAGTCCTCATTTGTGATTTTTTTGAAAAGCTCGGCACCTTGCTGAGGATTATCGGCAAAGAATACATTAAGTCCAAGGGCGGCAAATCCGTATATACTGTCTCTGTCGCCGATTACGGCTACTTTATACATACAAATTCCTTATCCTTTCACGAATTACTGCCTCATCAAGCTCGTTTGTCTTAGCAGTAAGAATAAGCCTTACCGCCTTAATCTCTGTTTGTTTTGCAATAATATATGCAATAAGAGGACCAATGCTGAAGGGCTCAGACTTCTGAGTCTTCATAGCTTCCATAATATAATTATCGCACCATTTTTCAAAAGCGGAAACAGATTCCTTGATAAAGGGTACTGCTGCTTTATAATCCGTAGAAGAAAGGTAGGTACATATATCATCAAAGCTCTTGGTTGCAGCAATAGAGAGATTCTTAATATTTAGGGAATCACATTCTGCCATTGAACGAAGAATAAAATCCAGAGATTTCCGTAGATTAACTCCTCTGACGGCAACCTTGATATTGCCTGATGCAACAAACAACTCACAGTATTTTTTAATAAGCAGGTCGCTGTTTTTCTTGCCCTCTTCATAAACCGCACTAAGACAGGCTTTGTCAATTATTGAGTCACAAAGTTGCCCGTCAGCGGTTTTGTATAAAACAGAGACGGCTTCCTGAGCTACATCGATAAGATGACACGGTAAATCGGAATACTCCTTATCAAGAACTGCTTTGTAAATTAACTTGGGGTCTGTAATGCCGCCGCTTGTGTACATATACTGCGGGTCACATTCAGTATAAACAGCCTTTATAACAGCCTTAAGGTTCTGAAAATCCACAGGAAGACGAATAAAGTCAAATACGCTTAAATCACCTGTGAGTTCTTTCATAAGCTCCCAGAGGGCTGATTCCTCAGCCTTAAGAATATCGGAGCCACTTCCCTCTTTGGGAGAATTCCAACCATTTTCCAAAAGATATCGAATAATACTGTCAGCATCATTCATAGAAATAATCTGTTCGATATTCTTGGAGGAAAAGAGTTTACCCTCTTTGCATCTTATACGAGCAACCGCATATATAAATTCATCTTTTTGAATTATCATGCAGAGCCTCCTTATGCAAATAAGAGTGAGGATATCTCATCAATAAAATGCTCTGACTCTGCAGAAAAGATGCCGGAGATAACACAGTTGACTTCTATTCCGCCATAAGTAAGTATAAAGCCACCGTCAATATCAACAGGAGTTTCAGAAAGGGTAAGCTTACCCTTTGCTATAGAACCAACCTGTTTATCAAAATCAGCAGGAATACGCTTCAAATCACGACTATTAAAGAAAATCTCACCTGTATTATCTTCGCTGTATTTCTTAATAAGTGAGTATATCAAATCGAAATACTTATCATCAGGAAGAGATAAAATGTAATGACGGGATTTTTCAAGTGAATCTGTGATTATCTGCTGTTTTGCAGAAAGAAGGACACTTCTTCTTTGGAGCTCGGCAGTAGAATGTGCACGGGTTATTATATCATTCTTTGAAGAAACGGCCTTATCTTTGCTCTTGGCTATAAATTTATCAGCCTCAGACTGAGCCTCGCCGATTATAGCATCACACTCTGCCTGAGCTTTTGTAATAATATCCTGACAGGTACGGGCAGAATCCGCCTCTATCTGTGCAAGAATTTTTTCTAAACCAGTCATATTGATACTCCTTAAGAGGATTTATCAGTTATCAGATGTTGATTAACTTAATACCGTTAATTGCAAGAATAGAGATAAGAAGTGCAAGAATAGCATAGGTCTCTACCATTGCAGGGATAATAAGAGCCTTACCCATCTGGTCGGGCTTTTTGGATACTGTGTTGATACCTGCAACAGAGCACTTACCCTGATGGATTGCAGAAATAAGACCGGAAAAAGCTATAGGAAGTGTTGCAGCAAGATAGAGAGCACCTTTAGCAACAGAAATATCGCCAACAGGGTCACCGATAACGCCGACAGCCTGGAGTGTAAGGAAGGCTACCAGAAGACCATAAATACCCTGTGTAGCAGGAAGAAGCATAAGAATAAGAACCTTGGAGAACAGTGAGGGCTCTTCAGCAAGAACACCTGCTGCTGCCACACCTGCCTTACCAACGCCGATAGAAGAACCTATACCTGCCATAAATGTTGCAAATGCTGCACCGAAAATCGCAAGAAATAAACCTGACATAATTAAATATCCTCCTTGATATTATAATACTTTGTTTTTACTGCAAAGGGCTTGAACTCTCTGCCTCCGCCCTCATAGAACTTTCCGAAAAATTCTACGAACTGCAGTCTGTTTGTATGAACATATGCACCAAGTGCATTGATTCCAATATTGAGCAAATGGCCAATAATAAACACCAGTACAAAGCCAATTACTCCTATGACTCCGCCTCCGAACATTGAACCAAGCTGATTGAAAACCTGAGCAACAACACCTGTTGCAAGTCCGAGAGCCAGAAGTCTTGAATAAGAAAGAATATCAGAAAGGTAGCTTGTTACACCATAGAGGTTGTAGGCTCCCTTGATAAGACGCTTGAAGGGATTCTTGTTTCTGGCACTGCAGAATAGTATCAACACCGCACCAACAAGAGCCATTATACCACCGATAGTCAGCCAAATCTTTGAGAGCATAAATCCTGCCATACCTGCTAACATCTCTGTGGAAAGAAGAGCAAGTACTGCTCCGCCGACAAGAAGCATCCAGGATAAATCATCGAATATTGCGTACAGGAACTGTTTGTTCCTGATATAATTAACAGCCTGTAGCGTAAGACCTGTGAACAGATGGATTATTCCTAAAAGGAAAGAAAACATAAGAAGTTTTGTAGGTCCTGCGCCATCTGTAGGATTAAACCATATAGGTGTGGTAATACCAGGAATAAGGGGTGCCTGTTTGCCAAAGAAGGTGTTGCTGATAACACTGACTGCATCACCAAAGAAGCTTCCGAACATAAGCCCCCAGAATAAAGTAGAAATACCGCACCAGAAGAACATCTTCAGGGAGCGTTTGAGCCCCGATTCCATATTTTTGAAAGCAAGAATCGCTGCTCCGCAACCTAAGGACATTACAAGTCCGTATCCTGCATCAGAGAACATAAGCCCAAAGAACACATAGTAGAATATTGCCATTACAGCGGTAGGGTCTATCTCTTTTCTGTGAGGCGGACTGTAGGATAGCAAGACACCCTCGACAGGCTCAGTAAACCTGTTATTACTGATTACTACGGGAACATCGTCACCATCTACATCCTCAAGCTCTACCTCTGCCTCGAACTTCTCAAAGAGATGCTTTGCAAGTTTCTGTGAGTCTTGCTTTGTGACATAGCCTGTCATAACAAAGGTGTGAGGTGTATATGAAACGCTGTCTAAGGTGTCATACTGGTCGGCTTTCATAACAAAGTAGTCTTCAAAGAAGCACAAATCCTCAAAAACATTCTTTCTTGATATGATGCTTTGTTTGTATTCTTCGGAAAGCTTTTTCTTCTCTGAGATCTTTGCCTTAAGTTCTTTGATTGCTTCTGCAGGAGAATTGGTACAGGTCACAGCAGGAAGCATAAAACCCAGTTTTCTCAAAGCTTCAATAAATCTCTCATAATCAGATGTAAAGCATAATGCGTAAATACAGGTCTGATTATCGTCAGAGGAGATCACCTCTATATCGAATTTATCAAGCTCTGTGTCAAGCTCAGCAATGCGAAGACGAAGAGTTTCCAAATCGAACTTTTCCGGGAATGAACCTACAACAGAGGTTGTGGTTTTGGTAGCGACGGATTTAAGAGGTAAATCCAAATTATCCCAAGGTAGTAAGGACTCGATTTTGCTTTCGTAGGAAAGAATCTTTGCTTTATTTTCTATTATTTTTTTGTTATCGCGAATGATGTCGTAAGCGGTTTGTAATACTGAAGAATAGTCGGAAACCTTTGCCTCGTATTCTTCTTTACTGAGAACCTTTCTGCCCTGTAAGGATGCAAAAATAGACTTTTTGAACTTTACATAAGAAGAAAGAATCTCCCCTGCCGTTTTGACTGTGTTAGCGTTACGTTTATAGGAGGCTTGTTGTGACGAAGTATCCTCTTTGTAAAAAACGCTATCCACGATGTCAACCTCTTCAACCTGCATAACTCCTGTTCGCTGAAGGGTTTCAAGAATGCCTTTGCAGTATTTTGACAGGGCGTAAATATTAATCCGTTGCATCTGAAGTATTGCCATAGCAAATCACCTCAAAAGATTATACCAAAAGATTAAGTATCAGGTCATTGACCTCTTGCTGACGGGACTCACAGTTTAATTTAAGCTTGTCAGCTTCGAGCAATGCACTGTTTTTTGCTGTAACTACAATTTCTTCCGCTTCGGCATAAGCCTTGTCACAGCTTTTTTCCAAAGATAAAGCTGCATAATTTTCTGCGTCTGAAATAATAGCATCAGCATCACTTTTTGCTTTAGAAACCATAGACTCGGAACGGGACAACGCGTTGTCTATTTCCTGCTGAGCCTTAATTTCTGCCGCACGGACACTTTCCATAGCAACCAATGCCATATTAAGCCTCCCTTTCAAAACATTTATGATAATATTTTATCTCTAATCGAACTATCCGTCAATATATTTTTAAGCAAAACAACATCTATTGATAGTAAATTAACATTATCTTAACACAGTTTATAAACACACACCAATTCTGACATTTTTAACATTAATAAAATGTTATTATTATGCAAAGGGAGGTATTGTATGCAAGTAATTTATATAGATACTCTCCTGTTTACCAACTTAATCATTGATTACATCATTTTGTGCTCTGAAATGAAACTTCTGCATATTCACTGCAAACACACCAGGCTTGTGTTTGGTGCTATTGTCGGTGCATTATCTTCGCTTATGATTTTTGTTCCTTTTTACAATAACATTATATCAATAGTATGGAAAATTTTTAGTGCGATACTAATAACCTATATCTCTTTTGGCGGAAAAAGATTTAAGATAATACTTATAAGAGCCGGTGCCTACGTAGGATTTAACACAGCTTTGTGCGGTATTATACTGTGCATTGATTTAATCTGGAATCCTCAAAAAGTTTTAGTTTACTATGATACTGTATACTTTGATATATCACCCAAGGTTTTAATTATATCTTCAATAATCTTATATACCTGCTTCACGGTTTACGAAAAGCTTTCTTCAAAAAATAAACTGCTAACACAGATTATAAGAATAGCTGTATATATGGATGATAAAACCCAGTTTGCTTTTGATTGCGGCATTGATACAGGATGTAATCTGAGAGAACCGTTTTCGGACGCTCCTGTAATAATTGTTGAAAAAGAGATAGTGCCGCAATCCTTTTATATAAGAAAAAACTTCAGACTTGTGCCCTACTCTACCATATCGGGTGAAGGTGTTATAAAATCCTACAAAGCTGACAGCATAATAATTAACGGTAAAAAAAGAAACGGTGAGGTTTACATAGGAATATGCGAAGACAAATTAAAAGGTGAAGTTAAAGCTATTACAGGTACATATATTTTGGAGGCAATATGAAATTATTTGACAAACTAAATAATATAATAAAAAAATTAAAAGCAAAGTATTTTGCTAAATCTGATGTATTTTACATAAACGGAAGCGAGACCTTACCTCCGCCACTTGAACAGGATGTTGAGCAGGATATTATACTTAGAATTTCGTCAGGGGAAGAACATCTGAGAGAAATATTAATAACCCATAATCTTCGACTTGTGGTATACATAGCAAAAAAGTTTGAAAGTCCCAACTGTTCAATAGAGGACTTAATATCTATAGGTACTATCGGTTTAATTAAGGCAGTTAATACATTTTCACCCGAAAGAAATATTAAACTTGCTACATACGCAAGTAGATGTATTGAAAATGAAATACTTATGTACCTAAGAAAATCATCTCAGCTAAAAAACGAAGTGTCTATAGACGAACCGCTGAACACGGATTGGGACGGAAACGAGCTTCTTCTATGCGATGTTTTAGGCAGTGATGCAGATACAGTCAATATGAATATGGAAAAAGAGCTTGAGGCTAAACAATTACTGTTGGCGGTATCAAGGTTATCCCAGCGAGAAGCAACTATTATGGAACTGCGATTCGGACTGAACGGACATAAAGAGCATACGCAAAAACAGGTTGCTGACTTACTTGGGATATCACAGTCTTATATCTCAAGACTTGAAAAGAAAATAATAAGAAGGCTTAAGACTGAACTGGAAAAGACAGTTTATAAGACTTAAAAGAAAGGACCGGTGAAAAACAGCCGGTCCTTAATTTTACAGCACATTGTCGGTTTGTGTAGTGCTTGTGGTTGAATGTGTAGTTGTGTCGGTATTATCTGTTCTATGCTCTTCGTCTTCATTACCGATATGACCGTCGCTGTCTGTGACTGTACCATCGTTTTCTTTGTAGCTTGACTCTGCCTCTGTTGACAGCATAGAAGAAATTGTTGTTTCCACCATATCTGCTTCTCGCTTACAACCACAAAGCATAAACACAGATAACAATGTGAGCAACAGTACTGCTGTTATTCTTTTCATAATTCACCTCAAATATAAAAGATACCGCCCTGTAATTAAGGACGGTATTATTATGTGAAATTAAGTTGTAAATTATGAAAAGTTCAAAATATCTTCTATAGATATTTCTTTTTTTACAGTTCTGAGAGATTTTTCGTCCCAGATTTCAACAATAACGGAAGATTCTGTAAAACCGGTAACACGAATCCCACCATTTGTTTTTTCACAGGCTGAGTCAAGATACATAAATCGTCCGTCACTATCAAAGCGAACACCGATTCCTGTGGGCTTGTTATTATTCCAGCTGCCAATATGAGCAACACCTGTCTCGGAGCTGATGCCAAGTCCAAAGCCTTTTCTCATATTTCTACTCCAACCGCCCCAATAGCAAAGGGAACCGTCCTTGTAATAGAAGCTACCCACACCGTGACGCATATCGTCTTTGTAATCACCCTCATAGGCGGTTACGCCTGATGCCATTAAGGTTTTACCTCTGCCGTCACGTTTGCCATCATCGGTCAGGGCACCATAATAAAAGTATGAGCTACCGTTACTTTCTATGGTCTGGTCGGGAATATTTTCATCAATAAAGGATTTATGAATTTCTGAGGAATTGTCACTTTGCAGAGTTTCCTGTGCTCCTGCGGTGAAAGAGCCCTCTCTGTCAATAAGAAGCTCGGAAGCAGAAGATTTTGCATCAAGAAGGATTGAATCAATTAGTGAGCTGACATAATCATCAATATCGGGATCCTCCATATCAAGAAGCTCTGTAGCAGAAACACTGTTCACAACAGGCTCTGAGGTAATTGATTCGTCCTCGGACAAATCAGAGGACTGCTCACTATGTAAAACAAGGGATTCGTCCACCTTGATAGAGGTTGCATCAGAAATAGTTTTAATAATATTTGATATGTCAGAATCCACGGAGAAATCTTCTTGGGCATCTGATACAGATTCAAAAATACAAGAATCCTCAGCTACCTCTGATTTTTCCTCATAAACAGGATAGTTATCGTCTGTTAGCTCCTGTGCTTCGGATAAATTGAAGATGCTGGGAGCCTGTGAGGTAGAGTCAAAGCTTTCGAGAGTAAAGCCAAAGCCTCCTGCTATATCTTCTTCAGTTGTGAATACTTCCGGCTTGTGGGCTTCAGAGTACTTATCTTCTTCTTCAATTAAAATCTGCTTATAAATATTGAACGTCTCTTCAACTGCAAAGTAAAGAATACCGAAATTTGTAAGAGCCATAAGCTCGGGCTCCGGAACTCGGGCAAGAACATTGTCAAGGACTTCTTTACAACTTGCTACAGGACAACAATATAAAACCTTGGAATAGGAGTCACCTGTAGTGTACTGTAATATAACGGTTTCGCCATCCTGCTCCTTGGGAACTAAGGAACAGAGAATACTCACACCATTAACCGAGCTATAGTAATTGGTTTTGAGCCATCTGTGCTGATTGCTGAACATCACTCTCTTGGAGTCTTTGCCCAGATCATCATAATAGTTAAGACAATATTTACCATCAGAAAGATACTCAATTTCTTCTATTACTCTTCTATTCTTAATTACTCTCCAGCTCAGAGGCTTGGAAGGGATGAAGGAATAGTTGTATTCGTAACGAAAATCATCAGCAGTACGAAAGAGTCTGTTGCTGACAGGCTTTAATGTACGAAGATATTTCATCAGGATATTAGCAAAAATATCTGACCTTACATCAGATGCATCACGATTTTTAAGAGATAAACCATAAAAAAATATATCATTGTAAGGAATCTTAGTTTTATACATAATAGCCTCCGTTGTTTATACAAAATACAGGCACACAAAGGTGTGCCTGTTGTAAGTAAAATCAGATGGAAACATCCATAGCAATTCTATAAAGGTCGTCATCAAAGACTCTTTTCATATTCAATGCTTCAGTGATATCGAAGTCAACAATTTCGCCGTTTTTCATAGCACAAACACGATTACCGATATTGTTAACAAGAAGGTCAACTGCGTGGTGACCCATAGCAGTTGCTACAACACGGTCACGAAGTGTGGGAGAACCGCCGCGCTGAACGTGACCGAGAACAGTAGCTCTGGTCTCGATACCTGTTTTCTCCTCGATATACTTGGCAATTTCGGTTGTACCGCCAACACCCTCAGCAACTACAACGATAAAATGCTTCTTACCTGTAGCCTGTGTAGCAAGAATCTTATCAACAACCATTGTGTCAAGGTCGTGGGGCTTCTCAGGTACAAGAATAGCGGTAGCACCACAGGCAATACCGGTCTGTAAAGCGATATCACCACAACGTCTGCCCATAACCTCAACAACAGAGCATCTATCATGAGACTGAGCAGTGTCACGGATTTTATCTACCATTTCAAGTACTGTATTCATAGCGGTGTCAAAACCGATAGTATACTCACTACATGCGATATCGTTGTCGATAGTACCGGGAATACCAACACAAGGAACACCTGCACCGGAAAGGTCACGGGCACCGCGGAAGGAGCCGTCACCGCCGATAACAACTACACCCTTAACACCAAGAGAACGGCAATAATCAGCAGCCTTCTTGACACCTTCGGGAGTATTGTATTCATCACTACGGGCAGTATAGAGAACTGTACCACCATGATTGATTATATCAGAAACAGAACGCAGGTTCATCTGAACTACGTCGCCATTAAGAAGTCCGTTATATCCACGCTTAACTCCGTACACCTGAAGATTGCGATTAATAGCGGCACGAACAACTGCACGAACTGCAGCATTCATACCGGGAGCATCGCCACCGCTGGTAAGAACGGCAATAGAATTAGCATTTTCAGACATTATAAATTACCTCCGGTAAACATAATACATTATCTATTATAATAGGAAACACTTGTAAATTCAAGTATATTTTTAACTTTCTCTGAATTTGAGCTTGACAGAGTTTTCACCTAATTGATTGATAAGTTCAGAAATCAGAACATCGTTCAAATCAACCCATAAAGACTCAGGGACTCTAAGAACCTTTTTGTCCTGATCAAGATAGAAAAACACAGGTGTTCTGCCCTCGAATATTTCAATGAGACGCTTTGCTTTATTAAAAAGCTCACCATCCCTGGTGTCCACCTTGAGATATAGAGATTCCACACGGGAAAAGTCTGTTTTATTAGAAATATACTCCGGTTTATTATTTACAGATATCTCAGGAGTATCCTCTATAGTACAGGAATTACTATGAGCAGTTTCAACAGAATCGGACTTTTCTATCCTCTCTACGGTATTGACTATAAGCTTGGGGTCCTCGTCCTCTCGAAGGCTTATATTTCCAAAAACAGAAATAACCGAACCCTCGTACATTACCCCTCCGTACTGACTCAAGGTTTTAGGGAATACAATAAGTTCCATAGAGCCTGTCCTGTCCTCGGCTGTGACAAACGCCATCATCTGATTGGATTTGGTAATCTGGGTACGGTATTTTGATACTATACACAGTACACGGACACGGTCTCCATCCTTATATTTTTTCTCAGAATCTGAGGAAATAATATCTCCTATTCTGTCGGTTTTCACCTTCTTTGAGTACCACTCGTATTCTAAAAGCGGATGTCCCGATAGGTACATTCCCGCCATATCGCGTTCCATATTAAGAAGCTCTGCAAGAGGAAACTCGGGAAGGTCGGGAATCTTAACTCCGCTTTGAGATTTAATATCGGGGTCTGCTTCAAATAGGGACATCTGTCCTTCTATGTTCTTACGCCTCTCGTACTCAAGGTCGTCCATGACAGACTTATACACAGAAAGCATCTGTCGGCGATTAGCTCCAAGTTCATCTAAAGCACCGCATTTTATAAGGCTCTCTAAAGAACGGGAATTCATACCGCCTGAATATAGTCTTTTGCAAAAATCCTCCAAGGATTTGAATTCACCCTGAAGCTTACGAGAGGAAATAATTGCATCAATAAAATTATAACCAAGATTCTTGATAGCAAGAAGTCCGTACCTGATATTACCGCCAACAACAGTAAAGCCGTGATTACTATAGTTAACGTGAGGCGGAAGCACAAGTATACCCATACGCTGACAATCAGTAATATAAGATGCAAGTTTGTTCTGGTTATCAAGTACGCTGGAAAGAAGAGCCGCCATATACTGCTTGGGATAATGGTATTTAAGCCAAGCAGTCTGATAAGAAATATATGCATAGGAAGCAGCGTGGGATTTGTTAAAGGCATAGGAAGCGAAGCTTTTCATTTCCTCATATATAGACTCAGCGGCAGCCTTGTCTACACCACGGCGGATGCAACCCTCTACCTCTATTGTACCGTCTTCTGATACTAAACCATTGATGAAAATCTCTCGCTCTCGTTCCATAACATCGTGCTTTTTCTTGCTCATTGCACGACGAACTACATCTGCTCTACCCAAAGAATAACCTGCAAGTTTTCTGAAAATCTGCATTACCTGTTCTTGATATACAATACAACCATAGGTTACATCAAGTATATCCCTGAGAAGAGGATGCTTGTATGTTATTTTCTGAGGATTGTGACGATTGCGGATATAGGTAGGGATGCTATCCATAGGACCCGGACGATAAAGAGAAATAACAGCAATTAAATCCTCAAGGGACTGTGGCTTGAGCTGTACAAGTACGTTCTTCATACCCTGGGATTCAAACTGGAACACGCCCTCGGTATTACCCTGAGAGAGCATACTGTAAACTCCCCTATCCTGCTCGTCAATATTCTCGAGTGTGAAATCGGGATTGATTTGTCTGATAAGCTTTACTGCATCGTCGATAACAGTAAGATTGCGAAGACCGAGAAAATCCATTTTGAGAAGTCCTAACTCCTCAAGAGTAGTCATGGTAAACTGAGTAACAATCTGCTCGTCATTCTTTGCAAGGGGAACATAATCAAAAACAGGTCTGTCAGAGATAATAACACCCGCAGCGTGAGTTGTGGTGTGTCGGGGCATTCCCTCCAGACCCATTGATATATCAATCAGTCTGTGTACGTCAGAATCGGTTTCATACAGATTCTTAAGCTCTTTGCTGATATTGAGAGCCTTCTCAAGTGTCATATTAAGGTCAAAGGGTATCAGCTTTGCTACAGTATCGCAGGTACTGTATGGTAGCCCTAACGCCCTGCCTACGTCACGGACTACACCCTTGGCAGCCATTGTACCAAAGGCTATAATCTGTGCTACGTGGTCATAGCCGTATTTTCTGATAACATAATCAATAACCTCTGAACGTCTTTCCTTGCAGAAGTCTATATCAAAGTCGGGCATTGATACACGCTCGGGGTTGAGAAATCTCTCAAAAAGCAGATTATATTTTATAGGGTCAATACCTGTAATTCCGATGCAATAGGCACAGAGTGAACCTGCACCCGAGCCTCTGCCGGGACCTACAGGAATACCGCTATTCTTAGCGTACTGTATAAAATCGTTTACTATAAGGAAATAATCCACAAAGCCCATACGGCTAATGGTGGAGAGCTCATACTCCAGTCTTTCAACAAGGGATCTGTCAGGATTGTTGCCGTAATGCTTATAAAGTCCTTCGTAGCATTTACGTCTGAAATATGTGAAGTGGTCCTCGTTATTCGGTACATCGAACACAGGAAGCTTTCTTTTTCCAAACTCAAATTCTACATTGCAACGATTGGCTATGATATCCGTATTATCAAAGGCAGACTGAAGCTGAGGAAAAAGCTTTCGCATTTCTTCTTCGCTTTTGACATAAAACTCCTCGGTTTCAAATCGCATTCTGTCTTGGTCGTTGATAGTATGGTTTGTCTGGATGCACATAAGGATTTCCTGTGTTTGTGAATCCTGCTTGGATATATAGTGACAGTCGTTGGTAACAACTAAACCGGCGTTAATCTCCTCAGCAAGACGAATAAGCTGAGGATTAAGCTCCATTTGTTCTCTGAGACCGTGATTTTGAAGTTCAATGAAGAAATTATCCTTGCCGAACAAAGACTGATAAAAGAGGGCTTTTTCCTTAGCTCCTGAGTAATTGCCCGAGGAAAGCTTACGGGGAATCTCACCGGCAAGACAAGCCGAAAGGCAGATTAATCCCTCGTGGTATTTTGAGAGGATTTCATCATCAATTCGAGGTTTAACATAAAAGCCGTCGGTAAAGCCCATAGAGACAAGCTTTGTCAGGTTATTGTAGCCTGTGTTATTCTCGCAAAGAAGCACCATATGATAGTACTCTCTGTCAAGCTCCGGTGTTTTATCAAAGCGGGAACGCGGTGCAACGTAAACCTCGCATCCGATTACGGGATGTATGTCGTTTGCTTTACATTCACGCCAAAAATCTATGACACCATACATAGCGCCATGGTCGGTAATGGCAACAGAGGTCTGTCCAAGGGTTTTGACTCTCTGAACTAAATTTTTAATTCTACAGGCACCGTCAAGGAGACTGTATTCACTATGAAGGTGTAAATGAGCAAATCCCACAGGACTCACCTCCCTTATAAATTACTGAATAATAGCTGAAGCCTCACCATCAGAAAGGATGAGCTTTACGTTATCTCCGCTTTTTAGCTGTGTTACAGATGAGACGGTTTTGTTATCCTTTGCTGTGACGGAGTAGCCACGCTTGAGTATTGCAACAGGGTCAAGAGCATAAAGCCTGTGTCCCAAGGATTCAAGTCGGGAAATCTCAGA
The DNA here is from genome assembly GCA_964600975.1 of uncultured Ruminococcus sp. Lineage (GTDB taxonomy): Bacteria > Bacillota > Clostridia > Oscillospirales > Acutalibacteraceae > Ruminococcoides. The sequence continues at coordinate 21,222 of CAZRLC010000015.1, forward strand.
CTGTCTAAGCTTTTCTGACGAAGAGAGAAGTCTGAGTCTCAGCCGTTCAAACACATCGCACTTACGATTAAACTCGATATTAGGGTCTTTTCTCAGTAAGACTTCATTAAAGGAGGAAAGCTCCTTTTCTCTTTTCTGAAGCATTGAATCAAATAAAGCAGATAGATACTGCCCTTGTTTATTAAGTAAATCAAGCTGTTCCTCCCTGTCGGGGGTAGCGAGTTCTGCAGCAGCTGAAGGAGTGGGTGCTCTCATATCAGATACAAAATCACAGATTGTAAAGTCGGTCTCGTGTCCGACTGCAGAAATAACAGGGATAGGAGAATTAAATATAGCCCGTGCCAGGTTCTCGTCGTTAAACGCCCACAGGTCCTCCATAGAACCACCGCCTCGGCCTATGATAATAACATCTGCTTGTCCCTGTGCTCCCACATCACATACTGCTTTTGTTAGCATAGAAGCCGCAGACTCACCCTGCACAAGCACAGGCGTTACCTGTATCCGGCTATAAGGCCAACGGCGTGAAAGGATGTTTTTTATATCCTGAAGTGCCGCACCTGTGGGAGATGTGATTACAGAAATCACCTTTGGAAATTCGGGGATAGGCTTTTTATGTGATACATCAAAAAGTCCTTCCTTCTTTAATTTATCACAAAGCTGTTCAAAGGCTATTGTGAGTGCTCCGATTCCGTCAGGCTGCATATCCTCAATATACAGCTGATACTGACCGCCGGGCTCGTAAACAGAAACCCGTCCTCTGGCGATAATCTTCATACCATTCTGAGGCTTAAACTTAAGATTCTTGGCACTGTATGAAAACATCACCGCTTTAACAGTTGCCTTTTCGTCTTTAAGAGACAGGTAGATATGACCGCTTGAATAGTGGTCTGTTAGATTTGAAATCTCTCCGGTAACGAAAACGTATCGTAGGTTATTATCTCCGTCCATAAGAGATTTGATATAAAAATTAAGTTGTGATACCGAAATAAATTTCGGCTTGATATATTCGTTCATATTATCACATTCAATTTTGATTTAAGAATTTATATCCGCCGAGGTATGCTACACCGACGGCATTATCGCAGGAAAATTCTGGCTCAGCAAAGTGGCAGTTGATTTTTGCTTCAAGGGATTTTCTGATAATTTTATTGGACATTACACCACCGGCATATACTATAGGCATATCGCCATACTGCCCTAGAATTTCCTGAGTCATAGCAGAGATTGTGGCTTCGATATAAGCGAGAGTCTGTGCCGCAACCTGTGGCTTATCTTGGGTTTTCTCGAATAAATCATGAAGCTTGTTTTCAAATCCGCTGAGGCAACAGTCTGTATTCTTCAGTACAGGCTTCACCTTAACGGTACCGGAATACTCTGAAGCAATCGCTTCAAGCTCTTTACCGCAAGGAAACTGCATAGAAAGCATAACGCCTACCCTATCTATAAGCTGACCTGCGTTGAGGTCCAGGGTTTTGCCAACTATCTCACATCTAAAAACATCGCCTTCGTCAGGTGTCACAAAAATTGCTTCGGTGGTACCGCCGCTGACGTGAAAAGCAAGAAACCTCTCCCTGATAAGATACTCTGTGCCTGATGAGAATAATGCTGCTGCAATATGTCCCTGCTGATGTGAAACATCAAAAAGAGGAATTTTCATTGAAGCACTGAGGCTCCTTGCCACGGAATGCCCAACTGTAAAACAAGGCATATAGGAATCCTGTTGACGTCGTGGTACAGAGGATACACAGACAGCATCTAATTTACCGCTGAACTCTGAGAACAAAGACTCAATTAATGTGGGAAGTTGCTGAGTATGATGAAAAACAGCATCACTCTGACGGATACCGTATTCGCCAAATTTAACCGGAAGAAGCTTCTTTCTATGTATTACAGTATTGGTTTCGGTGTTATATATACTACAAGAGGTTGTGTAATTGCTTGTATCAATTCCAAGTATACAAGCCATTACTTAAGCTCCTTTGCGATTGAGCCTAAAACACCGTTGATAAATGAAGCATCGTCCACAGAGTATTTCTTAGCAAGTTCAACTGCCTCGTTGATAGCTACGGAAACGGGTACTTCCTGAACATATTTCATCTCATAGACTGCTACACGCAATACAGCAAGTGCAACCTTTGAAATACGGGAAATCTTCCAACCCTTGGAGAGGTTTGCAGAAATATATCCGTCTATCTCTTGGATATTTTCAAAAATAGATTTCGTAATATTAATAGCGTAGTCGCTAAGATAAACGTCTCTACTATCAATAAGATTATCTGCCAGTTCATCAATATCTGTATCGGAGAATGATTTTTCAAAAACAAGAAGAACTGCCTGTTCACGCATCTTGTATCTGGAGATACTGTTGCGACCTTTGAAAGCTTCGTTTACATCGGGAGTCTCGGCTTTGTCGGATGCCTCTAAGGTAGTATCTTGAGTATTAAGCTTTTCGTTATTTGTATCGTTCATAAATATCACTCCGTAAAAGTAATTAATATCCAAGATAATTATACCACACAATCGAAAAATTGCAACGAAATAAGCCTCATTTATACGCAGAAAATAAAAAAGCGGTACCGAAGTACCGCTATGTATTATATTTCAATAATGCTGATATTTTCAAAAGGTAAATCTGCAACCTCGTTTATACAATCTTTAATAATCAATGTGGAATTTTCGTTCATCTCATTCTTGGGGACTATTACCGTACAGGAGGTTTCATTGAGAGTACACAGGCAATCTGAAAAGCCCTTGGCCCTGAGAGTCATCTCTATCCTGTTCTGACTGATGATCATATTTTCAAGATTGGAAAGCTGTTCACTTGCTTCCTCACACGCCTCCTCGTTGTCCTCGCTTAATTCGAGAACCTGCTTTGCAAGGGTTATTGCCTCATCCTGCACCTTTTGTCTCTCTGTACGCGAATTGGCAAAAAATTCTATCTGTTCATCAGAAAGATTGATTGACGATTTGCTCTCTGTAGCATTAACTGCCATCTCATCCTTTGATGAGGAGGCTTCACTATTTACATATGTAGCACTTCCCAATTCTCTGGTATCTGCAACAGATATAGAGTTATCACTTGACAGTTGCCAATTAAGGTATACTGCACCGGAAAGAGCAAGTACTAAAGCCGCAAGAACAAGATGTCTTTTTTTAATTTTCATTTTTACCTCCGTGATTATGATAATTTTGAAATACAAACTTTATTGCTGGGTATATTCAGTAAGGTAGTCAGCAAATCCGTAATCTCTGCACACACTACTGCTGAGTCGGCTCCCTCGCAGACTACAGCCACACCTCGGATTGTGGGTTCTATAATTTTTTGCAGGGTTTTTCCGTCATCAAGGTATACATATTCATAGGAGCAATCTATCGTCAGCAAAACCTCTGACTGACCTATCCCCTCTATGGAATCAACCATAGTCTGTATCTCTGACTCCAGAGACGTTTTATATTGAGAAGTGCTGAGAGAATCTTCGACTGTGGATTTCTCGTTGTCAAACATACCGGTGATAAAAATAAGGCCTATAACTATTATTGCGACTATTATCAAAATGTTTCTGCCTTTGTCAGAGGAAAGAAAATTCTTTACACTTACATTCAGTTTACTGTTCTTCACTTTTGACCACCGTTATCTTCGGCTCAATACATACTGCCGAAATTATAATTTCCTTTATGTTATCAGAGTGTCTTGTTTGCTCTTCTGTCAAATATATGCATACCTCACGTAAATATATTCCTTTATTTTCACTATGAGCTACTGAGGTGGAGATATTTTTTACCTGAATATTTTCAGCAGAAATCAAGGAATACAGGTATTTATTAATATATTCACCGGTAAGCGACAGTACCTCTGAGTCATATTTAATCTCTATATCATTGGAGTAATCCTCTAAAACAGCACTTGTTGACTTATCATTAAGAACAGATGCAATTTCCTTTAAGGGTGAGATAATACAAAGCAACGCAAAAACTCCGATAATAACTGACAAAATCTTTGAAAAGTTTGTTTGCGGAGAGATTAGCCTAAGTAGTGTACAAAGCATAAGACTGCAGACAATTGTTCCTGCACACACATATATACTTTCCATTACGACACGTTACCTCCCAGAGAAATTATCAAGGCGGTAGAAATGATATAAAGTGCCATTATACATATAACAATTGCAAGTAGTACGCTTAAAACGGTTGATATTATGCCAAGAATATTTGCAGGAACTGACATATCCATTATCTGTGAAAAAGACTTACATAAATTTACGGATAAAAGCCACAAAAGAATTCTGATCAATATTGGCATAAATACAACAATTACTGCAATAATTGCGAAAACACCTATGCCGTTTTTCAGAAGATGTACACTACCTTGTACGGTTTTGTAGGCTTCTGACAATGCAGCACCAACCACAGGTACAAAGGAAGACATAGTAAAACGGATTGCTCGGGTTGAAACGTTATCAATTGTGGAGGATATTATAGTTTTGAATCCGAGAAAGGTTGAAAACATTGTGAACACAAAGGACAAAAGCCACTTGAGGGTTTTGGATATCATATTAAGAAAACCGTTCATTTTAAGCCCCGGAGCAACTGACGAGGATATGCCTATACCCATAAAGACGCTGAGCATTGGGGCTATGAATTTACCGGCCAACTGAGAAATACCCTCAGCAGCAAAAATCATCATAGAATAATATCCCGAACCGCTGATGCTTTGTCCACAGGATATAAGCACCGCAACCATAATCGGAACATAAACCAAAATAAAATCTGATGAAGTTGTGATAATATACGTTGCCGAATCAATCAAATCTGTTAAGGGAACTACTAAGGCCGCACTGATACAAAGTGCGGTAACAACAGACAAGACTTCCTTAAGAGTTAGATTAAGCGATGAACTGTATCCGTCAAAAATAGCGGTAATTATTATTACTGCAACAACATTTACAAAGGACAAGAACACGCCTTTTGCCTGTGAGGATGCAACTGAAGTTATCTCGCTGATAAAGGAAGTAAATGATATATCATTGAGGCTTGTGGCATCAATACTACTGATGCCCATATTTTCAAGTGAAGCCTTTGCTTCCTCCGGCAGTGAATCGTACATCTGCTGCAGCTCCAGAGTGGATTCAAACTCTGAATACATAGAGTCGGAGTCTGTATTAGTTTCGCTTGTTGCCGCGGAAGCAGAGGGCATAAAACACAGCAAAGCGAATAAGAGGGCGAGATATATAATTATCCTCTTCATACCCCACCTCCCGACAGGTTCAAGGCAATCTGAAAGAAATCAAGAAACATAGGAAAGGATGTGACGAGAATACATATTCTGCCTGACATCAGAACTACAGAAGACAATGATGTTTGGGATGAATCCTTACAGCAATCAGATGAAAATTCACTAAGAAAGCATATTCCCACACACTTGATTAGAATTGAAATATACTCTGTATTAATATTTGCTCCTGCTATAATTTGCTCAATTCCGTCAAAGGCTTGTACCGTCGAACTGATTATATATATTAAAACAATGGCGACTACACCAATTGTGAGAATTACTGAATATTCAGAGTTGTATCTTCTGAGAAATATGGCAATTACAGATGAAACTACCGATATTGCACATACGACTATTATATTCAAAATCCAAACACCCGCTTTATTGTATCAAACAGGTCACTAATTTCATTTATTATCATCATCAAAGCAACCACTAAACCGGCAATTGTAGTGAGTAACGCTTGGTCCTCTCGTCCGCTTCTGATTAACAGCTGATTTAGTACCGCCACTATGATACCTACGGCGGCTATCTTGAAAATCATATCAACATCCATATGTACCTCACAAAATAACAAGTGCTGTGATTGAGCCAAAAGAAAAGCCCAGTACTCTGTATAGTCTGCACTTTGTTAATTCTTCTTCTTTTGCTTTTTTAAGTTGTTCGGTTAAAAGGGTGGTATAAAGCTCACAGTTGGATATCTGTCCCTCTATATCGGTGACACCTAATGCTAAGGAGAATTTTTTCAGAAACTCAATGTCATCTTTGCATAGCCCCGCAGATGCAGATATATTCTCAAGACAATTAATGTACCAACAAGTGAAATCAAGGTCTTCCTCTGTAATTTTATTATAGGAATCAAAACCCTCTATCTGACCGAAGGTTTGAGAAATAACAGAGAACACATCCATATTACCAAAGCAAATCATAGT
>CAZRLC010000015.1:27525-33302 GCA_964600975.1 uncultured Ruminococcus sp.
CGAAGGTTTGAGAAATAACAGAGAACACATCCATATTACCAAAGCAAATCATAGTCTTGATTTTGCTCATTGCCTCTACTATTTCTGTCAGAGTTTTCCTTCTGGATATTAGCCTTACGGAAAAGCTGTTGCCTATGAGAAAAGAGGCGATAATCAGAATGATGCTAAGCACTAATTTAATCACTTAATATCACCCTATCTGGATAAATTTTTGAAACAATACCAGGGTTACTACGACCTTGTAAGAAGGCTATATTCTCAAAAGCACCCTGTCTGATAAGCTTCATAACATTCTCTTTTTGCTTAAGCTCAGAAACATCTGAGGCGTGGGTTGTAGCAATAAAACGAACTCCGCTGTTTATACCTGAGTCTATGGCGTTACAGTCACTATCCGAACCGATTTCGTCACATATTATGACCTGTGGCGACATAGTTCTGAGGGCTTGTTCGATTCCCACGTTACGAGGATAACTGTCGTATACATCACTATATCCTACGTCGTTCATAGGTATTCCGCCGATTGAGGAGGCAAGTTCTCCTCTTGAATCTATAAGAGATGTACGCAGACCTTGCTCGGATGAAATAATACGGGCTACGTCCCGAATTATAGTTGTTTTTCCGCTACAAGGACTTCCGCAAATCAAAAGCCCACCTCGAATATTAGAAAAAATGGTAGCAATACATTGACCACAGCCTATTACCTGCCGAGATATTCTCAAAGAAAGAGACGATATATCTCTTATATTTGTTATTGTCTGATTATTAACTACAGCGGTACCGCATATTGAGACTCTATGACCTCCCTTTATGGTTACAAAGCCCTCTATTATCTCGTTCATATGGGTATATACCGAATAACCGCAGACTGCGTTAAAACATTCGTTAACGTCCTTTAATGTACATAGATAAAGATTATTTTTACTATATTCAGAAGATAAGGTGCCCTTATCGGTTAAAAACATAATTTCCGTATCAAAGCTTATACAAAGGGGTCTGCCTGTACGCAGAACTATATCTCGAACTCTGTGCCATTGGGTATCTGCCGCAGTCAGTATTTTTTGTCTTAAATGCAGGGGTATAACTCTTAAAACACTGTCTATTTCTTTTTTGCTTATTGCGTCCGTCACTGTATATCATCCTTTCAATAACCTATATGTAAATCGCATGTAAGTTATGACAGGCTGTCCCATAAAAATAAGCCCGAGGCAAATAGCCTCAGGCTTAAAAAGAATATTATTTTACTATAGGAGTAATAACAGGTTTACCCTCTCTATCAAGAAGAACAGAAAGCCCACCTGCATAACCTGAGTGATTAAACAGATAATTAACACCTGTTTCTCTATCCACCCAGATTTCTATACTTCCCATTCCCTGGGAATAAATTTTCTCAAATCTTTTATCACTCATATTATCACCTATATAAGACTATCATTTTCTATCATAGACAGAAGGTCTTCCTCTGAAATAACGGTTACACCAAGAGACTGTGCTTTGGTAAGTTTGCTACCTGCTTCCTCACCTGCTAATACATAGGATGTTTTCTTGGATACAGAGGATGACACCTTACCGCCGTTTGCCTCTATTAAAGCAGACGCATCTGTACGGGTGAAGGTTGGAAGGGTACCTGTTAAAACAAAGGTTTTACCCGCAAATAAAGATGAAGATAGGTTTTTCTTACCGCTTGTCATCTGAAGTCCCGCTTCCTTAAGTTCTAAAATAAGTGTGTGGGTACCTTCAAGTGAGAAATAATTCTCGGTACTCTGTGCCATTATTTCGCCAAAGCCTTCTATTTGCATAAAGTCCTCTGCATTAGCATTAAGGATATCCTCTATTGTCGGGAACTGCTCACAGAGAAGTTTTGCAGCTTTAAGCCCGATATGTCGGATTCCGAGAGCAAACACAAGACGATGAAGCTCACGGGACTTGGAGTTATTTATAGCGGTTATCAGATTACTTGCAGACTTATCTCCCATCCTGTCAAGAGAAGAGATATCCTCTGCTTTGAGTCTGTAGATATCCACGGGAGAATTGATAAGTTCAGCGTTTACAAGCTGTTCGAGTACAGCAGGACCCATTCCGTCGATATCCATTGCATCACGGGATACAAAATGGATAAGATGACGCATAAGCTGAGCAGGACAATCGGTGTTGGTACAGCGAAGGGCTGCTTCGTCCTCTTCGCGTACAAGAGAACTGCCGCAAGAGGGGCAAAACTCGGGGAATTTGTATTCAACGGAGCTTGGGTTATGCTCAGAAACAGAGACGACCTCGGGGATAATCTCTCCGGCTTTTCTGATAATAACAGTATCTCCGATACAGATACCCTTCTCTCGGATAAAGTCCTCGTTATGAAGAGTTGCTCGGGAAACAGTAGTACCCGCCAGAAATACAGGCTCAAAAATTCCCACAGGTGTAATAGCACCTGTACGGCCAACGTTAATCTCTATATCAAGAAGTCGGGTGGGCTTCTCCTCGGGCGGAAATTTGTAAGCCTCTGCCCACCTGGGAAATTTGGCGGTACTGCCTAAGAGCTTTCTATGGTCAAAATCGTTGACCTTGACAACAGCTCCGTCAATGCCGAATTCAAATTCACCACGCATATTACCTATACGCTCAATCTCAATTATAACATCCTCAATATCTGTGAATGTGTTGTAAAAAGGGGCGGTAGGAAAACCAAGTTCACTTAGGTAATCCAGAGACTGCTTGTGAGAGGAAACATCTGCACCTGTTACCTGCTGAATATTGAATATGAATATATCAAGGGAGCGTTTCCTGGTAATGTTACTGTCCTTTTGCCTGAGGGAACCTGCAGCGGCATTTCTGGGGTTTTTGAAAGGTTTCTCGTCATTATCAAGCTGCTCCTCAACCAGACGTTCAAAGGTAGAGAAGGACATATAAACCTCGCCTCTGACCTCCAAATACTCTGGAGCATTCTCGATAACCTTTGGCAGGGAGTCAATTGTCATCAGATTCTCTGTAACATCCTCACCAACAAGTCCGTCACCTCGGGTTGAACCACGATAGAAAACGCCGTTTCTGTACTCACAGGAAACGGATAAGCCGTCAAATTTAGGCTCAACAATATATGTGGGAGCTGATACCGCTTCTCTTACCTTGCGGTCAAAATCGCGAAGCTCATCATATGAGAAGGCATCGTGGAGGCTCTCCATTGGCACCCTGTGTGTTACAGGAGAAAACTTTTTATTTCTGTTACCGCCAACATGAGATGTGGGCGAATCGGGGGTTTTAAGTTCGGGGAATTCTTCCTCGATATTTTCAAGCTCACGCAGGAGCATATCGTATTCAAAGTCAGATATTTCCGGATTATCCTGATTATAATATCTGTCGTTATGATATTCAATAAGAGAGCGAAGCTCCTGTGCTCTTGAAACTGCTTCGATATAAAGCATTGCAATACCTCACTATTTGTTAATTGTTAACTGCTGAAGTGCCCTTTTCGCGAAGATATGTAGACTCCAGATCAGCAAGGTGAAGTTTAACTGCAAGGGGGTATTTTTCGTATGCCTGACTGATTGTATAGCCCTGGCTGTCATCGAAGCTTCCCATATGCCAACGAATAGCCATAGCCTCATCCAGATGAAGTTTCATAAAACGCTCGATAAGGAATACGGACTTTTCGCCGTGACCGAAGGGAAATTTATCCTCTATTGAATAGAAAGGTTGCTTTTCCCACTGACCTGTAAGTTCGTTCTTCACATTACGACTTGATATCTTGTAAAATTCTGCCTTGCAGACATCGTGAAGCAAGGCGGTAATAGCAAAGCTCTCTACTGAATCTACACCCTCTTCAAAATGCTTTTCCATCATTGTATTAAACACGCTGACAGAGTGCATTACCAGTCCGTTTTCACATGCACAATGGTATTTAGTACTGGCAGGTGCTGTGAAAAAATCTGTATTCTGAAGCCATGCAAGAAGCTCTTTGGAGCCTTGTCTGTGAACATTTTCTGTAAATATACGAATAAATTCTTCTTTAGCAGTCATAGTACACCTCACATTAATTCTTGGTTATAAACAGCTCTTTCGCCACCTACGAACTTAGGTCTGGTACGAGCACAGATTACAATGGCATCACCTATGGTTCTTGTCTGAGTTTTTACAGGGACAGCAGTAGGTTTAAGATGCATACCGATAAGGGTGCCGCCAATATCCATACCTGCATCGGCACGGATACTCTCAACAACAACAGGGTCGTTGAATAAGGAATAAGCCAACGTAGCACTTGCACCACCGGCGTGAGCGTGTGGGATAACATTAACAATATCAAGATTCTGTGCTTTTGCTACACAACGCTCTACAACTAAAGCACGGTTGAGATGCTCACAACACTGGGCGGCTAAATATATGCCTCTCTCACAAAGCTCGGGAAGAAGTATATCATACACAGCCTTTGCGGCATCAGCACTTGAAGCGGTGCCGATAGTATTGCCACAGATTTCACTTGATGAACATCCCAGCACAAAAACAGAACCCTCGGTAAGCTTTGCTCTCTCCAGAAGTTCCTCCAGAACAGATGATACATCACTCTTAATTTTATTAATATCAGCCATAAAAAACACCTCTGTGTAACAAAAAGGCACCCTCCGTAGAGGATGCCTGATTTTTGATAAATTATTCCTCGGTTGCTTCCTCTACAGGAGCTTCCTCTGCTACAGCTTCCTCAACGGGAGCTGTCTCTTCTGTTGTAGCAACAACTTCATCAGCTACAACTTCCTCTGTAGCCTCTACCTCAGGAAGAAGAGCTCTTACAGAAAGGCTAACACGCTTCTTCTCGAAGTCGATAGCAACAATCTTTGCCTCAAGCTCATCGCCAACATTTACAACATCCTGGGGTTTCTCAACGTGCTGGTTGGAAAGCTGAGAGATGTGAATGAGACCGTCGATACCGGGGATGATAGTTGCGAATGCACCGAAGGTAGTGATACCTGCAATCTTAACTGTGCAAACTGTATCAACAGGATACTGATTCTTAAGAATCTCCCAAGGATTGTCCTCTGCCTTCTTGTAGCCGAGAGAAATCTTGTTTGTTTCTGTGTTGAAATCCTTAACGAATACTTCGATTGTATCGCCAACGTTAACAATCTCAGAGGGATGCTTGATTCTGGACCAGCTGAGCTCAGAGATGTGAATCATACCGAATACGCCGCCCAGGTCTACGAATGCACCGTAATTTGTAAGAGACTTAACAGTACCTGTGTAGGTCTTGCCAATCTCGATTGCCTCCCAGAATGCAGCCTTAAACTCGCTACGCTGGTCTCTGAGAACGCTCTTGATAGAGCCAACTACCTTCTTGCGTCTGCCACGCTGGGAAACCTCAAGAAGTCTGAACTCTACCTCTGTATGAAGAAGAGGAGTGAGATCGTCCATACGAACGATAGATGCCTGAGAAGCAGGGATGAAGATACGGTTGTTAAGTGCAAATACAATAACGCCACCGTTTACAACCTCTACAACCTCGCCTGTGAGAACTGCATTCTCCTCAGCAAGTTTCTCAAGCTGATCCCAATCCTTCTTAGCGTCTACTCTACGCTTAGAAAGCATAATTGTACCTTCCTGGTCATTGGTCTTCATAATGAGAAGTTCAATCTCATCGCCAACCTTAACGAACTCGTTAGGATCGCCAACAGGACCAAAAGAAAGCTCCTCAGCAGGAATAAAACCTGCCTGTTTTCTACCGACATCAACCTGTACCTCTGTGGGGGTGATTCTGATGACAGTACCCATTACCCTTTCATTTGTATTTAAGCCTTTGA
>CAZRLC010000016.1:0-32741 GCA_964600975.1 uncultured Ruminococcus sp.
TCCTCAAAAAAATTACGGGTTCTCATTTCTTTGTTGTTCAATTTTCAATGTCCTTTTGACCAGTCAAAATATCGGCGAAACCGCCTCCGTTTTTCGTGGTGCAAGAGATATTCTACTACATTGGACTTAAAATGTCAAGCACTTTTTTCAATTTTTTTGAAAAAGTTTTCGGAAGGTTTAAGCATCAGCCAATCCACCGAAAATATACCCGGCAAATTATTCATCCTGTAGAGTATCAACGCTCTTTAGTATTTACAAGAGCACGATTTATTATACACACAAATTTAAGAATTTCAAGTGTTTTTTTCAAAATCATCAACTCCTCTTTTTTATCCGATGTAACGGCGATTTTTTTATTCAACTTTCACAAACGAAAAAAACTACTTATTAATTAAAATTTCATATTGATTATTAATGTTTTATTATGTTAATATATTATATATAGTATATATCCTTTTATATAGGGAGGTAACCAAATGAAGAAGTGCATTATTACAATCGGCAGACAATTCGGAAGCGGTGGAAGAGAGATAGGTGAAGCTCTGGCTAAGAAGCTGGGTATCCCCTATTACGATAAAGAGCTTATTTCCATGGCCGCCAAAGAAAGCGGTATGGATGCCGATGTATTCAATAACGTTGATGAACGAGCCGCCAACAGTCTTCTATACTCCTTATCTATGGGACTGTACAGCTTCGGAAGCAGTTTTAACTCCACAGGAGACCTGCCTGTAAACGACAGACTCTATCTTCTTCAGCATCAGATTATTAAGAAACTGGCAGAACAGGGCTCCTGCGTAATTGTAGGCAGGTGTGCAGACTATGTGCTCAAGGACAGAGATGACTGTGTTAACATATTTATTCACGCTAATATGGATTACCGTAAGCAAAGAGCCATCTCCATTCACAATGTTGCCAAGGGCAGAGCTGAGCAAATTGTAAACAAAACAGATAAGGTGAGAGCCAACTACTACAGCTTCTACTCAGGACAGAAATGGGGCTATGCACAAAATTACGATTTATGTATTGACAGCTCAAAGCTTAGCCTTGAACAGGCAGTTGAGCTGATTGAAGCATATGTAAAAATTAAACAAGGTTAAAGAATAAACCCACCGACTGTAAACAGATTTGTCGGTGGGTTTAATTTTGCCCCTGAAACGAAACGGGGGCAGGTATATTATTATTGATTGCTACCGATTACGGTCAAGGGGTCAATGGTTACATCCCCTACTCTGACCTCAACATGCAGATGCATTTCATCACTGCTCTCTGAGGGGATGGTTCCTACCTTGCCGATAATATCGCCCTTGGAAACCGTCGTTCCCTCAACACAATACATAGTCTCTGACACTCCGCAGTAGTAAACAGAGAAGTTTCCGTTTTTAACCACAATAACATTGCCATACATACTATCTGAATAAATCTCTTCTACAACGCCGTCAGACATAGATAGCACATTCTCACCGATATCTGCCACAAAATCCACACCTGTGTGGGCACGATAATCGCACATTGTTTTACTGTAAACAGCTTCCTCAGAGTATTCCTTAAGAATCTCGCCTGAACGCACCGGATATCCCAGACTTGCAGATACCTGCAAAATAGTTTGGAGGCTATCACTGTCACCTGTATATAAGACCACTTCCTCTGTGGGCTCGGTGTAGTCTGTTTCGGGCTCTGTGGTTGCCTCTGTCGGAGCCTCTGTACACTCCTCGGTAACAGTAACTCCTGTAATCTGATTATCCACCTGCTCTGTGGGACTTAAAGTAGCTATATAGGTTGGCTCTGTTACATTACTATTCTCAAAATCTCCGATACTTGCATATGTTGACCAGAGTGCCAGGGCAACCGCCACCAGACATATAGAAAAAGCAGTCAGAAAACCTATTTTTTCCTTTCTGGATTTCTTATCCTTTTTATAACTGTATCTTCTCATACAATCAGCACCTCCGATTGTATTATTGACACACACAGGTGCAGATATTCACATTTAATTGAGTACACAGGAAATATTAATTAATCAAAAATTCCAACTGTAAAAATGCACAATATATGAAAAGCCTTAACTGTAACAATGGTAAAAACTCCAAAATCCGCGAAAAATATTGAATAATGATTGATTTTCGTGTATAATGATACGAGTTTGAGCAATTATTTCGTATAATACTTTTCAAAATATAAGGAGTTGACCTGATGCCTTACACTGAAAATGTTAATCTGGAATCTCTTATCAATAAAGCCGCTGTTTCTGCCACAGAGATAATCTCTGCATCTCTTGATGAAGGCGTATCCAAGGAGGAGTTAGAGGCTCTTATTCAGGAAAACCTGAGTATAAATTTAGAGGAAGCCATTGAGAAAAAGAAAATCCTCAGACAGCTTCAACTTGCTGAATTGGATATTCTTAAGGAAGTAGACCGAGTTTGTCGCAAACACAACCTGAAATATTATGTGGTAGGCGGTACGCTTATCGGTGCTGTCAGACACAAGGGCTTTATTCCCTGGGACGACGACATTGACATCTCTATGCCCAGAAAAGACTTTGACAAGCTGATGGAAATTGCCAAGGATGAATTCCCCGAGGACCTGTTTATGCAGACCAAGGGTACAGACAAGGGATGCTACTTCTACTATGCCAAACTCCGCAGAACAGGAACCTATTTTGGTGAGAAGAAATTCGAGCACACAACTCTGCACAAGGGTATTTTTATAGATATATTCCCCTTGGATTACATCCCCGATAGCGAAGCACTTCAGAAGTTCTTCTTCAGAGGTTTTGCCTGTCTTATCGGACTTATATGCTCCAAATCCAAAACCGGTGAGCCCCTGTACAAGAAGGCTTCCCTACCGAAGATTATATTCTTCCGCTTTTGTCAGGCTATCTTTCCCAAGAGCTTTCTCCTTTGGCTGAGAGTTATGTTGGGAAAAATATCCAACGCTATGTCACAGAAGAATTACCTTGCCTCCCTGACAGGCTTCCACGGTCATCCCGCAGAGGTTGCTCCTGCTGAGTGGTGGGGCGATGGTGTTGATATCGAATTTGAGGGTTGTACTTTCCGCGCTCCTTCCGAGTACGAAAAGCTCCTGACCCATATGTTCGGAGAATATATGGAGCTTCCTCCTGTCAACAAGAGAGTATGCCACTCTGTCAGCAAAGAAGGCATTATATTCGAGGGTTGCACTATGGAGGATTATCAACCTAAAATCATCAGAAAGCATAGTCACCGCTATAATGTTTGCGGATATGTTACAGAACTGACCGAGGAATCTGAAGAAAATGAGCTGAATAACGAAGAATAAAAAAACGAGTCGTTTTCAAAAGAAAGCGACTCGTTAATTTTTATACTTGGTTTTTACTATATTACTTATCAGTCAAAGCTGATTACGGTTCTCTTAAGTCCGTCTAAAAGTTTCACCTGAGGTTTCCAGCCCAAAGCCTCCAGCTTGGAGGTATCCAGTCCTACCCTTGCATAAGCACAGTAGGCACCTGTGTTTTCGGCTATATCAAAGATAACCTTGATATTTCTTTCAGGGAACAATTCCACCAACATCCGGGCTACATCACGGATAGCCGTAGGCTCGGTTTCGTTTGCAAGGTTATATGCCTCGCCAACCTCACCGCAAAGCATAGCAAGGAAAATTGCTGCTACAGCGTCGGTGATATAGCAGAAAGCTCTCAGTGCCAGACCTTCGCTTTTGAGCACGATGTTTCTGGAGTTGACCACATCGCCAATAAAGTCTGCCATTACTCTGCCGTCACCGTCTATGATCATACCGGGACCATAGGAATGAGCAATACGGACAGCAGTAAAGGGCACACCATACTGCACCTGATAGCTCTTGAGAATAGTCTCTGCAATACGCTTACTCTCAGGATAGCAAGAACGTGCCTCCAGAGGGTCGAAAACTCCCATATCGGATTCCTTGATAAATTCTACACCCTCAACCTTACCATAAATCTCGCGAGTGGAAGGATAGATAACGTTAGTAACTTTCTTCTCCTTTGCAAGTTCAAGAACGTTGACTGTACCTTGAGTGTTAGCGGCAATGATGCCTGTGGGGTCGTTCTTGATAAAATAGGGACTGGCTGCACCTGCGGCGTGGAAAATATAATCCACATCACCCTCATAATTAATAGGAGAGCAAACATCCTGTGAAAGCAATACAAAGTTGGGGGAATTCATAAAGCCCGAGAACTTAGCCTCTGCCTTCTTTGCATTGCGAACAAGGGCTACAACCTTGATATTGTAGTTCTCTGTTTTGTTCAGATGCATAAGTGCCATAGTAAAATAGTAAGCAAGCATACCTGTAGCACCTGTAATCAGAACCGCTTTATCCCGAAGCTTTTCAAAGGGAATATAGGCTCTGTGGGTGAGCTCCTGCATATCCTCACGAACTACTGCTTTATCATAAAGAAACATTAAAAACGTCCTTTCTGAAATGGAATATTTATATACTGTAAGTATACCACGCCAACACCAAAGTTGCAATATAAATTAAGTTAACATAATTTTCATTGACCTTGCAGATAATGGTGTGATATATTTATATTGTAAAAACAAAAATTAACATTTAAGGAGGCGTCATATGATGAAAAGAATCTTAAGCATTACTCTGTGTGCACTTATGCTCTTAAGCACAGGAGTTATGTCCTTCGGAGCATCTGCCGAGGTTGTAGAAATGCCCGGAAGTTTTCTGCCCGACAAGCTCTACATTCACGCAGTATCTGATTTTCAGGAGACAGAAGCCTGGCATTATTGGCAGAATGCCGACAGCTACCGTGACTATACCGACGAGGATATGAAGGAGCTGGGACTGGTTGAGGGTGAAGGACTTTCTGAGGAAAAGTACTTTTTCCTGCCTTCCGGTACAGATGCAGAAGAGGTTGTAATCTACAACTCTTATTCTGTCCCTGTAACCATTGGAGATGTTACTGTTAATCCCGATACAACCGCTGCAGTCCCCTACGAAACCAATACTGAGTACGAGGTTACTGTTGGCGAGGAAATCTACACACTTATATTTATGCATTCCTCTGCTGAGGCAGCAATCTTCATTAACAACCCTGACGCTGACGGCGAAGGTACAGACCTGCTCAGCTACTTATCTGAGAACAAGGAAAACGACGCCAAGGCTACAGGCGCTATTGTTGATGACGAGGGTAACGTGGACAACACACCTATAAAGAAAATCAAGGGCAGAGGCAACACCACCTGGCTCAAAGAGAAAAAGCCCTTTAACGTAACCTACGATAGTGCTGTATCCATTGACGGAATGGAAAAAACAAAGAAGCTTTCCTTACTTGCTAACTATCAGGATGCTTCCCTTGTAAGAAACCGCTTTCTTCAGGATTTGTCCGATGCAGTAGGTATGCCCTATGCCTCCGACTCCAGATTTGTTGACCTGTATATGAACGGCGAGTACTTAGGCTCTTATCAGGTTACACAAAAGGTTGACATCGGCAAGAATAATCTTGTTCCCGAAATTGACGACGATACCCACTTAAACGACGACGGCACCCTAAAAGAGGAGTTTCCCTTTATTTGTGAGGTAGATGCCTCAGCAGGAAGCGGAGACTATTGGATACAGACCTCCGCCGCCCGTTGTAAGCTGACTCTTAAAGGGCCCGAGCTTGACGAGGGCGACCCCTATTACGACGAGGTTCTGCAGATTGCGAAAACCAAGTTTGATGCTATGTACACCGCTATCCGCACTAACTCTGACAATATGACAGAGCTGGTGGATTTGGACTCTCTGACAAAGATTATGCTTATAAATGAGTTATCCAAGAACTGGGACGTTGGTGTATCTTCACTTTACTTTGTATACAAGCAAGACGCAGATGGTAACTGGAAGTTCTTTGGCTCTCCTGTATGGGACTACGACAACTCTCTGGGTAACGCCACAGGTATAGAAAGAGACCTGAGGAGTATGGGTGTAGAGGACTATGAGGAGCCCACAGGTTGGTGGGTAAAATTCAAGCCCGGTCCCTCTAACAACAAGAGCTCAAAGTACACAATTCTTGGCTACGCTGCACGTAACAGTACAGTTATGGACTATGCGGCTCAGGTATGGTTCAATGAGTTTGTTCCTGCAATCGAGACCTTCAACAGCGAAAACGTAACCGAGGGTGAGCTTTATTCATCTGATGTTTACTATAACTTGCTGAAGGATTCTGCACGGATGAACTACACCTCCGGATGGCTTATTAACACCGGCGACTGGATTTGTGACCACTCAAATCTGCTGACCGGCACCTATAACAGCACAACCGGAGAGTTTATAGAGGCAGATGAAGTCACAACCTATGATATAAGCACCTTTGAAGGCGAGTACAACTACACAATTGATTGGCTCAATACCCGTGTTGCCTGGCTGAGTGCTCAGTTTATCGGCTCTTATGTTCCTGTTGTTACTCCCGAGGAGGCTATCGTTGGCGACGCCGATCTTAGCCTTAAAGTTAATGTAAAGGATGTAACTCTGATTCAGAAGCATCTGGCAGAGCTTGAGGCTCTTGAGGGTCTTGCCCTTGAATGTGCCGATGCAAATCAGAACGGCACAGTTAATATTATTGATGCAACCATAATTCAGAAACACCTTGCAGGACTTGAGGTTACTGCTCCTGTAAACAAGCCTCTGAGTAAATAAATATAACTTAGCAAAAGTCCCCACAAGCTTGGGGACTTTTCTTTGTGTTATTTATTAATATTTTGTCGATTTTTAATTTTTTATGACATTTTTTATATTATTAATTGATTTAATTAAAACGCTGTGATATACTCTTTTTATTCAAGTAACAAAGGGGTTAATATATGAAACATCCAGAGTTGGTGAAATACGGAATATATGTGAGCTCACTTATGGGTCACAGCATCAGGGGAACCGAACCCGATAAACCTTGGGATAATTTCGACTGGAATTTGTTCTTTCATATTGCCAATCATCATAACGTACTGGCTATTGTCCGGCCTTCTCTTTCTTACATTCAGGTTCCGGAAGAATACTTAAAGAAAATCGACCACCAATGCAATCGTCTTATAGCCCGTGAAGCAAGACAAGAGTTAGAGTTTCACCGTGTTTTTGACGTGCTTGATAATGAAGGTGTAGAGATTATTAAGCTTAAGGGTATATCCCTTAAGAATTATTATCCCCTCCCCCATATGAGAACCTCTTCAGATGTAGACATCTGTATGAGTAAGGAAGACCGTGCTCGTTGCGGTGCTTTTATGGAAGAATTGGGATATGAGTTAGATACCTTCATTGATTATCACGATGAATATTGCAAGGATAAATTTTTCTTTTATGAATTACATTCTCAAATAACTGCTGATGATTCTGAGTTTTTTGAGATGTTTGCAAACCCCTTTGATAAAGCAATCCCCGACCCTCTTGGAAGAGGACTGATATTTAACGACGAATACTTTTACTTGCATCTGGTTACACATCTGTACAAGCATTTTGTAGCAGAGGGCTGCGGTCTGAGGCTTTTCTGTGACCTGTATGTGTTTGAGAGAACACATCCTAATATAGATATGGCTTTTGTTCGCAGTATTCTCGAAAAATACGGTATCTTAGATTTTTATAACAATATGTCCATACTGGTTCAGTGCTTCCTTGAGGGAAAGCCTCTCTATGGCAAATACGAAAATCTGGCTGAACATATTCTTCTAAGCGGAGAACACGGAATTAACGAGTTAAAAAGGCTATCTCGTCACTCAAAGGACCATTCTTCATCATTTACCTCCTTTGACAAAATAAATTACTTCCTGGGAAACTGGTTTCCCGGCGTTAAGGTTATGAGCAAGAAGCATCCCATATTAAATAAAGTTCCTATTCTGCTCCCTGTTTTTTGGGTAGAAAGAGTCTTTTACACCCTGTTCTGTAAGCCTGAAGCACTTAAAAAACAGTATCAGGAAATCAAGAGAATTAACTCTGATGATCTTGCTTATATCAAGGAAGTTCATAAAATGGCACACACAAAATAATCTTATTTACTCAAAGAAATATACGACACCTTGCCTATGTTAGTCCGAGGCAAGGTGTCTACAATTTCTATCTCTCGGGGCACAGCGTACTTTGATATATGTGCTGTGCAATAGCTTCT
The DNA here is from genome assembly GCA_964600975.1 of uncultured Ruminococcus sp. Taxonomy (GTDB): domain Bacteria; phylum Bacillota; class Clostridia; order Oscillospirales; family Acutalibacteraceae; genus Ruminococcoides. The sequence goes on from CAZRLC010000016.1 coordinate 8,099, forward strand.
CAATCTTTTAATTATACTGTTGTGTGACTCGTTGCTTTTTTGAGGGACGATAAAAGCCTTGACCTTTTCTACCCTGTAGTTATCCTCAACCCCTACTACACAACATTCCTTCACCAAGGGGCATTTCAGCAGAATTTTCTCAAGAACACTTGGGTACACATTGTATCCGCTACTGACGATTATTCTTTTAATTCGCTCGGTAAAGTATACAAAGCCCTCTTTGTCTATATATCCTGCATCCCCTGTATGAAGCCATATACGTCCGTCACTGTGGAGTCTGAGTGCATAGGCGGTTTCCTCAGGATTATTAAGGTAGCCTGTCATAAGGGTGGGACCGGAGATACAAATTTCGCCAATATTCCCTGATTTCAGACAGTCCCCTGTTTTTACATCACAAATTTTATAAAAAGTATCAGGAAAAGGAAGTCCTACGCTACCGATACGTTCCTCCTTAACAGGAGTCAGACAACTGGCGGTTACACACTCTGTTAGCCCATACCCTTCGCGTATTCTGACCTTGGCTCCCCTTTCCTTAAGATAGCCGTCAAACTTCGCTTTGAGTCCTTCGGGAAGCTTATCTCCCCCAGAGAAAACCCCTGACAAAAAAGTCAGCCTTACATTTTTTAGGTTTTTCTCTCTGAGAATTGCCTCGAAAATTGTAGGAACTCCTGCTATGAAGTTGGGACGGTATTTTTTTATGATTTTTCCGCACTGAGAAGACTTGAATCTGGGAATCAGAATACAGGTTGCTCCGTGTATAAGTGGCGTATGAATACATACACATAAGCCGAAGCCGTGAAACAAAGGCAACAGTGAAAGCATAGACTTGCCCTTTGGCGATACTGAGCACATTTCTACGGTCTGATACGCCATGGCATTCAAAGCAAATGAGGAAAGCATTACCCCCTTAGGCACACCTGTTGTGCCACCGGAAAAAAGTATTACCGCCACCTCGGAGGCCTTTTTTTCTATTGGAATTATATAATGATTTTTTGAAATTTCAACTACACGATTAAATGATAAAAAGCAGTCTGAGGCTTTGCTTTTCTTCTTTGCTGTATTATATAACTTCCGCTTAATAAAACTCAGCTCATCAAAAGGGGAGGTCACAAGGGTCTTTACCTCACCTGTCTTCTCAAATACCTTCTCAAAAACTTCTATGGAAGTATCAAGAATTACTACCGAGGCAGGACGTAACTGCTGTATAAAATACTCAAACTCATCAACAGAGGACAAGGGATGTATAAAACTTGCAACTGCTCCGATATAGTCTATGGCGTAAAGCAGATATACCGCCTGTGGAATATTAGGAAGGCACACCGCCACCCTGTCTCCGCTTTTGACTCCTATATAGGAAAGCGCTCTTGCAGTTTCAAGGATTTTTGACCAAAGTCTTTCGTAGGTAATGCTCTCACCGAAGTATATAATTGCCTTTTGCTTTGTATGTTCAGATACAGCAGCATAAAGCTCACCGCTTATACTCCTATGGGAATATTCAAGAGACTGTCTTACCTTGCCGTAGTGTTTATACCAAGGTGATTCAGGTTTCATTGACTCTCCGCCTTATTATATATTCAAAATTATCTTTCCCTTATAATAAACATTTATGTTTTGCATATAAAAATTCGGATGGTAGGTATACAAATGAAAAACGGTAAAATTTATAATAGTGCAAAAATAATATATGAAATCTATGAACATCAAGGAGAATACTCTCTTGAGGTATATAGTGAGGGTTGCAAGAATTCGAATAACCCTTATGAACACTGCAAAATCACTAATATGACTAACGAGCTGAGTGTGATTGAAGCTTTTGTTGAACTTATTTCTACCAACTGCGCCCAGCCTATACACATTCCTGAACTTGCAGAAGATTATCTTTCTTAATAAATTATTGTTTATTTTTTTATTAATCTGTGTTAAGATAATCAAATCAAGAAAAAGGAGCAGATAATGAAAAGAGTTACTTCTATTTTTATATTGCTGATTATGGTGCTGGGGCTTGTTTTATCCTGCACAGCCTGTGATATAAATACTACCTTTCCCGACGAGGACAAGCTTTCCATCGTTGCTACTATATTCCCACAGTATGACTTTGCCAGAGAAATTGCAGGTGACAAAGCAAATATCAGTATGCTTGTGTCCCCGGGTACCGAAATCCACAGCTTTGAGCCTACCGCCTCTGATATTATGGAAATAAGCAACTGCGATGTATTCATCTGCACAGGCGGAGAGTCTGACACCTGGGTTGAGGATTTGCTTAAAAATTCAGGTAATGATGATATGACAGTCCTTTACCTGATGGACTGTGTTGACACCTTGGAAGCAGACCACGACCACGAGGAGGACTCCCACTACCACGGAACCGTGGACGAGCATATATGGACCTCACCTATCAATGCCATAGAGATTTGTGAGGAAATCTGCACTACACTTTGCCTCCTTGACAAAGAAAACAGCCAATATTACAAGGATAACCTGCAGTCCTACACCGCAAAGCTCACGGAACTGGACCTTAGTTTTCGCCAAGTGGTAGAGGGCGCTGAGCGAAACACAATAGTCTTTGCAGACAGGTTTCCTCTTCTCTACTTTGCCGAGGAATACGGACTTGAATACTACGCAGCATTTTCCGGTTGCTCTGATGATACAGAGGTAAGTGCCTCTACCCTTGCCACTCTTATCGACAAGGTCAAGGAGGACAACATCCCCGTTGTGCTGAAAATCGAACTTAGCTCGGATAATATAGCAACAACGGTTGCAAAGGAAACAGGTGCACAAATCCGCACGTTTTACTCCTGTCACAATATCTCAAAAGATGACTTCCAAAACGGAGAATCCTATCTGTCGCTGATGACAAAGAATGTGGAAACCCTAAAAGTTGCACTCAGTTAAAAGTAAAAGCCTTCCTGAATAATCAGGAAGGCTTTGTTAATTTATCAAGTATTACTCAGTCATAAAGAGAACGCCGATGCAATTGGGTCCGCAATGGCTGGAGATTGTACCACTGGCACGGGTTAGGAATACTTCCTTGAAAATCCCCTTGGATTTAACATACTCCAGTGCCTTTTTGTCCAAATCGTTATCCATAGAGGAATAGGTAACAAAAGCACGGTCGGTCTTGATGTTATCGTACTGTGCCAGAGTATCATCGATATACTCCATAACAATCTTCTCAAACTTACCGCGATACTTCTTGCCAACACCCATAGCACCCTGCTGCTCATTGAAAACCTTAATGGAGGGCTTAAGTCCCAGCATATTTGCACCGAAGGCTGCCAAAGCAGAGCATCTGCCACCTGCACGGAGAAACTCAAGAGTATCAAGCACAAAACTGGCGTGGTTGTTCTGATTAAGAGCAGTTACCTCCTCGGCAACCTGCTTTGCAGACATACCCTTTGCAATACGCTCTGCAGCTTCAATAGCCAGAAGTCCTGCACCTGTGCTGAGGCTTGAGGAATCAACAGGATATACCTTACCCTCCAGCTCCTCACTGGCAAGACAGCTATTACAAAAACTGCTGGAAAGTGCTGAGCCAAGGCTTATATATACCACCTCGTAGCCATCATCCACATAGGGCTTCAACGCATCCACAATGTCAGCAACATTGATAGCAGCGGTCTTGGGAAGCTTCTTTGTCTTGTAGTAATAGTCAAAGATTTCCTCGGTGGTAATATCCACACCGTCTTCGTAAACCTTATCGTCAAGGACAACATGGATGGGAACTGTGTGAATATCGTATCTTTCACAAATTTCTTTGGTAAGGTCAATAGAACTGTCAGCGAATAACACAACTTTGTTTTCCATAATCTGTTCTCCTTTTTTTCTCTTATTACACATTATTTGCAGTTGTAACAAGGGTGCAAATATGGTATAATTCATCTACAGTAATTATTATATCTTATAATTATGAACAATTCAAGTATTTAATAGCATTGGAGTAGATTTTTTGTGATATATAAGTATCTTTTTGGAAGTCCCTACAATACTGATGCAGTAATTGCCCACGTTCCTGTCTGTGAGGAGGATGTTCCCTATTTTGAGCTTAGCACCGAGGGCGGTCTTACATTCACCCTGAAGTTGAGGGAAAACGACGCCATATACGGCTTGGGCGAAAGTGTAAGGGGCATCAACAAGCGTGGCTATATCTACAGAAGTTTCTGTGCTGACGACCCTAACCATACCGAGGCAACAAATTCTCTGTACGGTGCTCACAACTTTATTGTTATTGACAGTGAGGAGGCACTGTTCGGTGTTTTCTTTGACTGTCCTTCTACTGTTACCTTTGACATTGGATTCACTCACAGAGATGTACTCACTGTAAGCTCTGAGTGTAAGGATATGAGTGTTTACGTTATAAAGGGTGACGATATCTACAGTATCATCAAAGAGTTCAGACAAGCTATCGGCAGAAGCTATATTCCTCCTATGTGGGCTTTCGGATATACTCAGAGCCGTTGGAGTTATGCGGACAAAAATAAGGTAAGAGAGGTTGTCGCCTCCTATAAGAATGCCGATATCCCCCTTGATGCAGTATATCTTGACATAGACTATATGGAGCGTTACAAAGACTTTACTATAAATCCCGAAGCCTTTGGCGATTTCGATGATTTTGTAAAAGAGATGCGTCAGCAGGGCATCCGCCTTGTGCCTATTATTGATGCAGGTGTAAAGATTGAAGAAGGTTACGATGTATACGAGGAAGGTGTGGAGAAGGGCTACTTCTGTACTGATGCCGAAGGTAAACCCTTTGAGGCTTGTGTATGGCCGGGTATGACTCATTTCCCTGATTTTCTCAATCCTGAGGCACGGCTCTGGTTTGGCAAAAAGTATAAAATTCTTACTGATATGGGCATTGAGGGGTTCTGGAATGATATGAACGAACCTGCTATATTCTTTTCACAGAAAAGTGTGGAGGAAGCCCACAGAAGAATTTCTGAATATGCTAAAGAGGACACCCTCACATTAGATGGCTTCAACGACCTTAAGGGCTATTTCTCCAGCAGACAAAACTGCGACGAGGACTATCGAGGATTCTATCACAACACTCCTCAAGGCAGGATGTGTCACAAGGAGGTTCACAATCTCTACGGCTACAATATGACACGAAGTGCCGCCGAAGGTCTTAAGGAAAATGACCCGAACAAGAGATACCTGCTGTTTTCCAGAGCCTCTTATATCGGTATGCACAGATACGCAGGAATCTGGACCGGAGACAACCACTCCTGGTGGTCTCATATACTTGCAAACCTGAGGGTACTTCCGGGACTTAATATGTGTGGCTTTATGTATGTAGGTGCCGACCTGGGTGGATTCGGATGCGAAGCTTCCCGTGATTTGCTTCTTCGTTGGCTAAGTCTGGGAATTTTCACTCCTTTGATGCGAAATCACTCTGCTCTGGGTACAAGGTTTCAGGAGTGCTATCAATTTGAGGATACCGATGACTTCAAGCATATTATTGACCTGAGATACAGGCTTATCCCCTATTTATACAGCGAATATATGAAAGCTACTCTTGAGGGTACACTTATGTTCAAGCCCCTTGCCTTTGAATACCCCGAGGACAATGTAGCAAAGCACACCGAGGACCAGCTTATTGTGGGTAACGAGATTATGATAGCCCCTGTCTATACTCAGAACGCTATCGGACGATATGTATACCTGCCGGAGGATATGACTGAGGTGAGAATGTCTGAGGGTAACCTGAGTTTCAAAGAAATGAAAAAAGGTCACCACTTCGTAGAAATTCCCGAGAATCAGATAGTCTTCTTCATCCGAAAGGGCAAGGCTATTCCCCTTTGCCCTGTTGCGAAGAATACAGATTCTCTGGATACAGCTTCACTTGAGCTTATCGGCACAGGCGAGGAATACCTGCTCTATACTGATGACGGTATCACTGCTAAGTGTGGTAATACCGAAAACTTTAAGACCTTAAGAAAATAAAAAAAAGCAGCAGACTTCCATTAAGGGAGTCTGCTCTCAGATAAATTCAGTCTATTAATCAGACAATGATTTCACCGTCTACTGTGCCACCGAGACCTGCAGCGTTAGCTTCGTCTGTGTCGATGTGCATTGCAGGAGAGAAGTTGGGATTAACACGTACTACAACGTCACCGAATACAGTCTCTCTGCCTGTGTTCTCGCCAACCTTAACGGATACTATCTGCTTGTCCTCAACGCCGAACTCAGCTGCTGCTTCGGGAGTGAGATGGATGTGACGCTTTGCAACGATAACGCAATCAGATGCGTCAACCTCACCCATAGGACCTACCAGCTTACAGCCGGGAGCACCCTGAACATCACCACTCTCACGAACAGGAGGAACCATACCAAGCTTTCTTGCATCTGTGAAGGATACCTCAACCTGATTAGCAGGACGAACAGGACCCAGAACAGACATTGTAACCTCACCCTTGGGGCCAACAACAGTTACCTTCTCTGCACAAGCAAACTGACCGGGCTGAGAGAGGTCCTTCTTGTTAGTAAGTGTTGCACCCTTACCGAAGAGAGTCTCGAGAGTATCCTGAGTAATATGGATATGACGAGCAGAAGTTTCTACCATTACTTTCATTGTAATTACCACCTATCGTTAAATTTATATACCTATTTTACACCCGAAAAGGATAAATTTCAACTGTTTTATAATATATCCCTATAGTTTATGATAATATACTCTTAAAAGGAGGATTTTTTATGTACGATAACTGGAACGACCTGATGGAGCAATGTCTTACCTGTCGCAAATGCGGACTCTGTGAAGGCAGAACAAATGTAGTGTTTGGCACAGGCTCCGTTGATTCTGAGGTAATGTTCATTGGTGAAGGTCCCGGAGAGAACGAGGATTTACTTGCAAAGCCCTTTGTTGGCAGAGCCGGTCAGCTTCTGGACAAAATGCTCTGTGCAGTAGACCTGGACAGAAACAAGAACATCTACATAGCAAATATGGTGAAGTGCCGTCCTCCTCAGAATCGCGACCCTAAGCCCGAGGAGGTAGCCTGTTGTCTTGACTGGCTGAGAAATCAGGTGCAGCTTATGAAGCCTAAGATTATAGTCTGCCTTGGCAGAATCGCCGCCGCAAGACTCATTAAGGAAGACATCAAGATTACCAAGGAACACGGTACCTTCTTTGAAAAAAACGGCGTACTGATGATGCCTATGCTCCACCCTGCTGCAATACTCCGTGACCCAAGGAAAAAGCCCGAGGCATTTGAGGACTTTCTGAAGCTTCGGGATAAGATAAACGAGATTTGCGACCACACATATTAATACAAGACACAAATATACCCTCCTGCGTGACTTAGCAGGAGGGTTATTTTTTCGTTATTAAATCTAAAGTTTCTTTTGGACCGTACCTCGCGTTTCTTAGATTTGGTTACATTCTAAATCTTAATTGTACATTGGCTTATCCTCGTAAATTAAAGTTTATATTCTTACCTGAAAATTATAAACTGTCCTTTGGCCTGTACCTCGCATTTCTTAGATTAAAACCAAAACCTTAGTTGTACATTGGCTCGTACCTCTTCTTTAAGATTTTTAGATTAAAAGTTTAACTGTACATTGGCGTATACCTTTTGGTTATATATCCGAAAGCATTTCTGCCGTCGGTGAATACTGCTATATATTTACAGTGATTCAGTTTGCTTTAATAGCTTGATTAAAGGGATTGTTAGGTTGTCCGAGCCCTATAATCACTTTTACATCGGTAGGTTAAAAATAAAAAACGGAAGAGATGTTCCTACTGACGCTACCCAAAACACAACTGTAAGTTACTGCCGAATCAGCCATCACTACTAAAGCGTGATTCGGACAGGAAAAACTTTCAATCATCGGAATCTCCTCCTTCCCTTATACTATTCTGCTTGTATATTAATTTCCTTTCCTTTTGTCAATTATATTGTACTATATTATTTTTAATTGTGCAATACTTTTGTGCAAATTTAACAGTTTGTATATTGTACAATCTTTTGTACTCAAAATAGTACACCTTGCACAAAACCTTCTTGTTGGCATATACATTTCCTAATATAAGCATAAAGAAAGCCTCCCGATTATTCGGGAGGCTAAGCTTTAATTATTAAGTAATAAGATTACTCAGTAACTCTCTTCTTACGAGCGAAGAAGATAACACCGGCGGAAGCAATCATCATTGCGATAGCAATGTAAACGATTGTGAGTTCCTGACCTGTGGAAACTGTGCCGGAAACTGTACCTGAACCTGTACCGGAACCTGTGCTGCTACCACCTACGGGATTTGCCACTTCAGGAGCCTCGGACTCTTCCATAGCCCAGTCATAAGTAAGACCTGTAGCCTCGATAATAGCCTTAACCTGTGCCTGAGAAAGACCAAGAGCTGTAGCTGTATCATCGATGATTTCCTGCTCAGACTTGTTAGCATATGTCTTTGCACTTGTAAAGTTTGCACCGTAATCGCTTGTCTCGGAATTGAAGATGAAGTTCTTGAACAAGCTCTCAGCTGTCTGACCGGGAGCAATACATGTACCTACAACGTTACCGATGGATGTGATACCCATGATAGGACCGAACTGTGCAGGAGACTGGTTTCTCCAGTATGCTGCGATAGCGGTCTTGTTGCTGTCTGCGGGATTCTCAAACTTTGTGCCGTCACAATAAACTGTGTCGCCGTAGCAAACAGTTGTCATAAGAAGGTCATAAGTCTGGATACCTGTGTCTGCGCTAAAGATAACGCCATAGTACTTACCAGCCTCAAGGCCACCTACCTTGGAAAGGTCGTAAGAATAGAGACGCTCCTCTTCCATAGTACATCTTTCAGCCTTGCTCTGCCAGTTACCGAGGTCGTTACCGTTGTACTCCCAAACATGGCAGAAAATGTTGGTGTAGTTGTTCCAATCGGAAGGAACTTCGAAATAAATCTTGGTGTCATCTGCAGCAGAAACGCCGATAACAGCCATACCTGCAACCATGATAAGAGCCATAGCCAGGCAAAGAACTTTCTTGAACATGAGTTTTTCCTCCTAAAAATTCGTTCGAGATTCTTCTCGTCATCAATGATTATACTACAATTATTTCAAAACTGCAATACTTTTTGTATACAATAAGTGAATATTTTTATATAAAATTGGTACAAAAATTTGTTTTTATTTGCAATAATTCCTTTGCAGATAAAAGTGGCATCTTTTTTTGAAAAGATGCCACTTCGCTTATCAGATATTACTTAAGATATGTGAGATTTGTCTCTCCTACTGCACCATCGATGCCTGTAAATCCTGATGCACAGCAGACGTAAACTCTCATATTACCCTTACCAACAGATGAAACTGTGAGTGTTCCGTTGGTTACATTCTTCACATCACCTGTAACTGCATCAATGTATTTGCCGTTAGGGATGTTCTTGAAGGTTGCACCGTCGGTAACGGTTACAAGTGCGAGGCTGTCTATGCCCTCTTCCTTATTTGTATATCTGCGGATGTAGGACATTTCTCCGCCTGACACATAATTTCCGTCGTGAGTGTACTGACCCTTCTGAAGTGCAGGAATAGCACGGCGGATAGCGTTAAGCTTCTGTAAATGTTTTGAAAGTGTGCTGTTAAGAGTCTGGGCTACTGTACCTGTAGCAGTATATTCGCCGAAATCCGTAGCAGTTACAGTTCCCTGTAGGTAGTCGCCGTAATATGCACGGCCTGTGGTGGAAAGCGGTGCTGTTGCACCTACATCAATAGGCTGATTCTTTGCAAATTCAACCTCTGTACCGTAATAGATACAGGGAATTCCACGGAAGGTGAATATAAGGTTCAGGTTCTCTGCCCAAGCCTGTGTACCCTGACTGTATCTTGTTTTCTCCATTCCATCGGGACCATAGTCGTGAGAGTCAACGTACATTACATTCCAGGTAGAGTCGTTGATGTACTGGTCCTCGGCATAACCTGCACGAACAGCACTGTATGCATTTTCAAAGTTCCAATGCATTGTGAAGTCGATAACACCTGTGCCGTTGGACCGGGAGTAGTCGGGTGTGTGATATGTAATGCCATTTAGGAAAGCGTTACTGGATGTAGGACTGTTGCCGGGGTCTCTGTGAGCATCATAATGGTCAATAGAGGTCTGGATATTGGCGGTAGGACTGGTGGTGTTCCAATTACCTATCCACTCGCTCTCGGTTTCCTTCCATGTAAAGAATGCAGGAGAACTGGAGGGAATGTTATGGTTCCAGGTTTCACGAACTCGTGAGCATACCTCGCCGAAGATGTAGAAGTTTTCTATTCCCTCAAATGCAGGGAAATATGCACTGTTAAGAGTCCAGCGGTTGATGTGCTTCTCTGTATCCAATCTGAAAGCATCAACGCCCATATTTACATAATCAAGATATGTATCTGTGAGATATTTTGCGACTGCGGGATTCTCGGTATTAAGGTCTACGCAGTCACCTGCCATAGAGCCCTGCTGTTCGATAGAGGACTCGTAGCCCATATTCTTCTCTCTATGGTAGTAGTTGTTGGGGTCGTGGGAGCCGTTGGAAAGGTTCTTGAGTATATCAAGTCGAGCCTGGAACTGAGCACCGCCGTCAAGACTGTCGTAGTTGGGATAAGATTTATCCAGATCTGAGCCATCAATAACCTGCATACAATCTGTGCTGCCTAAATCCTGCACAGAGCTGTACTGTTTTGTGAACATTGCACCCAGGAATGCCTCACCAAAGTTACCTGTATGATTCCATACTACGTCCTGTATAACCTTCATACCCTTTTCGTGAATGGCATCAATAAGGTCCTGATATGTAAAATCAGAGGATTCATAGCGGACATCTACAGTTGTGAAATCAAAGGCATGATAGCCGTGATAATCGTAGCCCGAGGCGTTGGTAACTACAGGGGTAATCCATATAGCGGAGAAGCCCAGAGCCTTGATGTAATCAAGCTTATCTGCAAGTCCTTTGAAATCACCTCTCCAGGCAGGGTCAGAGTCGGGGTTGTTGGCATTGCCGTCCTCCCAGCAATGAACATTGTTGCCTGTATCTCCGTCATAAAAACGGGTGGTGATTACAAAGTAGATAGTTTCCTCACGGAAATCTGTTCTTTCGGTATCAGAGGGGTTTGCGGATTTACTCCAACGACTGTTCTTGTAATACCAGTCACCGCTTTCACGAGTAAGCTCGGGAGAAAGCTGACCCGAAAGCTCAGCGGTGCCATCCGTAAACATAAGATTTATCTTGGTAGAGCTTGAGAAGGTATACTTGTACCAATTATCCCCTGAGGCTGAATCTTTTGTCATCTGTACACCGGGGTAGGATGTCTCTAAATTTTTAGGAAGAGCATTCCAGTAGTAAACGTAGGGAGTACCTCCCTCGTAGTAAAAATGAACGGTGATGCCTGTGTCAGCAGACGTATCTGCTGTTTCTCCCTCGGCAGCAAAACTGGAATATACACCCATAGAAAGGCACAGAGCAATACAAAGTATGATTGCTGCAATAGATTTAATTCGATTCAATAGCCTTCCCTCCTGTTATAATTCTGAAATTATTGTTTGATTATTTAAGGTATGTGAGACCTGTCTCACCAATTGCACCGTCAATACCTGTAAAGCCTGATGCACAGCAAACGTATACTCTTGCATTGGCAGTACCGATAGAGGGAACTGTGAGAGTGCCGTTTGTTACATTAATAACATCACCTGTAATAGCGTCAACATACTTGCCGTTGGGGATGTTCTTAAAGGTTGCACCACCTGATACAGTAACAAGTGCCAAACTGTCCACACCCTCAGCAGCATCTGTATAACGGCGGATGTAAGCCATATTTCCGGATACATAGTTGCTATTTGTTGTATACTGACCCTTCTGAAGTGCAGGAATAGCACGACGGACTGCATTGAGCTTTGTGATATGCTTAGCAAGAGTTGAGTTCAGAGTATCTGCAATCTTACCTGTAGCGGTATATTCGCTGAAGTCTGTTGCAGAAACTGTTCCCTCCAGATAATCGCCGAAATAGGCTCGACCTGTCTCAGAGAGAGCAGCGTTAGGACCTACGTCCATCGTAACGCCCTTCTGGAATTCGACCTCGCCGCCGTAATAGAGGCAGGGGATTCCACGGAAGGTAAACATAAGGCTCAGATTCTCTGCCCAAGCCTGTGTACCGCCTGTGTAACGGGTGCTCTGGCTGGAGTCGGGAGAATAGTCGTGAGACTCAACATATACAACATTCCATGTAGAGTCGTTAAAATACTTATCCTCAGCAAGTGCTATACCGTAAGCACTACTTGCATTGTTGAAGCACCAATGCATCTGGAAGTCGATAGCACCCATACCAGAGAACAGGCTGTAATCAGGCTCGTGATATGTAATGCCGTTTAAAAAGGCATTGTCGGAAGTAGGCTGATTACTTGTGCTGTCGTTTTCCTTCCAATGGTCAAAGGTAAGATTCATATTTTCGTTGATTTCTTCTGCAGTTGCATCAACATTAAAGTTCCATGAATCTTTATATTTTGAGTTTGTCTCTGCCCAGGTGTAGAAGGGAGTAGACTCACAGGCGTGGTCACGATACCATACCTGAGTATAACGTGTACAAACCTCGCCGAACATATAGAAGTTGCTGTTACCTGCGGCGGCAGCTGCCTCGTTGATAGCATCATTGTACATCATATTCAGAGAAAGTCTTGAAATATGGCGGACTGTATCAACACGGAAGCCGTCAACACCCATATCCAGGTAGTTGCTGTAAGCCTCTACGATGTAGTTTGCTACTGCAGGATTCTCTGTGTTAAGGTCTACACAGTCACCTGCAATCTGGCAATACTTTGTTGTCCAATCGTCCCAGTTGGGGCTCTGGAAAAATCCTGTGTGATAGTAATTATTTGCATTATAGATTTCACTTGTGGATATCTTGTCCATTGTGTAATCTTTTGTATCGGGATATCCATCCGATGAGTTACCCAAACTACCCGGATAAGAAACGTTCTTCATCAGGTTAAGACGCTGGTCATACTGTGTCTGTGCAGGTTGACTCCAATATTCCTCAGCAGATGATAAGCCGTAGGAGTTGAGTAGATAGTCTGTGGGAATCATAGACTCCTCAAGATTACTGAGGTCAGCGGTGTAATCCTTCTCGAAAAGATTACAGAAGTAGCTCTCGCCGAAGTTACCTGTATGTTGCCATACTACGTCCTGGATAATCTTCATACCCTTGTCGTGAGCAGCATCAATAAGGTCCTGATATGTGAAGTCTGAGGACTCGTAACGGACATCAACGGTGGAGAAATCCATAGCGTGATAGCCGTGATAATCGTAGCCTGATGCGTTGGTGACTACAGGTGTAATCCAAACTGCAGAGAAGCCCAGAGCCTTGATATAATCAAGCTTTTCGGCAAGACCTTTGAAGTCACCTCGCCATGCAGGGTCGGAGTCGGGATTGTTTGCTTTGCTGTCATCCCAACAATGTACGTTGTTACCGGTATCGCCATCGTAAAAACGTGTGGTAATTACAAAGTAGATAGTATCCTCACGCATATCGGTGGAGTTATCCTCACGGGGGATATCGGGATTGTAGCTGTACCACTTGTTGTTTGCATACCACCACTCACCTGTATTTCTGGTAAGTTCGGAGGTTAGCTGACCCTCAAGCTCATCGGTACCGTCTGTAAACATAAGGTTTATCTTGGTGGATGTGCCGAAGGTGTACTTGTACCAGTTACCGCCCTGCTGAGAAGCATCTAATGTCATCTTTACGCCGGGATAATCGGTCTCAAGATTTTTGGGAAGTGCATTCCAGTAATAGATATAAGGAGCAGTGTCTTCGCTCTTGAAATAAACTGTGATGCCTGTATCGGCAGAAGTTTCTGCAGTTTCTTCATCAGCGGCGGATATGCCTATAATACCGATAGAAATTATCAGAACAAATGCCAACACAAGAGCAGATAATCTCTTGAATTTATTCACAGCTCACGCCCCCCTTACCAAGAAAGGAGTCCTGCAATCCACTTCTGGATTGAGGTAGCGTCCTTAATATTGATAGTTTCATTTTCGTCAACATCTGCATTGACTTTGCCTTCTTCAGAAAGGAACTCAATATCAGCAACATGCTTCTGGATAGCAGTTACGTCCTTAACGTTTACTGCTCCTGAGCAGTCTGCATCACCCTTAAGATAACCGGATTCTTCGGGTCTTGCAGTAGCGTCCGGATCATCGGGATTATCACTGTCAGGATTTTTTGTAGTGGGAGGAATTACGGGGTCATCGGTAGAATCCTCTGCTACTGTTATAATTAAGGTCTTAGTAGCAACTGTGCCTTCGCTGTCCTTGACGGATATCTCTACTGTATAATTACCCTCTGCACTTAAGCCTAAGGAATAAGTAGCAGTTGAGGAATAAGCCTTAACAACCTGAGAGTTTACCTTGAACTGATATGTATAAGGTGCAACACCGCCTGAAGCAGAAGCTGTGATTGAAGCGGTAGAGCCTATGGTCTGACCACCGGTAACCTGAGCAGAAGCCTTGAGTACACCGGGAGCAGAAAGCTCATTAACACACTCGTACTCATAGGTACGGGTTACTGTGGAGTTGTCGCTGCTCTGTACACTAACAGAGATTTCATAGGTACCAAGTTCTGTAGGTGTGAACTTATAGGTGTCGCTTGTTGTATAGTAAGGAACATTACAAATCTGTCCTGAGGGGTCTGTAATCTTAACCTTGTAGAAAAGAAGCTTTGTGCCTGTATTACCGCCACCTGCAGTAACATCAATGGTAGCCTCTGTACCCTTTTTGAGCTCATTGTTCTCTGAGTTTGTGGGTGTTACGGATACAGACTGAACTACAGGCTTAACCTCAGCAGATATATCCTTTACTGTGTAGGACATAGTCTGTTCCTTGGTATTACCCTCAGAATCCTTAACGCTGAAGGTAATGGTATATGTTCCTGCTTCGGCAGGAGTCCAAAGAACTGTGTTATCTGCACTATAATCGCTGAGTACTGTGTTATTGACAGTGATTTTGTAGCTGAGTTCTCCCTCACCGCCACCTGCAACTACTGAAAGCAGGATTTCAACACCTGTATACTGAGGTGAATCAACAGAAGCGGTTGTGCTTGTAATATGAAGCTGACTGGGATCGTAAAAAGTCCACTCACCTGTTTTGTTGTTGTACATATAACCTGTACCGGGGTGAGTAAGGTCCCCTGTCTGATTATTGCCGTTACTGCTGAAGATAATGTTTTGGTAGGACTTGTCATACTCCAGCATCCATACATCATCGCCGATGTGTGTGGCAGACTTACCGGGCCAACCGGCGTTGTTACCTGAGCCGCTATTCCACATATACACGCTGACAGAACTCCATCCTGCACTGTTAAGGCAGTATACAACATAGGAATCTGAGGGAGTGGGTGTTGTAACTGAAGGAGTAGTGGGAGTCTCTACAGGAGTGGTGTTCTCCTCTACCTCCAATGTTGTCCACTGTTGTGTAGAGTTATTGTAGCAGCTGCCGTGACCCTGATAATCCATATTCTGGGTCTGATTCTGACTGCTGCCGATATTGAAGATAATCTTGTTCCAATCCCCAGTTACGGTATAAGACCAGAGGTTATTATCTCCCTCTGTCATTTTTACGCCTGGCCAACCGGCGTTTTCACCGCCGCCGTCTGTCCACATATAGCAGTAGACTTCACCCCAACCGGCGTCATTCTGGCAGAAAACCGTATCCCCTGTTGCCGCCGATACGCTCAAGGTTGCAGCTACGCCCACAGTCAGCATAGAAATAACAACCAGCAGAGCCAAAACAAGCGATAACAGTCTGTACCTTCTTGTCTTCATAATAATTTTCTCCTTTACAGGTATGTTTCGTACACAGAGCTAATTCTCCGTATACTATCGTTCATTATAAATTATACATAATCCAATATATGGTATATTTCTTATTAAGAACAATTCTCATTTATTACTATACAATGTTTTTATTCCACTTTTATACAAGATACATAGCATTTTTTTATCCAGTAAGTTCTCTTTGTAATTCCTACAAGTCAGTATTGATGGGATTTCTCGGAAAATAATAAATAATTGCAATAAGTCTTTGCATAATTTATCCTCACGGGATAAACCTCTGTCAGTTATTGTTTTCTACAACATTTATGACCTCAAAAAAGATAAAAAAAGGATAGGATGAAAACTCATCCTATCCATATTACTTAAGAGTATTTTCCTTTTATTTTTTCCCAGTATACCTTGAACGCCTGTTCGTTCTTGTTATCTCCGAAATTATAATATGTAGCATCCTTCAGCACATCCGGAAGATACTGTTGGGGCACATAATGGTCAGGGAAAATATGGGGATACTGATAGAACTGTCCCGGATTTTCGTTATCTGCACCATCAAAATGCTTATTCTGAAGGGTTCTGGGTACAGGACCCGACTTACCTGCCTCTACATCTGCCATAGCGGCGGCAATGGCATCGTGACCCGAGTTTGACTTGGGTGCAAGGCACACAAGCAAAACCGCATCTGCCAGAGGAAGCCTTGCCTCGGGAAGTCCCACCGCCTGAGCAATATCCACACAGGATTTGACTATGGGAATTATCTGAGGATAAGCAAGTCCCACATCCTCACACGCACAAACCATAAGTCGTCTACAGGCAGAGGGTAAATCTCCTGCCTGTAAGAGCCGTGCCAGATAATGGAGGGCTGCATCAGGGTCAGAGCCTCGCATACTCTTCTGATAAGCAGAAACTATGTCGTAATGCTCGTCTCCGTCGCGGTCATACCTGAAGGCACTTTTCTGAGAAAGCTCCTTTGCAAGGTCGAGGGTTATCTCCGTTTTGGAATCCTTCTCCTTTGAAGCAATAACACAAAGCTCCACCGTGTTCAAAGACTTTCGAACATCTCCGCCACAGGAAGCGGCAATATACCTTACCGCCTCGTCAGAAACAGTTATCTCTATCCCCTTTTCTTCAGAGAGAATGTCTACAGCTCTTCTTATGGCAGGTTCTAAACTCCTTGGCTCTACGGGTTTGAACTCAAACACCGTGCTTCTGGAGAGGATTGCATTATATACATAAAAGTAGGGATTCTCTGTAGTGGAAGCAACGAGGGTTATTCTGCCATCCTCGATAAACTCAAGCAGGGTCTGCTGTTGCTTCTTGTTAAAATACTGGATTTCGTCCAGATACAGAAGGATGCCTCCAAGCCCTGCGAAGGTGTCCAGCTCCTCTACAACCCCACGGATATCCGCTGTGGAAGCGGTAGTGCCGTTGAGACGCTTGAGGGTCTTGTTGGTTTTCTTTGCAATATAGGTTGCCAGGGTGGTTTTTCCCACGCCTGAGGGTCCGTAAAATATCAGATTGGGAACTTCCCCACTTTCGATAATCCGTCTGAGAGGTCTGCCCTCTCCCAGGAGGTGTTCCTGACCTACGATATCGTCAAGGGAGTCGGGACGGATTCTGTCAGCAAGAGGTGATGACATAGTTGTTGCCTCCCAATTAATCTAAAGATATGAGTCTTAGCTTAAGCGTACAGAGGGAACTTGTCGCAGATAGCCTTAACCTCTGCGATACACTTCTCCTTGTTGCCCTCGAAGTCCTCGATTACCATTGTAATCAAATCGGCAATCTTGACCATTTCTTCAACACCGAAGCCACGGGTTGTAACTGCTGCTGTACCGATACGGATACCGCTGGTAACAAAGGGGCTTCTGGGTTCGTTAGGAACTGTGTTCTTGTTGACTGTGATGTTAACCTCGTCAAGCCTTGCCTCCAGCTCTTTACCTGTGATATCGGTATCACGAAGGTCAAGAAGCAGAAGGTGGTTATCTGTACCACCGCTGACAAGCTTGTGACCACGCTCAATTAGGGCATCTGCAAGAGCCTTACAGTTACGCACTACATTCTCACCATAGGTCTTGAAGTCGTCCTTCAGAGCCTCACCAAAGCAAACAGCCTTAGCAGCAATGATATGCTCCAGAGGACCTCCCTGTGAGCCGGGGAATATAGCTTTGTCTATCATCTTTGCGTACTCTTCTTTACAGAGGATAAGTCCGCCTCTGGGTCCGCGAAGAGTCTTGTGAGTAGTGGATGTAACAAAGTCGCTGTAAGGAACAGGATTGGGATGAACACCTGCTGCAACAAGTCCTGCAATATGAGCCATATCTACCATAAGGTATGCGCCCACTTCGTCTGCGATTTCTCTGAACTTCTTGAAGTCAAGGCTTCTGGGATAAGCAGAGGCACCTGCTACGATAATCTTAGGCTTACATTCCTTTGCAAGTTCCAGCACCTTGTCATAATCAATAACGTGGGTCTCGGGGTCTACGCCGTAGGGTACGAAGTTGTAGATTTTGCCTGACATATTTACAGGTGAGCCGTGAGTAAGGTGGCCACCCTCTGCAAGGCTCATACCCATAACTGTGTCGCCGGGCTCCATAACTGCAAAGTATACAGCCAGATTAGCCTGAGAACCGGAATGAGGCTGAACGTTGGCGTGTTCTGCGCCGAAAAGCTCACAGGCACGTCTTCTTGCGATATCCTCTACAACGTCTACACACTGGCAACCGCCGTAATATCTCTTGCCGGGATAACCCTCAGCGTATTTATTTGTCAGCACGGTACCCATAGCGGCCATTACTGCAGGAGAAGCAATATTCTCACTGGCAATAAGCTCAATATTACGGCACTGTCTTGCAAGTTCTGTGTCCATTGCATCTGCAACTTCCTTGTCTGTCTGCGCAACAAGTTCGATGTTCTTTCTAACTTCCATTTTCTATACTCCTGTCCTTATATTTCCTGAGTTAAAGCAACTCGTTTTAACAATTTATAAAAATCCTCCAGTGTGCGGAGGTTACCTGCTTCGTTACGAAGAGATGCGGCACTATGAAAGCCCTTGATATACCAGGCTACGTGCTTTCTGGCTTCTCTCATTCCTGTGTTTTCGCCCTTGTACTCGCATAGCATCTCGATATGCTTTCGCATTATATCAAGCCTCTGTGCCATACTCGGCTCGGGAATCAGCACCTCTCCTAAAAGGTAGGCATTTATCTGAGAGAATATCCAAGGGTTACCCAAGGCTCCTCTGCCCACCATAACAAGGTCACAGCCTGTTTCCTCGTAAAGCCTTGCGGCATCCTTGGCGGTAAAAACATCTCCGTTGCCTATTACGGGGATTGAGACTGCATTTTTTACCTGCTTGATAATGTCCCAATCGGCAACGGGCTTGTACATCTGCTCACGGGTTCTGCCGTGAACCGCCACCGCTGAGGCTCCGCCTTGCTCACAGGCTATGGCTACCTCCACGGCATTGATATGCTCCGAGTCTGTGCCCTTGCGAATCTTGACGGTAACGGGGATGTCCACCGCCTTCTTCACGGCTTCTACGATTTTTCCGCAAAGCTCGGGGTCACTCATCAAAGCACAGCCACAACCAATAGAATTGACCTTAGGAACGGGACAACCCATATTAATGTCGATAAAATCGGGGGTGTATCTGAGAGAAAACTCAGCGGCATACGCCATAGTATCAGGCTCACAGCCGAATAGCTGAACTCCGCAGGGTCGCTCTCTATCTGATATCTCCATCAGAGATGCACTTTTTTTACTATTATATGATATACCCTTGGCGCTGACCATTTCTGTAGTGGTCATAGCGGCACCAAAGTCTTTGCACAATTCACGAAAGGCTCTGTCTGCCACACCGGCCATAGGTCCCAGAGTAGCATAGCCCTTTACTTCAAGATTTCCTATTTTCATATTACTAACGCTTTGAGTTATAGTATTTATCGTTCAGAAGTCGTTTTTGTCCGGAGATTTTGTCTCCTGTGGAGTAACGCTTCTTGCCTCCGCCGCGATAGGCTTTGGTCTTGGTGGTAAGGAGTACTGCCAGAATAACTGCCACTCCCACGCCTATACATATCCAGGCAACAAAGCCCCAGAAAAGCACAGGCTCGTTTTCTTCCTTAGCGTCGCCGATTACCTCGGGAATAACAATATCGCTGGAGGCAATCTCAGGCAAAGACTCGGGATAGGTAGGCTGAGGCTTCGTTTCCGGTGTTTCCGACTGAGCCACAGTTTCATCTGTTACAGTCTCAGTCTCTACAGGGTCAGTCCCTGCCGAGGTTGTATTCTCAATATATTCTGTTGCCTCTGTAACCTCAACATAGGATTCGTTAGCATAAGTATCCTCATAGGCGGTGGTTTCTGCATTTACACAAAAGACTCCTGTGACAATAAGCACAGTGCATATTATTAATATTGAAAATAATTTTTTCACCTTTTTCAGTCCTTCAAGAAAAAACTTCCCTATTATTCACTTTATTATACCAAAACATTATTCGCTTTGCAATACCTTTGCCAGAACATTACCTAATAATTCCCCTGTGTATACAGCTTCGGACAGGGTGTTCACATCTGTGCCGACTTCAATGAGCAGAGAGCCGTTATTCACGTTCATATTATAAGCAAAATTCCCAAAATACAAGGGTCGGGTCATCCCCGGATACATCCGTTCGGCGGTGTTCTGAAGCTTAAGTGCAAATGTGAGATTTTCTTCCCAGAAGGGAAAGTCATAGTATCCGCTGCCGTCATAACCGGACATTATCATAATTTGAGCGGCTTTTCTGCCGTTTACGGTAAAGGTAGGCTTTATCCTGCCTCCGTTTGCACCGTAGCTTATGGAGTCTCTGTGGATATCAATAGTTACCTTGATGCCGGGGTACTGTTCCATATATTTCTCTATTGTGGCTCTGCTTCGGGTATAGGCACCGCTATACACTGGGCTGTCGTGAGATTCAGTAGCGTGAACAACACCGATACCTGCCTTTTTCAGGGAAGTGCAGATAGCCTCCCCTACCCTTACCATGTTCCTCTCGCTATCCTCACTTCTGGGATAAAAGCTTTCGTGAAAATATCCTGCGTCATATGTAAGGTAGCTCTCTGAGGTATGCGTGTGGTAAATTAGCACCTGCACTTCGTTGTTATCTTCAAAATCAAAGCCCAGACTCCTATTTAGATAGTCCTTGATGTTTAAGTTAAACGAAGTAGAGTTTTTTACAAAGAAATCGTTATAACCCAGCTCTCCCTCAGAATACAAGGTTTCAACTACCGGGTAATGCTTTTCCTCATCATACAAAGAGGGGTCCTCTGTATATATAGTTTCGTCGAAGGTCGCCGAGGAGGTTGCGGTCTGTTGTGTAGTTTCTGTCGTCTCGTCTGTCGTATTGGTATCGTCCTCGGTGCTCTCTGAATTGTCAGTAAATGCAGAGTCGGGCATAGTCAAGGCTACAGCAGCCAACATCAGCTTATCTTTGCTGAAGTTGATTTCTTTGGTTCTTGTCCACAAGCACATACCTGCAAGAACAACAAGAGATAAACCAAGCAGAATACACACCCCTGCTTTGAACTTATTTTTCATCACAAGCAAACCTTCCCAAACAGACTATATGTAATATAGTATGTGTAACAAAAAACAATTATGTTAGCTGATAACAGAAAACGCCCCTTCGTTACCGAAGGGGCGAAAAAGCATAATAATTAATTAGGAATTAATTATTTTATTAACCTTTTATTTCTGAAAATTAGCCGTTAACTCTCTTGCGGAGAACAACAACTGCACCAGCAGCCATTGTGAGAACAGCGAGAACTACATAGATGTATGCAGCTGCACCTGTGGAAGGTGCATCAACGCCGGGCTCTTCCTCAGCATCAGTATCGCTTGTAGGATCCTCAGAAGCAGAGGGAACTACAACCTCAGTCTCTGTGGGCTGTTCCTCAGTCTCTGTGGGCAGTACCTCTGTTGTAGCAGGAACTGTTGTAGGTGCCTCTGTTGTAGCAGGAACTGTTGTAGGTGCCTCTGTTGTTGCGGGAACAGTAGGCTCAACGACTGTGTTACCTGTGAGACCGTAAACAATCTCGATACCCTCAGTTGTAACCTGCTCAGCACCTGTGAAGTAAGACTCGTCGCCGCCCTTAATTGTCATCTCATCGATAACGAGCTCGATAGCAGTAGAAGCGTCAGCGATAACTGTGAACTCAAGTGTGATAAGGTTTGCGCCTTCCTTGAAGTTGTAACCGGCAACCTTAGAAGCGTTGAACTTAACTACGCCTTCTGTACCTGCATTGAGGATAACGCCCTCAAGGTTTGCACAGAATGCAGGACCTTCAACTTCCCAATCCTCTACGTCGGGATCGTCAGAAGAAATTCTTGTGAGAGAAAGAACTTCGCTATCGTAGTTTACGAGAGCCTGAATGTTCTCGAAGAGACGAGCAGCTGTAACATCAACTGTGTATGTAACAACATCGCCTACAACGAAGGGATACTCAACGCCATCGTTAAGTGTGATAACGTTCTGCTCTACTGCGGGAACCTCAGTAACAGGCTCCTCGTCCTCTGTAGCAACAGTTTCATCAACAACGGGATCTGTCTCGGATGCAACGGGATCTGTCTCGGATGCAACAGGATCTGTCTCGGATGCAACGGGATCTGTTTCATTAGGAACTAAATCAGAACCTGTATCCTCAGGAAGAGTAAGGTCGGGATCCCAGTTAATTGCGGGGTCAGTGTAAACTTCGCTTTCACCCTCTACAGGAGATACACCATACTTGCCGTCGCCGTAGTAGTAGTACCACTCACCAGCGTATGTCATCTTGCCACTGTAGTCGTTGATTTCTGTTTTATCCATGTCTGTAACATAGATCATACCGTCGAAGTTGGGAGTGCCGTTAGGATAGAGAGGGCTCTCGTCGGGATCGTAGTACTCAGTACCGATGTTTTTTGTCTGAACAGCAGCCTGATACTTGGGATTAGTGATGTCTGTACCGCCGTCAAGGAAGTTACTCCAAACGACAGATGTTACATCTGTAGGAACGTCGCAATAGTAAACGCCCTCGTAGTCAGCCTTTGTAGCTGCCTGACCAGGCCAAGAACCGTGTGCGCCTGTACCTGCCCACCAGTAAATACCAGCGGTGTTGCCTGTTTCTTCTGTGTACTCGTTAAGCCACTGATCAGGCATGTAGAAGAAGTATCTGTAGCAACCATCTGCAACCTCGGGAAGAGATGCAAGATCAGCAGAAACAGAAACTAATGCTACAGTACCCATTGCCAGTACCATAACTGCTACCAAAAGAACACTAATGATTTTTTTGGACATTTCAATTCCTCCTAATAAAATAGTACTATTCTACCGAATGAATTTTCGGCAATAACATTATAAACTAAAAGGCACAAAAAATCAAGGTGTTAATTTGACTTTTTGCGCCCATGTTAAAACATTGTAATTTATGGATACAATATGGTAAGAATATATTCTATTGAGTAAATTTTTAGAAAAATCAGTCAGCAGATTCCTTCTGTTTGCTATTTTTGCTCTTGACGATAAGAAGCACTACAATACAAACAACAAGTACGATACCGATAACTATTGTGGCAACTATCTTGCCGTCAACCTTAGAACCGCTGTTATTGTCTGAAGAGCTTGAGCTTGTGGATGCCTGAGTTGCAGCGGGTTTAATGCCGGAGCCTGTGCCCTCGGGGTTGTTCTCAAAATCACCTGCGTCAAAGCCATCAAGGGTTGAAACATCTGCCAAAGCAGGTGCTTCATCTACAATAACATCTTCACCATCAACAGTAATATCATGGGTTAAGGTGTAATCGTAAATATTTACCATATCAAAATCGTACATATAGGGAATGTAATATTCAATAGATGTATCGCCCTCACCGATAACCTCAAAAGTAGCGGTTGCAAGTACAGTCTTATCTGTACAGGCAAGACCGGATGCACCATTAATGAGTCCGTTTACAACAACAATCTGACCGTCGCCGTTCTGATTATCATTGATAGTTCCACCTACGTTATCGGCATTGAAGCTCTTAAGCTCAAGCACCTCGGTATCAAAGAAAATAACATAGTGGATACCACAGATAGCCTGATGTGAGTCGGCAATAGAGAGAGTATATTCTACAGTACTACCCACAGAGGCAGTATTGCCGTTGACTGTAGCTTCTCCTGCTGCAAAAGCAGGTGCAACAGACAGGCACAGCATAAGGAGTGCAACCATAACCGTAGATATAAGCTTGATTAGTTTTTTCATAATAATATTCTCCTGATAAAACAGATTCACGGCAAAAGCCATTGATAGTATTATACTATATATAAAACTAAATTACAATGAAGAATTTATGAAATGTGGATTTTGTTGTGTGAATTGCTGACCTATTGGAGATATAGAGGTAAGTTTGTCATTCTGAGGGAAGTAAATATAGTTAAAGATTTACGGGGTAACCAACGGTCGTTTCTACGAGGATAACATATGCTTATATTCTGTAGGATAATATCTGCCCCTTAGCAAACAGCCACAGATTGTTCGAACTTCTTAACCCTTTGCTATTAGCTGTTCATTATAGAAAAACGCCCCTTCGTTACCGAAGGGGCGAAAAAGCATAATAATTAAAAATTATATTAAAATTTTAAATTATCTTTTGAAATTAGCCGTTAACTCTCTTGCGGAGAACAACAACTGCAGCAGCAGCCATTGTGAGAACAGCGAGAACTACATAGATGTATGCAGCTGCACCTGTGGAAGGTGCATCAACGCCGGGCTCTTCCTCAGCATCAGTATCGCTTGTAGGATCCTCAGAAGCAGAGGGAACTACAACAGAAGATGCCTCGGGAGCGGATGTCTCGGGAGCGGATGTCTCGGGAGC